>NZ_JABBDR010000255.1 GCF_018854495.1 Acidithiobacillus ferruginosus
GCAGGTTGACCAGGTTATGACCGCTGACGGCCAGACCCGGAACGGCGTGAAGGAATAGTGTGTTGAGCAGGGTGCCCAAGATCACCGCCATAAGTGGTCCCGACAGCCAGGTCTGTTTACGCAGTACCGCCACCTTGTCCCAAGTGATGAGAATGGAAAGGGCAAGTACGCTGACCAGCAGTGCGCCCCATTCCAGGTGGGCGAGGGCAGCGATGACACCGGTGAAGGTGTTCTCGCCATGGGCACCAATGAAATCCTGACTGCCAAATTCGCCCAGGTCAAAACCGATGGCATAAGGAAACTGTTTGAGGATGATGATGATGCCGATCGCCGAAAGAATGCCCTGAATGACCGCGGAGGGAAAAAAATATGCGACGACGCCGGCACGGATGGCACCCAGAACCATCTGGATGCCCCCGGCGATGACTACCGCCAGCAGGAAGGCGGAGAAACTCGGCAAAGTCTGCATGGCGAGGAGTACCGTGGCGACGATGGCGGGCGTCGGACCGCTGACGGCCAGTTGCGAACGGCTGAACAAGGGGACCAGTAGGCCGCCCATAACACCGGCAATCAGTCCGGCGATCAGCGGTGTCCCTGACGCCAAGGCTACGCCGAGGCAGAGCGGCATTGCTACCAGGGCGACGACCACGGCAGCGGGCACATCCGCGCGCAGATTTTTGAATGGCGAAAGATTGACGCTGTTTTCCATATGGTGTCCTCAGGCCAACTGCTCGAACTGATGTTTCTCCGCACGATAGTGGAGGAGAGTGCCTTCTTCCATGTCGAAGTACCAGCCATGCAACTGCAACTCACCCCGCACCACGCGGCGGCGCACACTGTCGAAGGTCAGCAGGTTTTCGAGAGAAATCAGAATGCTGGCTTTTTCCAGTGCACGTGCCTGTTCTTCCGGGCTGGCGTCGGCGTACTCCCGCAGCACGTCGGACCGGGCGTCTTTGGCAATGTCCACCCAGGGGCCGACATATTTGCCGTCGGTACCGTGAAGCAGCGCATTTATGCCGCCGCAGTGTGAGTGGCCGTTGATGATGATATGTTCGACTTCCAGGTGGCTGACCGCGAATTCCACTGCAGCACTGGTACCATGGAGATGGCCGTCCTGCTCCGCCGGGGGCACGAGATTGGCGATGTTGCGCACTACAAAAATGTCTCCGGGCTCGCTGCCGTAGAGGGCTGTGGGGGTGACCCGGGAATCGGAGCAGCCTATCAGCATGACTTTCGGGCTTTGCCCTTTCCCCACGAGGGAATCGAAAAGGTCGGGCCGCTCATCATAATTAGGTACGGTGGAACGCCTTGAAGCCGTTGATCATGGCATCGGTCACGTCGTTTTTCATGGTTGTCACTCCCTCGTTACCGGTTGAAATTCAGACGAAAGCGCAGCTTGGACCCTGACGCTGTCAACAAGGTTCAATAACCATATGCTTAGTTAATGATAGTCTGGAATGGTCATAAAAAAAGCCCTCGGAAAAAGAGGGCTTCTTCATGGCTTCAGAGGAGGATGTCAACCATGCCGGGCGCGAACCTGGCGGGCCGCCTCGACCATATTCTCCAGTGCCGGGGTGACTTCCGCCCACTTGCGGGTTTTCAGACCACAGTCGGGATTGATCCAGAGGCGCTCGGCGGGAACCACTTTAACCGCCTTCTCCATCAGACCCACCATCTCTTCGACGCTGGGGACGCGTGGGGAGTGGATGTCGTAGACGCCCGGTCCGATTTCGTTGGGGTAGTTGAAGGTTGCGAAGGCATCCAGCAGCTCCATCTGCGAACGGGAAGTCTCGATGGTGATGACGTCGGCATCCATGGCCGCAATGGCGGGCAAAATGTCGTTGAACTCCGAGTAACACATGTGTGTGTGAATCTGGACGTCATCGGGGGCGATCTGCGCCGAAATCCGGAAGGCGCGGGAGGCCCACTCGAGGTAGTGGCCCCAATCCTTGCGCTTGAGGGGCAAACCCTCACGGTAGGCCGGTTCGTCGATCTGGATGATGCCGATGCCTGCGTCGATCAGGTCCCTGACCTCATCACGGATGGCCAGGGCGATCTGCAGTGCGGTACGTTCCCGGGGTTGGTCATCGCGGACGAAAGACCATTGCAGGATGGTCACCGGACCCGTGAGCATACCCTTCATGGGCCGCTGGGTGAGAGACTGGGCGTACTTGCTCCAGGCTACCGTCATCGGAGTGGGGCGGGAGACGTCGCCGAAAATCAGCGGCGGTTTGACGTAGCGTGAACCATAGCTCTGCACCCAGCCATGACGGGTAAAGGCGAAACCGGCGAGCTGCTCACCAAAGTATTCGACCATGTCATTGCGTTCCGGTTCACCGTGGACGGGTACATCGATGCCCAGACGTTCCTGTTCCTTCACCACCAGGGCGATTTCCGCTTCCATGGCTTTCTGATAATCGGCGTTACTCAACTCACCCTTGCGATTCTGCAGGCGGGCTTTACGGATCTCGGGAGTCTGCGGGAAACTACCGATGCTGGTGGTGGGGAAGGCAGGCAGTTTGAAACGGGCGCGCTGCGCGGCTTCGCGGGTGGGGAAAGGGCTCTTGCGCCGACCATCATCCTGACCCAGTCCCTCCAGACGCTGGGCGACCGCCGGGTTGTGAATGCGTGGCGAGCTTTTGCGTGAGGCGACGGCTGCGCGGGCGGCGGCCAGTTCCTGTGCCACCGACTCGACACCTTCATTCAGCGCGCGTCCGATGATGGCGACTTCGTCCAGTTTTTGTACGGAGAAGGACAGCCAAGACTTGAGTTCGGCGTCCAGCTCGGTCTCCTGCTCCAAGTCTACCGGAGTGTGCAGCAGGCTGCAGGACGGTGCCACCCAGAGGCGATCACCGAGTTGTTGGTGAGCGGGTTGCAGCAGTTCCAGAGCAGCGTCCAGATCGGCGCGCCAGACGTTACGGCCATCGACGACGCCAAGGGAGAGTACCTTGTCGGCGGGGTAGTCGCTGAGGAAACTGTTCAATTGCTGCGGCGCACGGCGCAGATCCAAGTGCACGCCGGCTACCGGCAGCGCCTTCAGTGCGTTGGCATGGTCGGCGACGGAATCAAAATAGGTCGCCAGCAGCACCTTGGGCGTCTTGTCGCGGCGCAGTGTCTGGTATGCGGATTCCAGCGCCTTGACCCATTCCTGGGGGAGATCGAGGGCGAGGGCGGGTTCGTCGATCTGTACCCATTCGACACCCATTTCCGCCAGACGCGCGAGTATCTCGGCATAAACCGGCAGGACCTTGGGCAGCAGGGTCAGCCGGTCAAAACAAGCGGTCCCGACCGGGGCGCCATGGCCATGACAGGCGCTGTCATCGTGATGATGCTGCGCTTCATGGTGTGCTTCTGCATTCAGGTCTTTTTCCTTGCCCAGCCACAGGTAGGTGATGGGGCCGACCAGTACGGGTTTGGCCTGGAGACCCAAGGCCTGCACCTCTTTCACCTGATCAAAAAGACGCTCGCTGCTGAGGCGGAAATCCATCCCCTCGTGGAACTCGGGGACGATGAAGTGATAGTTGGCATCGAACCACTTGGTCATTTCCATGGCTGGCTGGGTGGCAGAACCGCGGGCCATGGCGAAGAAGGTGTCCAGACCGACCTGACCGCCGGCGAAGCCGTAACGGGGCGGAATGGCACCGAGGGTGCAGCTCATGTCGAGCATGTGGTCGTAAAGGCTGAAATCACCGACGGGCACCAGATCCATGCCGCAGCTCTGTTGAATCTGCCAGTGTCGGTCACGTAACTGGGCGGCGCGGGACTGCAATTCCTGCTCGTCAATTTCCCTGGACCAGAAGCTTTCCAGCGCCTTCTTCAGCTCGCGCTTGTGGCCGATACGGGGAAAACCGAGACTGTGGACCGATGTCATGGGCATTACTCCTCTGCGAAAATTGCCGCCATCATGCCCTGCCATGTCGGCGGGCTCAAGAGGGAATTTTTAGGCGTGGTGATGAAAAGCATTCATTAGTCCATCCGGAACCCGCGATGCAGTGCGACAATCCCGCCGGAGAGGTTGAATACCTCCACCCGCTCCAGCCCGGCATCTTCCATCATCATCTTGAAGGTTTCCTGATCGGGGAAGCGGCGGATGGATTCCACCAGATACTGGTAGCTCTCACGGTCTTTGGCCACCAGTTCGCCGATTCGCGGCAGCAACTTGAAGGAGTACATATCGTAAATGGTCTGCAAACCGGGCCAGCGTGGATGGGAGAACTCGAGGATCAATACCCGCCCACCGGTTTTCAGCACCCGATGAATTTCTTTCAGCGCCCTTTCGGGATGGGTCATGTTGCGAATGCCGAAAGCCAGGGTGACCAGATCGAATTCGCGGTCAGGGAAGGGCAGATCCTCGGCGTTGGCCTCGACAAACTCCACTCCCGCGATGATACCCTTGTCAGCCAGTCGGCTTTCCCCCACAGCCAGCATCTCCGGATTGATGTCCGAGACCACGATGGAGCCGTTGGGCCGCACCCGCGGATAAATGGCGGCAGCCAGATCGCCCGTACCACCCGCCAGATCCAGTACCCGCTGCCCTGGCCGGGGCCGGGCGAGATCTACGGTAAAGCGTTTCCACAGGCGGTGGACCCCGAGGGACATGAGATCGTTCATCAGGTCATATTTGCTGGCGACGTTGCTGAAAACCCCCCTGACGAGTTGCTCCTTCTCCGTCTCGGGCACTTCCTGGTAGCCGAAGTGGGTGGTCGGCACCAGTGCCTGACTCTGTTCCCCGTTTTCGTGATGCGCGCTCATATGGTCTACTCCCCTGTTCTTTATCGAATTTGTGGTGCGGCGTTGGCTCAAGCGGTACGTAAAAACAGACTGCCTCTCTCACTGATATAATTGCGCAGACGATCGGGGAAGTCCGCAGTCACCGATCCCGCCACTTCCGGCAGCTCCATGAGCAATGCCGTCAAGCGTCGCAGTTTGCCCAAGGATTCCCAGCGCGGCAATGGGCGCAGGGCATGGAGGATTTCCATGCGCATGAACAGGGGGGCCAATGCGGCGTCTATCAGGCTGAAATCGTCGCCGGCGAAGAATGCGCCGTTTCCCATGGCCTTATCCAGTCGTTCCAGCTTATCAAAAAGCTGACGACTGGCGGCGGTAAAACGCTCTTCTCCCTGAGCGACCATCATCTGCATCTGATCGCCCAGTATTTCGCTGCCGAAGGCAATCCAGGCGCGGTGCTGCGCCCGTTCCAGCGGGTCGGCAGGATGCAGCACGGGGGCGATGGTTTCGTCCAGATATTCATTGATGACCTGCGAATCGAACAGTACGGTGTGTTCATCGATCTTCAGGCAGGGGACTTTTCCCAGGGGCGACAGGGCCAGAAACCACTCCGGCTTATGCGCCAGATCAATGTGGGTGAGGGTGAAGCCCACCTGCTTGTGGAGCAGGGTGATGACGGAGCGCTGCACGTAAGGGCAGAGGGGAAAGCTGATGAGTTCCAGTGGCATGGCGTTCTCCTGCAGCGGGTCAGCGCACCATCAGAGCGCAACGATAGAGGGCGACCTCGCCGAAAAGATTGGGCAACAGGCGGTTGCGCCAGGTTTCGCGACGCAGATCGTTCAGCACGACCCGCTGATGGACGGCAATCCCGTTATCATGGCACAGCGACTCGAAGTCACGGATCGTGCACAGATGGATATTCGGCGTATCGTACCACGTATGGGGCAAAACATCCGTCATGGGCATGCGGCCACAGATACCCAGTTGCCAGCGCGCGTGCCAGTGCCCCATGTTGGGAAAGGTGACGATGACCTCGCGTCCCACCCGCAGCATCTCCAGCAGCAGTTCGCGCGGGTAGGTTGTGGCTTGCAGGGTCAGGGAAAGGACTACCGTATCGACGCTTTGATCGGCAAAATTACGCAAACCTTGATCGAGATCCTGCTGAATCACCGGTATGCCGCGGCGTATGGCTGCCACCACCCTCGCCTCCTCGATTTCCACGCCATAGCCCTGCACACCTTTTTCAGCGCGCAGGTAAGCCAACAGTTCGCCTTCCCCGCAACCCAGATCGAGGATACGGCTCCGAGGGGCAATCCAGTCGGCGATAATCGCCAGGTCCTTACGCAGGGTCATGCGCCGACCTCTTCGGCAACCCGCCCCAGATAGGTGCCCAGCACTGCCACGTATTGGGGGATGGGCATCAGGAAAGAATCGTGACCATGCTCCGCCTCGATCTCCGCATAACTGACGTCCCGGTTACAGGTATACAGGGCTTGCACGATTTCACGGGAGCGTTCCGGGGAGAAGCGCCAGTCTGAACTGAAGGAAATTACCAGAAAGTTTGCACGAGTGGAGGCAAAGGCCTCGGCCAGATTGCCCCCCCAGGTGCTGGCCGGATCAAAATAGTCCAGGGCCTTGGTGATATAAAGGTAGCTGTTGGCATCAAAGCGCTCCACAAAGCTGGAGCCCTGATAACGCAGATAACTCTCCACTTCAAAATCCACGTCAAAGCCGAAGGAGAAAGCCTTGCCGCCACGGGTGTCGCGGCCGAACTTGGTACGCATGGCGTTGTCGGAGAGATAGGTGATATGGCCGATCATGCGTGCCAGCGACAGGCCGCGACGCGGTTTGGTGTTGTGCGCATAATAACGGCCATTATAAAACTCCGGATCCGTCATGATGGCTTGCCGGCAAACCTCGTTGAAGGCGATGTTCTGGGCGGTGAGCTTGGGTGCGGCGGCGATGACCACAGCATGCCGCAGGCGTTCCGGATAATCCATGCTCCACTGCATCACCTGCATGCCGCCGAGACTGCCTCCCACAACGGCCGCCCACTGTTCAATGCCCAGATAGTCTGCCAGTTCGGCCTGGGTTTTGACCCAGTCGCGCACGGTGACCATGGGAAAATCCAATCCCCAGGGTGCACCGGTTTCCGGATTGGTACTGGCTGGGCCGGTGGACCCCTTGCAGGAGCCGATGAAGTTGGCGCAGACAAAGAAAAACCGTTCCGTATCCATGGCCTTTCTCGGTCCCAGCAAGTGTTCCCACCAGCCGGGTTTGCGATCGTTCATGCTGTGATAGCCGGCTGCGTGATGGTCGCCAGAAAGGGCATGGCAGAGCAGGATGGCGTTGCTCCGCTGCGCATTGAGTGTGCCGTAGGTCTCATAGGCGAGGGTGTAGCCGGGCAGGCAGCGCCCGCACTCCAGCTCCAGAGGCGCCGAAAAGGTCACAGTCTGCGGGGTCACCAGTCCAACGGAATCGACGGGTATCTCTACTGGCATTATGCACTTCGATTTATAGGGAGAGCTGAAAGAGTCTAATCGCGCCGGCCCCCAGCTACAAGATGTGCCGGACAGGTCCGGGTGCAGGTGTTTTGTCATGGCCCCCATTCTTGGCTAAACTGACCCTGTGTACCGGCCTGGTACAGGAATTGCGCACAGGCCGTTTGTCCTTAGTCCGGGAGCAGCGCTTTGGCTTGGAACTGGTTGAATCGAATGATGACCTGGGTGGAAGGTGGAGCCGAGTTGGTAGCGCTGCGCCCCAAGCATTGGCTTGCCTTCGCCGCGGGGGCCCTGATCTTCGCCGCCATTCCCTTCCCGGGTTGGCTTATGGACGCGCTGGCACCGCTTGGACTGTTGGTCGGTCTGCGCATCGCCGGTCGCAGTGAGGGAGAGGAATACACCCCGCAGCAAACCCGGCACGCACTCCATGTGGCCGTTTTATGGGGGATGGTATTCGCGATATTCGGGATGATCTTCGAGTTCGGCCAGGATACGGTAGTGATGGGGGCCATCCTCGCGGGAATTCAGATGCCCTGGAATGACGGGTCTGGCTTGGGGCAGGGGTTCTGGGGCTGGTGGTTCGCATTCGGCGAGCGCTTCTCCAATCTGGCGCTCATGCCCTACTTCTGGTTCTCTCCTGCCTTCTTTGGTATCGCTCTTGCACTGCATAAAGGGCATGGCTGGCTGGAGTCAGAGGTAGAAACCACGCTGACCCTGATTTTCCGACCGGAGTTGCGCGACCCCCTGATTGCCCTGTGGGCCGCCATTCTTATCAGCAATGTGCTGATGCCCGCATTCTCTCAGCTTTGGCTCGGACTGGTGGTCTGGGTGCTTGGGCCACCGGTCATTTATGTGGCTTATCAGGATATTTTTGCGGACAAACAGCGGCCACGCCGTGGCAAGAAAGAAAAGGCGGCACCGAAGTTCGTTTTGCAGGGCCATCCCCAGCCGGTGCGTATCAAGATCTGAGCCGGTGCATGTCCGAGGCGCTGGTGCCGGATGAAAGAGATTCATGGATTATGCCAATTTTTCACCCTTGCCGTGACCGTGTGCATCCATTAGTGTTTACGCCTGCTTTTTCTGAAGCCCAAGGAGTTCGGCCATGTTTTCCAAAACCCTGACCATCGCTGATTTTGACCCCATGCTCTGGGATGCCATGCGCAAAGAAACCCAGCGCCAGGAGGATCATGTCGAGCTCATCGCTTCCGAGAACTATGCCAGCCCCATGGTAATGGCCGCGCAGGGCTCGGTGCTGACCAACAAATACGCAGAAGGCTATCCTGGTAAACGCTACTATGGCGGCTGCGAGTACGTCGATATCGCCGAGCAGCTTGCCATGGACCGTGCGCTGGAGATTTTTGGCGCTGAACATGCCAATGTCCAGGCTCACTCCGGCTCGCAGGCCAATCAGGCTGTTTACTTGTCCGTGCTCCAGCCCGGTGACAAGATCATGGGCATGAGTCTTGCTCATGGCGGCCACCTGACCCATGGCGCCAAAGTGAACGTGTCCGGCAAGCTTTTTCAGGTGGCGGCTTACGGCGTGCGCGCGGAAGACGGTCGCATCGATTATGACGCCATGGCGGAGCAGGCGGAGCGGGAACGCCCGAAGATGATCGTCGCCGGTGCCAGTGCCTACTCTCGCGTCATCGACTTCGCCCGCATCGGCGAGATTGCCCGCAGCATCGGCGCCTACCTGCTGGTGGACATGGCGCACATCGCCGGCCTTGTGGCCACGGGCCTGCATCCCAGCCCCGTGCCCCATGCGGATTTTGTCACCACCACCACCCACAAAACCCTGCGCGGTCCTCGCGGCGGATTGATCCTCTGCCGGGAGCAATATGCCAAAAAAGTGAACTCCCTGATCTTCCCCGGCTTACAGGGGGGGCCGCTGATGCATGTCATCGCTGCCAAGGCCGTCGCCTTCCGTGAAGCGCTGCAGCCGGAGTTCAAGTCCTATCAGCAGCAGGTCATTCATAACGCGCAAACCCTGAGCAAGGTGTTGGCCGGGCGTGGTTATGGCGCGGTTTCGGGTGGCACCGACAACCATCTCTTCTTGCTGAACCTGGGCGAGAAAGTCACGGGTAAAGAGGCGGAAGAGGCGCTGGGACAGGCCAATATCACCGTCAACAAGAATGCCGTGCCCTTCGATATCCGCCCTCCGGCGGTTACCAGCGGCATCCGGATTGGTACGCCGGCCGCTACCACGCGTGGTTTTGGCGAGGCCGAAATGCATCGCCTGGGTAACGGCATTGCTGACGTCCTGGATGCGACCAGCGATACTGCGGTCATTGAGCGGGTCCGTGCAGATATGAAGGCCCTCTGCCATCAGTTCCCGGTATACGGCTGAGTATTCGTGCACTGCCCGTTCTGTGCCTATGCGGATACCCGTGTGGTGGATTCCCGCCTTGCGGATGACGGCGGAAGTGTACGACGGCGGCGTGAATGTCCCCAGTGCGCGCAACGCTTTACTACCTTTGAACGGGCGGAACTGGCGTTGCCTGTGGTTGTCAAGACCGACGGGCGGCGTGAATCCTTCAATGAAGACAAGCTCCAGCGGGGTCTGACCCGGGCATTGAGCAAGAGACCAGTAGCCACCGCGCGGGTGGATGCCGCCGTGCGGATGATCCAGCGCCGTATCCGCGAACGCGGTGAGCGGGAGATCCCGGCGCGCCTCATCGGCGAACTGGTAATGGAGGCCCTGCGTGACCTCGATCCCGTCGCCTATGTGCGTTTTGCCTCTGTTTACCGGCGCTTTGAGGATGTCGATGCGTTCAGCGTGGAGATTGCGCGGATGAAGGAGGCGGAGGTCCCCGGCGGGGGAGACGATCTGAATCGTGGCGACTGAGCAGGATCTTGCCTTCATGGCTGAGGCTCTGGTGCTTGCGGAGCAGGGCCTGTACAGCGCGCACCCCAATCCCTGTGTTGGTGCTGTTCTGGTCAAAGACGGCCGCGTCATCGGGCGGGGTGCTCATCTGCAAGCCGGTGAGTCGCATGCGGAGGTTCTTGCGCTGGAGGAGGCGGGTGCTGCTGCGCGCGGCGCTACGGCTTATGTGACTCTGGAGCCCTGCTGTCACTATGGCCGCACGCCGCCCTGTGCGGATGCGCTGATTGCCGCGGGTATCACGCGGGTGGTGATTGCCATGCGCGACCCCAATCCTCTGGTGGCGGGGCGCG
Organism: Acidithiobacillus ferruginosus; assembly: GCF_018854495.1. Lineage (GTDB taxonomy): Bacteria > Pseudomonadota > Gammaproteobacteria > Acidithiobacillales > Acidithiobacillaceae > Acidithiobacillus > Acidithiobacillus ferruginosus. Next base: position 10,404 of record NZ_JABBDR010000255.1, read on the forward strand.
GCGTGGAACGCTTGCGCGCAGCCGGCGTGGCGGTTGAGGAGGGTTGTCTGGAAGCGGCGGCAGAAGCCTTGAATCCTGGATTCTTGCGACGGATGCGCCATGGTCGCCCCTGGATGCGGCTCAAGCAGGCCATGAGTCTGGACGGCCGGGTGGCGCTCGCCAACGGACAAAGCCAATGGCTGACGGGGGAGGCGGCGCGTGCGGATGTGCAGCAGGAGCGGGCGCGCGCCAGTGCCATCCTTGTCGGCATCGGCACGGTGCTGGCCGACAATCCGCGCCTGGCACCACGCCTGGAAACTCCCCTGCGGCGCTATCCGGTGAAAGTCATCGTGGACAGCCATCTGCGCACGCCGCCGGATGCGGCGCTTTTTGGTACGCCTGGTGCGGTATGGATTTTTCATCGGCAGGATGCTCCTGTTGCCGCCCGGGCGGCGCTGTGCGCTGCCGGTGCGGAATTGCTGTTCTGTCGCAGCACGGTACAGGGACTGGACTGGCAGGAAGTGACGAGCATGCTGGCAGAGCGGCAGATCAACGAGGTGCTGGTCGAAGCAGGGCCTGGCGTCGCTGCTTCCCTGTTCGCCGCTGGTCTGATCGACGAATGGCTGCTTTATGTGGCACCGCTGCTGCTCGGGCGGGATGCGCGGCCGGTGCTCGCCACCGGCCCCTATTCGGATCTCGCGGAGGTGCCGCGCTGGTCGGTGATCCAAAGCTCCCGATTGGGCAACGATATCAAGTGGACATTGCGTCCACAGGAGCGATAGGCGATGTTTACTGGTATCATTCAGGCCTTGGGCCAGATTCGCGGGATGCAGGCACGGGATGGCGACCTGCGGATGATCGTTGCCGCCGGCAGACTTGATCTCGGAGACGTCGGGTTGGGCGACAGTATTGCGGTTTCCGGCGCCTGCCTGACGGTGGTGGAAGTCCAGCGCGACGCCTTCGCCGTCGATGTCTCCCGCGAAACCCTCGATAAAACCATTCTTGGACGTCTTCAGGTGGGCAGTCCGGTCAATCTGGAAAAAGCTCTGCGACTGGCAGATCGCCTGGGAGGACATCTGGTCGCTGGCCATGTGGACGGTGTCGGAAAGATTCGCGAAGTGAGCGCCTCGGGACGCTCGCAGGTATTTGCCATCGCCGCACCTCCGGACCTGCTACGCTATGTTGCCGCCAAAGGCAGCGTCTGCGTGGACGGCATCAGCCTGACCGTCAACGCGCTCCGAGGCGACCTGTTCATGCTCAATCTCATCCCCCATACCCTGGCGCAGACGACGGCCGCGCAGTGGCGGCCGGGGCAGTCCGTCAATCTGGAGGTGGACCTCATTGCGCGCTATCTGGAACGCTGGGTGGCCACAGACCCCGGGTCCGGGTTAAAATCAGCAATCGATCGCGATTCACTCGCCGCAAAAGGGTTTCCGGTATGAGCAGTGCCAGTATAAGTTCCGCAGAGGAGATCATCGCCGACATCGCTGCCGGCCGGATGGTGATTCTGATGGACGACGAGGGGCGTGAAAACGAAGGTGACCTGATCATGGCGGCGGAGTTTGTGACGCCCGCCGCCATCAACTTCATGGTTTCGCAGGGGCGCGGCCTGGTGTGCCTGCCGCTCACCCGCGAGCGTTGCGAGCGACTGCGTCTCCCGCAGATGGTAGGGCATAACACTGCCAGCCTGGGCACCGCGTTCACGGTCTCGATTGAGGCTGCCCGCGGTGTTACTACGGGCATTTCCGCTGCTGACCGCGCGGTGACGATTCGGGCGGCCATTGCCGACGAGGCAGGCCCGGAGGATATCGTGATGCCCGGTCATATTTTCCCCCTGGCCGCAGAACCCGGGGGCGTACTGGTTCGCGCCGGTCATACCGAAGCAGCGGTCGACCTTGCACGGCTGGCTGGCTGCAAACCTGCCGGCGTCATTTGCGAAATTCTCAACGCCGATGGCGAAATGGCGCGTTTGCCCGACCTGCTCCCCTATGCTGCGGAACATGGCCTCAAAATTGGCACCATTGCCGACCTGATCCGCTATCGCCTGGAACGGGAGCGGATCGTACAGCGGGAGGCGAGTGGCCCGTGGCATACCCCATGTGGCGACTTCGAACTCCACGTGTATCGTGACTGGGTCGCCCGTGAAACGCATTTTGCCCTGGTTCTCGGCGACCTGGAAGCGCGTGATGAACCCGTACTGGTGCGGGTGCAGGTCGGCAAGACGCTGAACGATCTCTTCGCCGGTGAAGCCAGCCCGAATGTCATCGCCTTGCGGCGGATCGCTGCAGAAGGTCGTGGCGTGCTGGTCTATCTCCACCATCAGGAGAGTGTCGAAGAGCTCCTGCGCGAGATTGCCGCATTGCCTGAAAAGCCCAAGGGGCCTGGTCAGGCGGGCGACGCCGGACGGGTTCTGCGCACCTTCGGCATCGGCGCCCAGATTCTCTCTGATTTGGGGGTGCATCAGGCGGTGGTCCTCAGCGACAGTCAGTTTCAATACCGTGGTATCGGCGGCTTCGGTCTGGAGATCGTCGGCCAGCGTCCCTTTCTGGAAGTTCCCGAGGATGAGTCATGATTCGTCATATCGAAGGCAGTCTGCAGGCCGGTGAGCATCGCTTTGCCCTGTTGGTCAGCCGTTTCAACAGCTTTATCACCCAGCAGTTGGAGCAGGGTGCCATCGACGCGTTGCGCCGTCACGGTGCAAAAGAAGAACAGCTTCATGTCGTTCATGTCCCGGGTGCTTATGAGATGCCGCTGATCGCACAGAAGCTGGCGCGTAGCGGTAATTATGACGCCGTGCTTTGTCTGGGCGCAGTGATTCGCGGCGGTACCCCACATTTTGATTATGTCGCAGCCGAAGTGTCCAAGGGGGTGGCCCAGGTATCCATGGACACGGGAGTGCCGGTGATTTTTGGAGTGCTGACCACGGACAGCATTGAGCAGGCCATTGAGCGCGCCGGAACCAAAGCGGGCAACAAGGGCTTCGATGCGGCCATGACTGCGCTGGAAATGGTGCAGTTGTTGCGTCAGATCTGAACAGCACTCGATGAAAATCAGTCGCCGTCGTCTGGCGCGTCAAGCTGCGGTTCAGGCGCTCTACCAGTGGCAGATGAACCCAGGCCATTGTGCCGAGATCGAGTTGCAATTTACCTCCGATCCGGAGCGCCTGCAGGGCGCCGATGTCGCTTTCTTTAAGAGCCTCTGGCAGGGGGTCTGTGCCTCAATCTCCGAGCTGGACCCTGCCATCGCCGAGGAAGTTCAGGACCGTCGCTGGGCCGATGAGGTCAGCGAAGTCGAACGGGCGATCCTGCGTCTGGCGGCCTGCGAATTGCGGGACTATCCGCAAACGCCATACCGGGTGATCATCAATGAAGCCATAGAACTGGACAAAGACTTTGGTGGTGAGCAAGGCCATCGCTTCGTCAATGCCGTCCTAGATAAACTCGCCCAGAGGTGGCGGTCTGCGGAAATGTTGCAGGCCGGTCGCTGACGGCACATAAGACGTCTTGCCCGGACTTTGAAAACTCTGCCACCGTGTGCTATTTCTTATAGAGCGTTTTTTTATGTCGTTCAGGAGGGTAGCCATGGCGGAAGAGCAACCTAAAAAACGGGTCACAAAGCCCAAGGAAGTTTCAGCAGATCTCAAGGCGGCGCCGGCGCCGGCGCCGGCGCCTCGCGCGAGGGCGCGGGATGCGGTCGCTGTGCCCAAGAAGCCCCGGGCTGCCGGACGTTCAAAGTCTCCGCAGGTCTCTGCTGCGGATCGCCAGCGCATGATTGCCGAACGTGCCTATTATCTTGCCGAGGCGCGCAGTTTTGTCGGAGGCGACTGTCAGGCAGACTGGTACGCGGCGGAGTCTTGGATCGACGCTCATTTGTCTGCTTGACGCGTCTGATATGCGGCGCCTGCGCGGGGAGGGACGCGCCGGCTGTGGCCAGTGTGCAATTCCCGTCTGGCATGCGCCTCAAAAACTTCTGGTTATCCGCGAGGTTTTTGGTGTAACCTCGCTTTCTGTAAGGTATGGGCAATCAGCTAGGAGTTTCTATGCGCAATTATCACGATTTCAGTAAACGATCCCTTCCTGCTGTCTGTGGGGCAGTATTTTTGGCGCTTTCTGCGCCCTGGGCCGCTGCGCATACCGCAACCGGTGTAGCCCCCGAAGATGTGGCTGGCGCCCACTCTGCCGATCTCACCACGGCCAGGCTCGAGAATACGATAGGTACTCGTTGTGCCTTGGGTGACGGAGTTCCGCAAAATTATAGCTTGGCTGCACATTGGTTCAATAAGGCTGCCCTCCATGGTTATGCCAAAGCGGAATACAACCTTGGCATGCAGTATTATTTCGGCCAGGGCGTGAACAAGGATGAAGCCAAAGCAGCTTACTGGTGGGAGAAAGCGGCGGCGCAGGGTATTCCCGCCGCTCAGTACAACCTGGGCAATCTCTATTTCCTGGGGCAGGGGGTGCCGCAGGACTATGGCAAGGCCAGCATCTGGTGGCGCAAAGCGGCAGCGCTTGGCAACGTTCAAGCCAGCCGTAACCTAGCGACTTTAGCGCGAGTACACCCAGAGTACCGGGAGGTGGCTGCTGTTAGGGAAAAGACGGTAGTTGCACCATGACGCGCGACTGAGCACCTTCAGTCCGCGCTTCTTCCCGTGTTGCCGGTCGCCGTGCTGTTGCCTTTCTGGACGCGCATGGCGGCCGCGTGTTCCTTTTCGAAGTACTCCCGCTTGCCGCGTTCCGCGTTGAGTTGCCCTTCAAGGTCGGTCTCGCGTCGTTCATGGCGGCGGATCTTCAGCTTGTTACGGATATGTGTGGGTAGATAAATCAGCATACTCGCAATAAACCCGGCGACAAAACCACTAAGCAGGACCACCCCCTGGGATTGTGCAAATGTCCACGAGAAGAAATGAATGGTGGCGGGTGCCCCGTTCTGAACCGCGAAAATGACAGCCAGCGCCGCAATCAAAAAAGAAACGACCATCCACATGACACCCTCCTTTCCCTAGCCCGGTGTATCTGTTGTAACGGACCCCCGCCTACCTTAGTCGCGACGGACAAATATGTTGCGTACCCATCTGGTCCCTGCCCAGAGAGCCGTCGGCAGGATAATCAGCCATGCCCACACCGGCAAATGAAGTATCGGGCTATCCAGCCGGTGTTCCAGCGCCGCAATAATGCCCAAGCCTACCACAATAAACGTGCCGCCGACGCTATAGGTAAGTTTTTGCAAACCACTGTGCAGTTCCTGCCGAATACCCTGGATGTCGTTGCTACGGATCACCAAGGGCAGTTCACCCTGCTGGGTCTGGCGCAGGATGTTATGGAGGAGTACCGGCATTTCCGGCAGAACCAATCCCCACTGGGGGAAGTATCGTTTCAGCTCGGACCACCAACCCTGCGGACCGCGCTGACGACTGAGCCATTCTGTCAGAAGCGGTGTAGCCACTTCCCAGATGTTGAGTGCCGGGTTGAAATCACGGGCGATGCCCTCGACATTGACCAGCGTTTTTTGGAGCAGCAGGAGTTGCGGCTGGGTTTGCATATGAAAGGCGCGCGTAGTCTGAAAGAGCCGCAGCAACAGGCTGGCAACGGATATTTCATTCAGCGGTTTTTCGAACACCGGCTCCGCAATGGCACGGATGGCGGTTTCAAAATCCTGCACATTGGTGTCCGCTGGGACCCATCCGGCTTCCACATGCGCTTCTGCCACGCGCCGGTAGTCGCGTCGGAAAAACGCAACCATGTTTTCTGCAAGGTAATGCTGGCTCGCATCATCCAAGCTGCCCATGATGCCAAAATCCACTGCGATAAAGCGCCCGTTCTTGGGGTCGATAAAAATATTGCCGGGATGCATGTCCGCGTGAAAATACGCGTCACGAAAGACCTGACGGAAAAAGATTTCCGCAGCGCGCCGCGAGAGCTGATCAAAATCAATGCCAGCATCATGAAGTGCCTCACGCTGGCCGATGGGGATACCATAAATGCGCTCCATCACCAGCACCGGAGACGCGCAATAGTCCCAGTATATTTCCGGCACATAGAGCAGTTCCGGTTCTGCAGCAAAATTACGCCGCAACTGACTGGCGTTGGCCGCTTCACGTAGCAGATCCAGTTCTCCGCGAATGATTTTCGCGTATTCTGCGACAACGGCGCGCACCCTCAGGCGCCGCCCTTCCTGAGAGTAACGCTCCGCGAGATCAGCGAGCAGTGCAAGGATGGCCAGATCCTGATCGATGATCCATTGCAGCCCCGGGCGTCTGACCTTGATCGCCACCTCGCGGCCATCCAGCAATTGCCCGAAGTGCACTTGGGCAATGGACGCCGCCGCGGCAGGCTGATCGTCAAACCGGGAAAAGATCCCATCCAGCGTTTTGCCAAGCGCTGCCTCGATGATCTGCCGGGCGACGTTGGACGGGAAAGGGGGTACTGCATCCTGGAGTTTCGCAAGCTCCTGAGTAATGTAGTCGGGAAGCAAATCCCGGCGGGTGGAAAGCATCTGTCCTAGTTTGATAAAGGTGGGGCCCAGTGTTTCCAGTGCCTCGCGCAGGCGTTCGGCAAAGGAGCCCTGGGGACGTGGCGCGAGCCATGTCATGGGGTTTAGGCGCAACACGGCCTGATATGGTTTTAACAAAGGGAGAAAATACAGCACTTCGTCCAGGCGATAACGCACTAGAACGCGGGTGATATGCAGGGTTCGCACAAAACGAAGGAAGGACTGTCGCATGGCGTCTAGTCTATCATGAAAACGATGCCATGCGCCGCCATGGCCGCCGCAAAAAAAGCGGGCCTTGGCTGGCCCGCATCTGCAATATTTGGAAGGAAATTACCGAACGGTCTTCTGAACCTTGATGCTAGAATTGATTTCCACGCGCTGGTTCAGGAAGCGGCCTTGGGGGGTAGCGTTAGTGGCGACCGGATTGTCGTAGGAGTGACCCTTCAGTACCATACGATCACTCGCTACCCCGTGATGGGTCAGGTACTGTGCGACACTCTGGGCACGCAACTTGGACAGTTTAAGATTATATGCGTAGGTGCCCACCTTGCTGCAATATCCATTGACGTCGAGTACGGCCTCGGGATGGTTTTTGGCAAAACTCGCCACTTCGTCCAGTACCCGGATGTCATGATCCAGCAGCTTGTACGAATCGAACTTGAAGTTGATGCCGGTGATGGTGATCGGTTTGCTCACCAGGATCGTCTGCTCAACAGGCGCGATGGGGGCAGGTACGGGAGCTGGTGTCGGCGCAGCTGCCACGGCGACCGGCGCGGGCGCACAATAGACGGGCACTGGACCATCCGTTACCGGACGCCCGCCACGCACGCAGATACCCCGACTGGTGACAACAGGCTTGGCGCCGTGATTGATTGCATAACCCACATAGCCACCGTCCGCATAGGCTGCACTGGCAAAAAGCCCCCCGCTGATGGCTACCAGCAGTGTGATGCCTTTGATTCCTTTAATATGTTCCATTATCAAAACCCTCCTCTCTCAAGCCCTGGCGAAGCTGCCCGGCAAAAAATCTTCACTTACTCCTTTACAGGATGTTGTAAATGGGCAACGATGTCAAGGCGCTGAAAGAGCAGAATACGCATTATTCGTCAAGTTGATGGTGCGTTCCGGAAGTTGCCGGACCCCGGCACCGCTTGACAAAGAAATACCCAGGCCGCACAATGCGCCGCTAATCGTGGGAGGGGTTCCCGAGCGGTCAAAGGGATCAGACTGTAAATCTGACGGCTCTGCCTTCGGAGGTTCGAATCCTCCCCCCTCCACCAAGCATTTTTTATTGCATCCTGCCTGGCGCAGGCGCCAGTATGGCAAGTTTTGATTTGTGCGGGTGTAGTTCAACGGTAGAACCTCAGCCTTCCAAGCTGATGGTGTGGGTTCGATTCCCATCACCCGCTCCAGTGTTCATGCCCACATAGCTCAGTCGGTAGAGCACTTCCTTGGTAAGGAAGAGGTCACCGGTTCGAATCCGGTTGTGGGCTCCATATTTTCGGGTCTTTCTTGGGTCTGGTATTCTTGGGGAGTGTCTGATGTCCAAAGGGAAATTTGAGCGGACGAAGCCGCATGTCAACGTGGGAACGATTGGTCACGTGGACCATGGCAAGACCACATTAACGGCGGCGCTGACGAAGGTGTTGTCGGCGAAGTTTGGCGGTGAGATTCGCGCCTATGATCAGATTGACAATGCGCCGGAAGAGCGGGCGCGAGGGATCACGATAGCGACCTCGCACGTAGAATACGAGACCGCGAATCGTCACTATGCCCATGTAGACTGTCCGGGTCATGCCGACTATGTGAAGAACATGATTACTGGAGCGGCGCAGATGGACGGCGCCATACTGGTGTGTTCGGCAGCGGACGGCCCGATGCCCCAGACCCGCGAACATATT
>NZ_JABBDR010000256.1 GCF_018854495.1 Acidithiobacillus ferruginosus
CCCGCCTCGATCTGCTGCTGAAATCTCCGCAGGCGATCATGATGGAGCCCGCCCCCGAGGGTTATCGGCTCGCGCTCGTCGCCGACAAAGGCAACGCGGCGACTTCCGCAGCGGGCACTTCGACGGTGCCCGCCACCAGCAGCGTGGCCCCCGCATCGGCGGACTCGGCACTGCCTGCGCCCGCTCCGGCCATCGCTTCAGGCACCCAAATCAACGACCTGAGTTTCAAGCGTGGCAAAAACGGCGGCGGCATTCTCGATCTTTCCATCTCCGGTCCGCAACCGCAGATGAACGTCACCCGCGAGAACGGTGCTCTCGTCGTCGAACTCAAAGACACGGGCATTCCGTCCAGCTATACTCACCGCTTTGGCGTCAGTCAGTTCGGCACCCCGGTTCAGTATGTGGATAGCTATCCCCTGGGGCGAAGCACCCGCCTGGTATTCGCCATTCATGGTCCTTACGAGTATTCGGCTTATCAACTGGGGCAGCGCACCTTGATCGATGTACATCCCAAAGCCGCTGAGGCCGTCGACAATCCCAACGCCGGCGCGCGCCTGAGCATGGACTTCCAAAACATCAGCGTGCGCGATGCCCTGCAGGTCATCGCCGACTTCACCCATCAGAATATCGTCGTCTCCAACAATGTGACCGGCAGCCTTTCCATCCGTCTCAAGAATGAGCCCTGGGAACAGGCCTTCCAGGTGATCCTGCAATCTCAGGGGCTGGCGGTAAAACACATCGGCAACATTCTCTGGGTGGCACCCGCCAGCCAGATCACCAGCCAGGAAGAGGCACAACTGAAGGCCGACGCCAGCAAGCGCAAGCTGGAACCGCTGGAGACGGAACTGATCCGGATCAGATATGCCAAAGCCTCAGAGATCGCCTCGCTGTTGCAGGGTTTCGACCAGAACAAGGAACCCGGCGGCCAAGGGACCGGCAACGAAATGAATCCGGCGCAGAATGCCGCATTGGCCAGTGCGCTGGGTATTCCCAACTCCAGCCTCATCGGTAATTCCCTGCTCGGCCCACGCGGCTCCGTGGCGGTAGTGACCCGCACCAACAGCCTGCTGGTCCGGGATACCCCCCAGGATATCGCCAACATCAAACACCTGATCGCCAAGATCGATCGTCCGGTCCCCCAGGTATTGATCGAAGCGCGCATCGTGCAGGTCACCACCAATGCGGCACAGTCCCTGGGCGTGAACTGGGGCGGCACCTATACCAGCGGCGGTGGCGGTGGCGTCGTCAACCTATCGGGTACCGGTGCTACGGGGGTTACCTCGCCACAGGGCGGCGCCTACCCGATGTCCGGAA
>NZ_JABBDR010000257.1 GCF_018854495.1 Acidithiobacillus ferruginosus
AGCTTCTGCGCGGGCCTGTAGCACCTCAATGGCGGCAGTGGTCAGTGGTACAGTGATATTGTCCTTAGCCTTGGCCTTGGAGCCGGGGATGGTCCACGTCCTGCGCTCCATATTGATCTCTGCCCAGGTCATCGCCAGGACGTTGGAGCGACGCGCCCCGGTCAGCAGGGAGAGCATGACGTAATCCCGCATATCGGGGTTTTCCTCAGCGGCCAGCGCCTCGAAGAACTTGGGCATTTCGTCGGGGTGCAGGCGACGATCCCGGCTTTCCTCCCGATTCATCTTTAGCCCGGCTGCGGGGTTGGTCAGGTTGGGTATATCCAGCGTCCTGATACCGAAGTTGAACAGTGCCCGCACCAAGGCAAGGACCCGATTTGCAAGAAACTTCCCAGACTTTACCGAAAGGGTAGAGTGCAGCTTGCGTATCTCGTTACGCTGAATGTCTGATAGCTTCTTGCGGGCCAGTCCTTGCAGGTGCAGACGGTAGTTGTCCTGATCTTTGCTCAGGCTCTTTTTGTCTCTGGCCTTGCAGTCCTTCACCCACTCGCTGAACAGGTCAGAGAATGTCATCTCCGCCTTCCTGATACGCTTCTGCTCGGCGGGGTTGGTCCCTGCGGCAATATCATTGACGATCTTCGCGGTAGTGGTCCGGGCCGTCTCAATGGTCACGGTGGTGGCATCGCCTATGCGTACCCACTCCACTTTTCCCTCCACCCTTCGGACGCAATAGAACGCCTTGGCTCCGGCTGGTGTAACGCGGATACAGAGTCCTTTCTGGCTTTCGTCATAGACGGTGATCCGTTTGCCGGGGACCGGCTCCAGCGCCGCTATACGGGCCTTGGTAAATTGCATCTTCTCGGGCATGGCGTACTCCCTTTGGACCTTGAGATTCCTGTTAGCCGGGCTAACGCGGGGCTAACACATTTCCGGTAAATCGGTGAATATCAGTAAAGGTAGTATCTGACTAAGTTACTGATACGTCAAGATACAGGGGGGTAGATAAAACGCCATAAATGCCCGGCTTTGAGACTGTTAATCACTAGGTCGGCAGTTCGAGCCTGTCCCGGGGAGCCAAAAGAATCAGGCGCTTAGCATGTTTTGCTGGGTGCCTTTATTTTTATGGGCCAATCCAGGGCTAATCTCGGTGGTGCATCCTGACTAGACCGGGACATTATTTCTTCGCGCCTGTACTTCGGATTCGATACTACCTGGTCAATAGGCACGAGGCATGGGTTCTTGACATTACACCAAGCTTCAATGTTTATCATGGCCCGTGGTGGGTTATACGCAGAGTATCGGCGGCTATCCGTGGCCGAGGTTTCATTCCGGCACATGGCTGATGTCCTGCGCAATCGAATGACAGTTCATACGGGCGGTTTCATTAATTCGTTTACACCTAATTTCCAACAGGAGAGAACCCATGGGCGATATCAGGCTGAAGATCACCGGCATGACCTGCGGACACTGCGTGCGGGCCGTGACCAAGGCGCTGGAAGGCATACCTGGTGTGGAAAAAGCGGACGTTACGCTGGAGCCGGGAGAAGCCGTGGTGCATGGTCTGGCGGACACCGCCACGCTGATCGCCGTGGTCAGGGAGGAAGGCTATGAGGCGGAAGAGCGCAAAAGGTCATAGAGCGGATCGTAGCTGCAAATAGCTTGGGATAAGCCGGGCGCAGCGGAAACAGGCGCATGGCGGATTCGCGACAAAGCAACCATATGATTTTCCATTATTATAAGAGGGATGGACAGTTTTCTGTCGCTGACACCGGACAGTTTTACGGCAGAAAATATCACCCGAATTCCGCAGAACTCCTATAAAAACAAGGGGTATTTAGATTGGCATGAATATTGATATTGCTGATTCGCAGTTTCAACCTTGAGGAGTAAGCAACATGTCCATGAAAACTTCTGCTATTGCTATTGTCATGATGTCTGCCTTCGCAGTTTCCACCGCCTTTGCGGCGACGCCAGCCAAGGCTCCGGCGAAACACCCAGCCAAGGTGGCCACGCACAAGGCCGTCGCGCATAAGGCCGTTGCGCACAAGGCTCCTGTGAAAAAAGCCACAGCCAAGAAAGGTTACTAAGGGGAACTTCCCTAAATAAGACAAAGGGGCCTTCGGGCTCCTTTTTTATTTGGGGGAGCGGGTATCAGGTTCCTTTCAGGGGTGCCAATCTGCTCAAATCCGCTATATGATGAGCGCGTAAGCAGAAAGGAACTCCCATGTTGCACTGGATCACCGACAGCCGCGCCGGTTTTGTGGCGTTACTGATGGTCGCCTTCATCGTGGCGATAGGCGTGTATGTGTTACCCGCTCTGATGGCCTGGAGCATGGATAGCCCGCACCGGATACCCATCACCCTACTGGATCTGTTGCTCGGCTGGACCGTTCTCGGCTGGGTTGCCGCGCTGATCTGGGCGGTCATGAGTGGCAATGGCGATAGTTTTGACGACGACCGTCCACCCCGCCGCCAGGAGCCCTGGATGTGATAAAGTCCAGGTTGGGACGGCGATGCTTACGGCATGGATGCTCTGCACACTCATCCCGGAATCATCAGCGACAGGAAATGATATGAACACCGCAGTGACTATGGGCCTTGCCGCAACCGGGCGGATGCCTGATTTGAAAACATCTCCGTTGGTCATTTTCACCGTGGGCACCGCGGCCTCTGGTAAAAGCACCTGGGCCCGATCGATGCAGTCCCGTTATACGGGGTTGCGTATCGCCATCATCGAAAGAGACGGGATCCGGGTTTCCCTGCACGAAGGGAAGAGCGAGGGGGTTTTTTCCTGGCCGGCGTGGAATCCTGCCCTGGAAGGTAAGGTCCAGCGGCTTTGGGAACAGCAGGTGCGGGGTGCCATCGGTACGCACGATGTCCTGGTCCTTGCCGACACCCATCTGGATGTCGCCGATCTGGCAAAAAAAGCGCAATGGTTGCGGGATCAGGGGGTCACGGAGATGTCTGTGCATTACTTCCCGGCCTTGCCGCTGATGGAGCTCATCCGTCGCGATCGGGGGAGGGGCCACCCGGTGGGTGGCGAAGTGCTCAGGGAGCACATCAAAAAACTGGAGCCGGAAGACCGCTACTGGGAGGTTGTGGAGAGCCTTTAAATTACCGAGATTTAGATGAAACCTTGGTCCAGATGGTGTTGCCGCCGAGCCACGAAAAGCCGATATAACCGTACACCTTGAGCTTGCGGGAATCCAGAGTCGTCAGTGTGCCGTGATAGTAGGTTTTGCTGTTCGGGTCGTAAATGCGGCCCTTTGCCCATTCTCCCGGACGTCTGGGCACGAAGTCCGCCAGAATTTGCGGCTGACCCTTGGCTCGGGCCTGCTGCACGGTGTCCTGCATATGCCCCACGCTCTGTCCGAAGAGTACACCATTTTTTGCGTAAATACGGATATAGCCATTGCCCCCCGCAGTTTGCCACAAGCCGGTAATGCTCCCGCGTTCTGAGCCTGCAAAAGCGATACCGATACCCCCCAAAAGTAGCCCGGTGAGAACGAGGCAACGAGCTAAAAGATATTTCATTCCTTGACCTTCCCAGCCTTGTATCCTTACGTACATATTTTATGTTGCAAAATTTTAACAATATAAGCAACGGCTGGCAACTGTGGCCGGATGGTGGCGCTGTCCTGTATCGGACCTTGCATTCCGCAGTGATACTGTATAAAAATATAGCTAGCGCCAGAGATGGCGGATCCGCTAGCTCTCAGGAGATATTGCATGGATGAACTTACCCCCCGGCAGTCCGAAATTCTCGCCTGGATTCGTGCCCGCATGGCGGAAGATAGCCTGCCGCCTACCCGCGCGGAGTTGATGCGGGCCTTTGACTTCCGTTCACCCAATGCTGCCGAAAGTCACCTGCGGGTACTGGCGCGCAAGGGCTATATCCTGCTGCAGAGTGGTACGGCCAGGGGCATCCGCCTCTGTGCCAGCGAAGAAGAAACCGGTTTGCCGCTGATCGGGCGAGTGGCCGCCGGGCAACCCATGCTGGCCGAAGAGTTCCGGGAGGGACAGTTGCCCGTCGACCCAAAGCTCTTTTCGCCAGGGGCCGACTACCTGTTGCGCGTGCAGGGCATGAGTATGCGTGATGCCGGCATTCTCGATGGCGACATTCTCGCCGTCCGTCACGACGCCTCGCTCACTCCCCAGGACGGTCAGATGGTAGTGGCCCGGGTCAACGGTGAGGTGACGGTCAAACGCTGGAAGCGGGATGGCAAGCAAGTCTGGCTCCTGCCGGAAAACCCGGATTTCTCCCCTATTTCTGTGGATTTGCAACGCGATAGTCTGACGATCGAAGGCGTGGTGGTCGGATTGCTACGTATTGGAGGTAACTTATGAATCCACTTATGAATCCATCCGCACATAAAACCGCCGTCGACACCCTGTTGAGCAACCACCCCCAGCACTTGTGGCGGGGTCTGAATAATC
>NZ_JABBDR010000258.1 GCF_018854495.1 Acidithiobacillus ferruginosus
ACTTTTCTAGACCAGACCTGCAGAAGGCCTTCCCCTTGAAGTCGCAAGCGTCTTATATTGATCTTCTTCGGTGGGCGGGGGTCACTGTTCCAGCTGCTGATCCTGCTGCTGTACGGCTACGTCACTTTCAAGCAGCATATAAATCTATGCTTGGTCGGCTCAAATAACGTGGAGCGTTTGATGTATATTCATATCAAAACATATGTCTTATTGGCTATTACCAAGGCAACCTATGAATCAAACAGATAAGAAAAACCGCAAAATCATCCTCCCCGGTGGGGCCGGCCTCGTCGGTCAAAACCTCATTCCCCGACTTAAGGCCAAGGGGTACACCCACATCGTGGTGCTCGATAAACATAGACATAATTTGGGTGTTTTGCAGCAAATGCACCCCGACATCACGGCGGAGTGGGCTGATCTCGCCGCGCCTGGACCTTGGTCCAAGCACTTTGAAGGGGTGGATACTGTGGTCATGCTGCAGGCGCAGATCGGGGCCAAAGAACGGGAAACCTATGTCCGGAATACCGTGACATCCACTCGGTATGTGCTGGAGGCGATAAAAAAGTATCAGGTGCCTTATATCGTCCATATCAGCTCATCGGTCCTGGAATCCAAGGCTGAGGATTATTACACCCAGACAAAGAAAGAGCAGGAGGATATGGTCCTGGCGAGCGGTGTGGACAACGTCGTACTGAGACCGACCCTGATGTTCGGTTGGTTTGATCGCAAGCATCTAGGGTGGCTGTCCCGCTTCATGCAGCGAGTGCCTGTGTTCCCCATTCCCGGTGACGGAAAGTATCTGCGGCAACCGCTATATGTAGGTGACTTTTGCGACATCATCGTTAGCTGTATCGAGCACCGCCGGATTGGTGGCGTCTACCACATTACGGGCATGGAGAAGATCGACTACATCGATATCATCCGTACTATCCGCAAAGCCGTTGGCGCGAAGACCATGATCATACACATCCCTTACTGGCTCTTTGCGGCACTTTTACGCACATGGGCTGCTTTCGATAATAACCCTCCCTTCACTGTGCCCCAGCTCAAAGCTCTAGTGACCCCGGACGTGTTCGAGGTGATCGACTGGCCCGGTATATTCGGCGTAAAAGCCACCCCTTTTGCGAAGGCAATCCAGGAAACCTTCTTGGACCCTACCTACAGCAAGATCGAACTGGAGTTCTAGGCAATCTTATGACGAATCCAAAATCGGTAGCGGTCATCGGCGCAGGACCTATGGGGCTGGCGGTGGCTTATCAGGCGGCTAAGGATGGCCACCGGGTCACCATATTCGAGGCGGATGACCGTATCGGCGGGATGACCGCTGCCTTTGACTTTGATGGCCTTTCCATTGAGCGCTTCTACCACTTCATCTGCACGTCTGACCAACCCTTATTTACCTTGCTGGACGAGCTGGGTATTCGAGACAAGCTGCGCTGGAAAGAAACGCGCATGGGATATTATTACCAGGGCGACGTGCATCCCTGGGGAAACCCCATCGCTTTGCTAAAGTTTCCTGGTCTCGGATTGATCAGCAAGATCCGCTATGGGGCGCATGCTTTCCTGTCCACCAAGCGCAAGGACTGGCGCCCATTGGATCATCTAGAAGCTACCCAATGGATCCGCAAGTGGGTCGGCACGCAGGCATTTGATGTTCTTTGGCGCCGCCTCTTTGACCTCAAGTTCTATGATTATGCCGATACACTATCCGCCGCCTGGATATGGACACGTATCAAGCGTATCGGGTCTTCACGCTACAGTATGATGCGAGAGAAGCTCGGCTATTTGGAAGGCGGCTCGGAGACCCTGTTGAATGCTCTACGGGAGGTCATCGAACAATCCGGAGGCGCTATTCGCTTAGGCACTCCAGTCGAGCGCGTTTTGCATGAGCATGGCAAGGTCACCGGGGTACAGGTGGCTGGGCAGCTAACTCACTTCGACGCTGTCGTGAGCACTGTGCCGGTGCCCTTCGTCCCCAGATTGATCCCCGACCTTCCAGAGCCTTTGCTCAATCAATACCGCGCGCTCAAGAATATCGCCGTAGTCTGCGTGATCGTCAAAACCACCAAGCCCATCACCAAAAACTTCTGGCTCAACGTCAACGACCCCCAGATGGATATACCGGGACTGGTGGAATTTACCAACCTCCGCGAATTGTCAGGGCATGTCACTTATGTGCCATTCTATATGCCCGGCGAGCATCCGAAGTATCAGGATCCTGACCAAGCATTCTTGAGCAAGGTGCGCCACTATCTACAAACCATCAATCCCGATCTGAAGGACTGTGACATCTTGGCCATGTACGCCAACCGCTATCGCTATGCCCAACCCATCTGCGGCCCTGGCTATCTGGATACCTTGCCACCCATTAAGCTATCCATAGAAGGGCTGTATGTCGCGGACACATCCTACTACTATCCAGAGGATCGGGGCATATCCGAGAGTGTCCAGATGGGCCGACAGATTGCCAGAATGCTGTAGGGACTGAGCTATGCGCATCTTTTTTTCCCGTCAATTTATGGTTTTCATACTCACCGGCGGATTTGCAGCTGCGATCAACTTTGGCAGCCGGTTTTTTTATAACACCTTCGTGGGCTTTTCGGCTGCGGTGACCTTGGCTTATCTCACCGGTATGGTCACAGCCTTCATCCTGGCCAAGCTTTTTGTATTCCAAATATCGTCCCACTCAACAGCAAAATCTGCGGCTTTATTCGCCTTAGTCAATGTATTTGCTTTTGCACAAACCTGGATTGTCAGCATGGTGCTGGCCTACCATTTGCTGCCCGCCATGGGCATTCAAGAGTTCGATAAAGCGATCGCGTCTGCGGTGGGTATATCCATCCCGGTCTTCACCAGCTTCATAGCACATAAGTACATAACTTTTCGGGAGATGCCATCACAAATATGAGAAACTTGTGCCTAAATATAGCCGGATTCCATAAAACGAAGGTTTAATCGACACTTCGTTTCTGGACGCTTTCAGGGCCAAATCCGCCCCTGAAGTGTCTGATAACTCGTCTATCGTTCAGCGTCTGGAAAACCCTGCCTATTCAACTTGTCACTGTGATACTCTCTCGCAACCGACCGTTTTTGAGAGGCTCCCCAAATCGAGAATCGCCCCCAGACATTCCGGGGCTTCCAGCTTCTCGGTTTCCACTCTCGTTTCTTGACCGGGCAGGGAGACGGCTTTCGAGAAATCAACATCACCACCCCGGAGTGGATAAACCGCGCTGGAGTGCTCGCTCCTGTTCCAGCAACACCTCCCGCTGACCGGCCAGTATCCCGGATTCTGCCTGCTCTGTGGTAAGACCCACCTTGCAGGCGTGATCCACCGCCTTTCGGGCGTCGGCTTGCACACGGTTCCATGTGGCGTCATCACAGCCACGTTCTGTGCCGGCACCCGCTGCGCGCTGAATGGCGGCCCCGGCCTCCTCGCAGGCCTCCAGCGCCCGCCGCTTGGTTCTGGCCTGATCCCAGAACGTGCGCCCATCACGCACCGCTTGCCGCTCTGCTGTGAGGTCGTCATGCGGGTATGTCCAGACGGATTTTCCGGCGCGTTCCTCCAGTTGGTATCCAGCCGCTGGGTAGGCCTCACGCAGATCGGTTTTCGCCTCAGCGTCGTTTCTCAGAATTTCCGCCAGATCCTGCAGTTTCTTCCGGCGCTCCTGCCGATCTTTCTCGATGGCCGCCAGCCGCTGCTCTTCGATCCAGACGGCTCGCTGTTCCTGAAACGCTTCTCGGGCGGCTTCGGCATAGGGGGAGAGCGCCGCCCAGGTGGCGGCGCCCTGTTCGCGCTGCTTCCGCAGCGCCTGCTCCCCTTGGCTTGCGGCCTGCTCGCGTTCGCTCAGGATCGTCTGTAGCATCCGGATTTGCCCCTCTACCTTTCCGGCTTCGGCCTTCCGGGAGGGCGTCCAGGCCATCAGGCCCGTGGCAGCTTCCCGATGCTGGGCCTGATAGGCGGCCAGCGCCTTCTCCCAGCCACCCTGCCGTCGGCCTTCCTCCACCCACTTTCCCCGGGTGCCCGTGGCGTTTTGGTCATAGGCAACCCTGGCGGCCTGCCGGGCCTGGCGGAGTTCTTCCGCGCCGACCGAACGGGCATGCCGCTGCAGGGCGCCCAAACGCTGCTCCAAACTGTTCGCCTCGGATGCGTGCGTCCCTTCCAGGAGCTTGGCAACGGCTTCCCGCCGAGCCTGCTCCCGCTCCAGATGCTGTTCCATCTGCCTTTCCGCCTCCTGACGTTGCTCCCGCTCCTGCTGACGCCAGTGCCAATGCTCGCGAATCTCCCAGCCATCCACCCGGTAGCCATGGCGAACCATGGCCCGCTCCTGAATGCGCTCCCGTCGCGATTGTTCCTCGATGATCCGCCGGGCTTCTTGCTCCAACTGCGGGTCCGCAAGGGTGAAGCCCGCCACGATGGCCGCTTGGGCCGCTCGCCGCCGGAAGTCCTCGCCGCCGGTGAGGTCCAGATGGCCCCAGCCTTTAGCCCGCGCTTCTTCCAGCAGAAGAGCGATTTCTGCGGCGTTGCCTTCTTTGGCCACGATCCGGTCACCATAATCCGTCACCGTGACGTTTTTGTGATCGGTGAGGGTCAGACTGCCGTCCTGGTTGCGATAGACGCGGTAACAATCCTTGTAACGTCCGGCCAGTTCGGCATCGTAGGCCTCCGTCAGCACCCGCTCCCGCCAGACCGGCCATTGCGGTCTGGCGGGATGACGCACACCTGGGCGGGACTCCTGCTCAGTGGCGCTGTCCAGTTCCAGGCGCTTTTGTTCCTGCTCCTGTTTACGCACATTCCACGCCTTTCGGGCCGCAAATATTGTACGGCGCTCCACTTCCAGCTCGTCCATGGGATAGGCCAAGACGTGCCGACCTTCCCGTTCTTCCAGCCGGTATCCCGCTTCCGCGTAGGCCTTTTCCAGATCCGCTCTCGCTTCAACGTCGGTTCTTAGCGTTTCCGCCAGATCCAGCAACTTCTGCCGCCGGGCCTCGCGCTCGGCCTCGATGGTGGCCAGACGCGCCTGCTCTTCCTTCTCGCCGTTCCTCACCCAGCGCTCATTCCATCGGCACCGTATATCCAGTTGCTCCAGCATGGCCAGCTCGGCCACA
>NZ_JABBDR010000259.1 GCF_018854495.1 Acidithiobacillus ferruginosus
GGGGGTTTACCCCCCCCCCGCCCCTCACGCTACGTGACCGTCAGCGCGTCTAAAGCCATCAACATCTCTGACCGTGCTCAAGCCGCACTGCGGAGCAGTCAATCCGCATTGGGGGCTTACTTTCGCAGAATGTGCGCACGCATGGATAAACCCAAAGCGGTGACTGCGGCGGCACATAAGCTGGCCCGGTTGATCTACATGATGCTTACCAAGGGTAAGGAATATACCAACCAAGGTCAGGACCGTGCTTATCCGGTTGTCACAGGCAACCACTATATGTAGTTCGGTGCGATCTGCCGAAATAAGGTGGACATTTGCGGGCGTTATGACATGGCCGGAGATGCGAATCAGGGAGATGAAGGCGTTGAAAGGGGAAAGTGGGGTGGAAACGGAACGCGGGTTGGAAATAAGCCTGCGTAGTTCATGCATTCCTGGGGCTGGCCAAAGGCACAATATGTAGTGGCTGTCTGTGACAACCGGATAAGCACGGTCAGGACTACTACGAGGATCGCTACCGAGAACAGGTGCTACGGCAACTGGCTCAACGTGCCGAAAAGATGGGCATGAGACTGGTTTCCGGTGATATTGGCGCTTCGTAAAAACAATGTATTCAACATGTTAAAATGTGTTTCTTGAGAGAAGATAACGTTCTGTCGGGAATCATTCTGACCGTGCGAGAAACGGGGCCTTATTGCACCGTCAAACGCGCTTCAGATGGGGGATTTTGATCGGCCAACCAGGCCCAAGAATGATGCACCGTAATAGTGCATTCATCACCACAACGGTGCACTCTTGATCTATGTCGGTTCGTCAACGGCATTACTAAGCATCTCAAACCTTTGTTTTTTGCAGGTTAACAACTCTGAAAAACAGTATTGTTGTATATGGCACAAATCGTGCTTTGTGCATTCTGTCATTTAACGAAAAAGGAGCAACCTTAATGCGTACGTTCACCACCACAAAGCATCCCCACATAAGTGGCAAACAGTGTTCAACAATTCTTGCTGTCGCGTTTTTGTCCACATTGGCACTGGTGCCAGACACAGTCCAAGCCGCGCCCCTGCCGATGCCAGCGATGACCGGCCCGCTGCAGTCGCCGTCTCCTTTTCAGTTTGATGCCGGTCCACTCGGAAAGCTGGATATCACCGGCGTAATGAGCGGCATGGGCGTCTGGCAGGACAACCCGGTTCCCAGCGACCGGTTCACCCGCGCCGATATCAGCAATGGCCAGATATTCATCCAGAAGACGCACGGGTTGATCCAGTTCTTCCTCCAGGCCGGTGCCTACAACATGCCCGCCCTGGGCACGTCGTTCCTTTCTACGGGGAGTACCACCAGCGATTATTACGGCGCATTGCCGCAAGCCTATCTGAAGATCGCCCCCACCAAGGATTTCTCGGTGCTGATCGGCAAACTCCCCACCCTGATCGGCGCGGAATACACCTTCACCTTCGAGAATATGAACATCGAGCGCGGTTTGTTGTGGAATCAGGAAAACGCCGTCAATCGCGGGGTGCAAGTCAACTACAGCGTAGGGCCGTTGAGCGCCTCTCTCGCATGGAGTGATGGTTTCTATTCCAATCGCTTCAACTGGCTTTCCGGCGACCTGTCCTACGCCATCAACTCCGCCAACACCGTGAGCTTCGTGGGCATGGGCAATGCGGGGCAGACGGGTTATTCCACGCTCGCTACCCCGGTTTATCAAAACAACAGCGACATCTACAACCTGATCTATACCTATAGCTCGGGTCCATGGATGATTCAGCCCTACCTCCAGTACACCCAAGTACCCGCCAACCCCGCTATCGGCGTGGGACGCAGCACGGGGACCAGGGGCGCGGCTCTCCTGGCGAGTTATGCCCTCACCCCCCACATTACCCTGGCCGCCCGGGCCGAATACATTGCGAGCACCGGCAACGCCACCGATGGCGCGATCAACCTGATGTATGGGCCTGGCAGTAAGGCATGGTCCATCACCGTGACGCCCACCTACCAGGATCACGACTTCTTCGCCCGCGCCGAGTTCTCCTACGTACAGGCAAGCAGTTACACCCAGGGCGACGTCTTTGGTCCGCAGGGAAATAATCCTACACAGGCTAGGGCCCTTGTCGAAACCGGGTTTCTATTTTAAGAAGCAGCGAGTCAGCGTTGATCTGTAGCATGCCTTTGCAACGATGAGGTGGGGTATGCTACAACACTACACGTCTACATAGCAGGAAGGAGCTACTGATGCCTTCATCACCAACCGGCAAACAGAGAGATCAAAAACTTGTTATCACAAGTCAAAAGCTGTCACTTGCTGTGCACTATCATCAGACGGGTCGGCTGAAAGAGGCCGAACAGCTTTACCGAAACATTCTTGTGGAGCAACCGAATCACGCTGCTGAGATTAATAGCAATATGGGGGTGCTGGCAAGCCAAACGGGCCGCGTCAATGAAGCGTTAGATTTTTTTCAGGCGGCGCTGAGTTTGGATCCAAAAAATGGGCAAACCTGGGCTAATTATCTGGTATTGCTTTACAATACAGGGCGCACTCAAGAGGCCAGTCACGCCCTGCAACGGTCATTGGCAATTGACAAAAACTTTTCCTTGATGTTTGAAGGTGTTTATAACCAAGCACTGAATTTACAATGCTGGCAAGATGTTGAAAACATTTTACGTAATTTGATCTCCATAAAAAATGACCCATCAACTGAAATGGCCATGCTAGGTGAAGTGCTTCGTCGGCAAGGTAATTTATTGGATGCCGAACGTGTTCTCACTGAGGCTCTTAATGTTAATGAAAGCAATGTGGCAGCGCTCCATAATTTATCCGTTCTGCTACTTTATCAGAATAGATACTCGGATGCTGAACATACAATTATGAAGGCTTTACTTTTAATGCCAGACAACGCTGAAAGTATATTTATACTGGGCGTAATATCTGTAGGAAAGGGGTGCCTTTCGGAGGCCGAAATAGCCTTCCGGAAGGCTATTTCCATTAAACCTGCATACCCGGAAGCGTTAATGAACCTCGGAGCCATACTCAGCGACCAAGACTGCGTGGATGAGGCGATAGCCACTTTCCGAAAAGCCCTGACTATCAAACCAGATTACTTGGAAGCGTTAATGAGGCTCGGTGTTGCGCTGGGCCATCAAGGTCGCATGGATGAGGCCGAGACCACCCTCAGGGGGGTTCTCGCTATCAAACCGGATTATCCAGAGGCATTAATGAATCTGGGCGTCACACTTGGCCATGAAGGCCAATGGGAAGAGGCTGAAACCCTCCTCCGGCAGGCACTTACTTTCAAGCCGGATTATCCAGAGGCATTAATGAACCTAGGTGCCGTCCTCAGCAAACAAGGGCGTTGCTTAGACGAAGCCGAGACCATCCTCCGACAAACGCTCGCTGTCCAGCCGGGCAATGCTGAAGCATTGGTAAACTTGGGTGTCACAATCAATAAACAGGGACGTTGGGACGAAGCAGAAATCATTCTCCGACAGGCCGTTGCCATTAAACCAGAGTACACTGACGCATTGATAAATTTGAGTGCAGTCCTCAGCAAACAAGGCCAATTAGACGAAGCTGAAGCCATTCTCAGACAGGCCCTTACTATCAAACCGGACCAGCCTGACGCACTGGTGAATCTTGGGGTCACACTTCGCCAGCGTGGCTGTCCAGAGGAAGCCGAAGCCGCTTTTCTGCAGGCGCTTACTGTCAATCCGAACCACGCAGAGGCGCTCGTAAACCTTGGCGCTACAAGACACTAGGAGGTTGCTGAAAAGCCGCCATCAAAACTGGCGGGCATGACCGAAAATATCAAAAATATGTTTTTACGGTCGTTCTGTACCCATTTCCATGGTTCGTAACGTTTTTTGCCGCAGTTTGCCATAACCGTCTGAATGATCCCAAATATTTCAGTCGGAAAGTCCGCCAAGCAGGCTATAGTCAGTTCGCATTCTGAAATAGGCCCGCAATTCTCCACTTTCTTCAACTAGAACGGGCGCTTTATGAAAAAACAAATCACGATTATAGGCAATGGATTCGCGTCTCTATTTTTCATTGGGTATTTTCTTGTCATCCCAATCTTTCCCATTATCGCATATTTTCTTCGAAGGATATATTCCAAATACGATATTACAGTCATCGGGAATGGTAAATTTATTTACTTTCCAGCAATTCCTGAATTCCTCACAAAGAAGCGAAACAAAGCAGACGTCACCATTGATATTCGTCCATTCCTTAGGCGGCGAAACATTCGCTTTGTTGAGGGCACGGTTATCGACATACAAGATGGTGGACGGACGGTGATTACCCATGAAGGAGAATATAGGAATGATTATCTATTTATTGGTATAGGGCCATCCTATAGAAAAGATGGCATTCCAGGAACAGGAGAATACACGTATTCGCCATGTTATGGTCCGGATGATATGGAGGGGTTTGTAAAAAAGCTGGAATCCCTGAGCGGTGGTATCATATATGTCGGCTACAGGATTAACCGGAGGGATGGTTTCGTTGCCGGACGTCCCGGACCCATGTATGAATGCGCCTGCCTCTTGGACTACGCATTGAGAGAAAGAGGGGTAAGAGATAATTTTGAGATTCATTTCTTCTCTCCAGATAGAAGTCCGGGAGAGAAGGGTGCAATAACCGATCGACTTCTTGAACGCGGGATTATCCTTGACGATGGGTATGAGCCGGCAGAATTTTTAGATGGAGGGATGATTGATAAGGATGGCACGTTTAGGAAGGTCGATTTAGTTCTTTATTCGCCTGAAATAACGGGACCAACGCTTGTGCAGAAGTCATGCCTTCCCATGTCCATTGGCGGCCATATTGACGTAAACAAATATGGACAGGTAAAGGGGTTGGCTCATGTTTTCGCCGCAGGAGATTGTGCCAATCACGAAAACCCACCGCCATGGGTGCCGCATCAAGCCCATATGGCTCAACTCCGAGCTCGCGCGGCGGCAAAAAATATGAAAGCGGTTTTAAGTGGTAAGGGACCAGTGAATCTTTATAGACAGGAGCTTTCCTGTATACTGGACATGAAAAATGACGCCATGTGGCTACATAGATCGGAGGATGGTAGGCCCCCATTTCGAAATATCTTTCCGCGACGTTCGAAGAATTTGATTTTGGTAAAAGAAGCATTTGAACGAATATTCATTTTTTATCTTCGGTATTTGTAGCCGTGCAGACACTAACGAATTTAATGGCTCTATGTTCCGTTTAAACAGAGCCTGTATCATGGCCTTTACGTCAACGCTATCCAAGGCTGACATTTGCTTACGCCATCGCTAACTACGGAATGGTGGCTCCTCCCTGTCTTGTTTTCTGTCGGGGTAGGGGCCGGGTTTATCAACGTCCTGGCTGGTGCTGGATCCATGTTGACCCTACCGATACTCATCTTCGTGGGCCTCGACCCCATCACCGCAAATGGCACCAACCGCATTGGCATCCTTTTGGAAAACTTCACCGCCGCTCGCACCTTCTACCACCATAACTTGGTGGATTTGAAAAAAGGGGTGAAACTGGCTCTGTGGACCCTGCCAGGAGCCATACTCGGGGCTATTGCAGGTGTTCGTATCGGCAATTTCTGGTTTCAGCGCATTATGGTGATCGTATTGGCGTTCAGCACGGTCAGCCTGTTTTTTTCAACGAAGAAGGCCACAGAAAAATCTGAACGTTCCGATGGCGTGGTGTCGCCATGGCTGTATCCCACCATGCTGGGACTGGGCTTTTACGGTGGCTTTATGCAGCTCGGTATCGGCTTCCTCTTCATCTTTGCCCTGCGCCATTTGCTCACCAAGAATATAGCGCAAGTGAATGCTTACAAAACCCTTATTGTCGCGTTGTACACATTGCCTACTATCCTTATCTTCGCCTGGATGGGGCAAGTTCACTGGAGACTCGGCTTGGTCATCGCCATAGGCGGCATGATAGGCGCACGGTTGGCTACGGGGCTTACGATGAGTCGGCGTGGTGAGCTGTGGGTCAAAGTGATGATGGCAATCACCATACTGCTGATGGCGGCCAAGCTCTGGGGTTAAGGCTGATTTATTGAGCCACCCAGTTGCTGCAATGGTACCTTATTGGTGACTGTTCAGTCTGAGAGCGACTGAGGTGGTCAGTGTCAGGGCTACGGCAAGTTTACGCCTATTTCTTTAGATTGGTTGAATTTATTCCCGCATTTCTATGGTATTTGCGATGACCAGCGTTGAATCCTCCATGTATTCATCAGGTTGTAGTGAATCCGAAGTGCCTGGGAATATGACGAATCAATGGGTTATGGAGGACTTTGGCGGAGCCCTGGATTACAGGGTTACTCCGTGTTTTCATTGTTTGACCGGCGTGATCCTGGTGATGACGTACCCCCCGGCGGTATCTTTTGCGAAATTGAAATTCACCACTTTTCCGGCCTTGTAGCCGTTGAGCATGGCCGTGTTCTGGAGCAGGAAACTCATTGACATACCGGGCCAACCAAGGGCTTTGACGGGGCCCATGGCAATGTTGACCATGTTCGCATCAGGATTGATGCTGTTGATTTTGCCGTGCCCCATGAAGGTTTGGGCCTGGGTCGCTTGGCCCGACACGGTGCGCATATTGTCCATGCCCGGCATGTTGCCCGTGGCCGCATATGCCGGAAGCGTGACCGCCGCCGAACACGCCAGGATGAGGGTGAAATAAAAATGTTTCATGTTTGTCTCCTTGCTGTTGGTGAACTGTTCGTTTATCAAAGTTTAAACACTTGGTTATGGCAACAATTTCCGGTGTCCCTCCTTTCCGCCCACGGCGAAATTGCGCGTCCGTACCACTCGCCTATTTATCATTCATGCTTGGTTTTCGTGTCATCTCCGTTATTTGAAGTAATATCGTCCAACCCTTCCGTCCCGCCGCTCGGGTCCGCCTGGACACTGAGCGCAGCGTCCCAATCGGCTCCGTTGTTTGAAAAACATGAATAACCTCAAATGTTTAGTAGTTAATGTAATATGCAACTTAAAAACTAACGGAACCTTCTCCATTTGTCAACGTGATCCAAGACATCATGATTCAAGCGATCACTCCGGGGGCGCACATCGGTCCATTCCCGCCCCTGGGGAACCGTCAGCCGTTAGGATTTCTCGACTCCGCACGTAAGCGGATCTTCCCCTGATTCTGCAGGTGGGCCAGCAGGGTGGTCACGCTCGATGGACTCATGGAAAGCGCGGTGGCCAGCGCCTCAGGGTCCAGGCTGCCGCGCTCCTGAATAAGCTGTAGAACATCACCTTCCCGGGCCGCGAGCCATTCTTCAAAAAGCTGGTGCAGTTCGGGCTGCGCATAGACCGCCAGGGAAGTGGTGCGACGCATGGTGTCCAGCATTTCCGCGCACATTCCCATGCATGTCCCCATCATCTGTTGCATCGGATTGTCGCCGCCTTCCGCCCCTTCTCCTTTCTGGCCCATCATCTTCTGCATCATCGTCATGGGGCCTTCGCCGCCATGGCTGTGCTGCCCCATCATTTTTTTCATCATCTTCATTCCCATGGACATGGGGCTACCACCACCTTCTTTCGACGGCGCGGCGGTTTCGTGCGGACTCTCCGTCTGACCCTCTGGTGCTTTCGTTTCCATTTAAAACCTCCTGAAGCGGAACCTGTTAAAAAGGCATGGTCTGGATACAGATGGACCACGCCCGCTTTTCCCCTTACTCGGGAAGCTGAAAAAACGCACCGTAATGATAAGGATGAAGTTTGGCCACGCGATCCGGCAGGAGACCTGCGGCTTCTACGACGGCGAGGGCCTGCATGGGCGAGGGGGCACCCATCAGTTGCCTGCCGTGCTCGTCAGGTCACGCCAGGCGTTGATCAGGGCGTTTGCCGCCCCGTCGATCTCCGCCTCAGTGGTAAAACGGCCCAGACTTAAACGCAGCGCCCCCAAGGCTTGCTCCTGGGACACGGACATCGCCGCCAGGACATCACTCACTGTTTGGCCACCTGCATGACAGGCGGAGCCCGTGGATGCGGCGATCTCCAGGGTGGCGGCGAGGAGTTGCCAGCCAGCCACGCCGGGGAAGGAGAGATTAAGGGTATTAGGCAGGCGCTCGGTGGGATGGCCATTGAGCAGCAGGCCGGGAATGGCGATAACCAGTCGCTCATGCAAAGCGTCCCGCAATGCCTGCAGTCGTGCCGCTTCCCGAACCAAGTCCTCCTGTGCCAGCCGAGCTGCCATGCCCAAGGCCACGATATGCGGCACGTTCTCGGTCCCAGGGCGCAGGCCCCGCTCGTGGTTCGCCCCGGCCATGATCGGCAAAATGGGCGTTCCTTCCCGCACGTACAGCGCACCCACGCCCTTGGGCGCGTAGAACTTGTGCCCCGCCAGAGTGAGGAGGTCGGCGCAGAGATCATGGACATCGACCGGGATCTTGCCCGCCGCCTGGGCGGCATCCACATGCATGAGTGCACCGTGGGCATGAGCGAGAGCGGCGATTTCCAGGATGGGTTGCATCGTCCCCGTTTCGTTGTTGGCGAGCATCACGGACACCAGGGCTGTGTCGCGGCGGATAGCCTGCGCCGCCGCCTCCATCCGCACGCGGCCCGTAGCGTCCACCGGCAAGACGGTGAGTTGCCAGCCTTCCGTTTCCAGCCAGCGCATGGGCTGCATCACCGAGGGGTGTTCGACCGCCGATGTAACCAAGTGGCGCCGCTCCCCCCGCAAGGCCCGCGCGACGCCAAAAATTGCCAGGTTATTGGCTTCCGTGGCGCTGCCGCAGAAGATCATATCTCCTGGCCGCCCACCGATCAGCGCCGCCACTTCCGCCCGTGCCATTTCCACTGCCGCCTTCGCCTCCTCGCCATAAGGATGCGCGGAAGAGGGATTACCGAAACGCTCCCCTAGCCACGGCTGCATGGCCAGCGCCACCAATGGGTCTACCGGGGTGGTGGCATTGTAGTCGAGGTAGATCGGCAAATCGTTCAATGGACCTCCACCGAGCCTTCCAAGCAAAAGACCGAGACAAGCTGTTTCGGGGGAGTATGGAAGGATCTCGGAGGTCTTGCAATCGACAGCAGATCAGTGGCACGGCGAGGCAATAGCCAATGGTGTCCGCCATCCCCTTGCCTACTCATTTCCCCAGATGGTTCCGCTTTTCAAGATATTCATCACGCTCAATTTCGCCGCGCGCATAGCGCTCGTCCAGGAGTTTGCGGGCGCTTCCCCCGTTGCCATTCACACCGCCCCTGCATCCATGGCGATGTCTGCAGATAAAAGTGTGCTTGGGTAAGGTTTTGTGATATCTCGGTTTCTGGACACTTTCGGAGTCGAATCTGACCTTCAAAATGTCCAGAGCCGGTTATCCCCTTAGTCCAAAGCGGTTGCCTGATTTCTTTCGGTCACGGCTTGTCCGGGCAGGCCGAACCGCTGCACGCTTTAACGGGATGAAACGGGTGCATGTAGTGCTTGCAAGGATTGCTGCAGGACATTAAGCGCGGAACGGAGAAACACACCGGAGATAAGGGCTCCGACGATGA
>NZ_JABBDR010000026.1 GCF_018854495.1 Acidithiobacillus ferruginosus
CATGTCGTTACCCAAGGCCAGGAGGGTCGCGCCTGAGGTGAATTGCGCCATCATGGCAAGCGCCATCCACCAATGCAGGGCCCGCAAAAGTGGGTCCCAGACGGGGTGCAGGATATAGCGGGTGTCCGTTGCCAACATCATTACTTCCTCCTCATCCGTAGTCTCATCATCGTAGGCCCAATCGCCGCTTCTGCCACAGGGCGTAAAGGGCAGGAATTACCAGCAGCGCCAGTAACGCGGCGCTGAACATGCCGCCCACCATGGGGGCGGCAATGCGCTTCATCACATCGGCACCGGCGCCATGACTGAACATGATGGGTAAGAGGCCACCCACCACCAGGGTCAAGGTCATGGCTAGGGGCCGTAGGCGCAGCATGGTCCCCTCGATGACGGCAAGCTGAAGGTCATGCCAGGTCCGCAAGGCGTCACGGGCCTGTCGCCGGAGGAGTGCCTGGTCCAGGTAGAGAAGCATCACCACCCCGAATTCTGCCGCCACTCCCGCCAAGGCAATGAAACCCACTGCCACCGCCACCGAGAGCTTGTAATTCAGCCAATAGATGAGCCAGAAACCACCGACCAGAGACAGGGGCAAAGTCAGCAGGATGATGGTCACCTCCACCCAGTTTTTGAAATTGAAGTAGAGGAGCAGGGCGATCAGCAGAATCACCGCAGGA
>NZ_JABBDR010000260.1 GCF_018854495.1 Acidithiobacillus ferruginosus
TTTTCCTCTACCGGCTGCTGCCCGGCCGCCTCGTGAGGTTGAAACAGCCCATAGCCACCGGAGGCGCTATTCGTATTCGTCGGCAACTCGCTGGAAGTCACCGCCCCCCCCGGTATGGTAACCCCCGGTTGCGGCGCCTGGACCAGTAGGTCCGGCGGGATCTTCAGGGGTTCCATCACCTTGGAATCCTGGTATTGGGGTCCGTTGTTGGACTTGAAGAAGGGAATGTACGAACACCCCCCCAGACCCAGAGTGGCAACCACGGCAAGAGCTACGTAACGGCGCATGCAAAACTCCACTGAACGCGACCAGGCGCGAGAATGATCAGATACACTGCGCCCGGCGCAAGCTTTCGCGCAGACGCTCATGATGAACGGACGAAAGGGTGGTCAGGGGCAGGCGCAGAGCGGACTCCATGCGGCCCATTTCGTGCAGGGCCCATTTGACCGGGATGGGGTTGGACTCCAGAAAGAGATCCCGGTGTAATCCTGTCAATTGCGCGTTGATCGCACGGGCACCCACAAAGTCTCCAGCCAGTGCCAGGTCACACATCCGTGCCATCAGTCGGGGCGCTGCGTTGGCGGTAACGGAGATCACGCCACGCGCACCCAACGCCATGGCTGCAAGGGCGGCACCATCATCACCGCTGTAAACCTGCACCTGATCCCCGCACAAGGCCAGAATTTCGGCGACCCGTTCGACTTTGCCGCTTGCTTCCTTGATGCCGACGATATCCGCACGCGGCGCCAGGCGCGCCACCGTCTCCGGTAAAATATCACCAGCAGTGCGACCAGGAACGTTGTAGAGAATGATGGGAAAATGGCAGTGCTCAGCGATCGCCGAATAGTGTTGGAATAGTCCTTCCTGGGTGGGCTTATTGTAATAGGGGGAAACCAGCAGCGCTGCATCGGCCTTGACTTCCATGGCCGCACGGGTGAGCTCTATGGCCTCATGGGTCGCATTGGCCCCGGTCCCGGCGATCACCGGAACGCGCCCCCTGGCCTGTTCCACCACCGTCTGGATCACCGCCACATGTTCCCTCATTTCCAGGGTGGCGGATTCTCCGGTAGTGCCGACGGCGACCAGCGCGTGCGTCCCTTCGGCGATGTGCCACTCCACCAGTTCGCGAAGTGCAACATCATCTATTGCCCCGTCCACCTGCATGGGCGTCACCAAAGCTACCATACTGCCATGAAACATGATCCAGCTCCCGCTTTATCGCATGCCATTTCTGCTAGGGATGGTACTTGCCCGACGGCGGGCTTGGCAAGGCAAGAAACCCGCACCGTCCACGGACGGCCATTCAGCGCATTCGGAATGGGACGATCAGAGAAAAGAAAGTGGCGCTCCCAAGGGGGTTCGAACCCCTGTTACCGACGTGAGAGGCCAGTGTCCTAGACCACTAGACGATGGGAGCGGAGCGCAAATTATAAGCCCTTTTTTCCCAAAAGCAAGACGCAGCCGATGCTCTTTCAGCCAGCATATTGCAGAATAGCCCAGAACTGTAGCGCCGTACCGGCGATGACAAAAACATGCCAGATGGAATGGAAATATTTCCAGCGATCCAGCAGAAAAAAGAGGACACCTATGGTATAGGCCAGCCCGCCAGCGGCCAGCCACCACAAAAACCAGCCGGGTGCGGAATTATAGAGCGGCACGGCGGCGAACACCGCCAGCCAGCCCATGAGGAGGTAGAGCCAGAGAGAAATCGATTGCGCGCGCGTCCCAGCCATGGCCAGCAGAGTGATGCCCAGCGCCGCCAGGCCCCACTCCAAGGTCAGCAGCACCCAACCCCACGGGCCATGGAGCACCATCAGCGTCACCGGGGTGTAAGTGCCGGCAATAAGGAGATAGATGGCGGATCGGTCCACCAACTGAAAAGCCCGTTTTAGTCGCCCCGATGGCAGAATGTGATAGATGGTCGACGCACCGTACAGCATCACAATGGTAACCACGAATATACTGATGGTGACTACCGCGAGAGGGGTGCTGTGGAGACCTGCGCCAACGATCCATAGCACAAAAACCAGCGGGGCACCGACCGCGCCTGCACCATGCAGCAGACTGTTGATCCACTCTTCAACACGGGTCTGATCCCGCACCATACCGCCCGAATTCAGCTCCATCACCCGTCCGCCATTCCGCATCATCCATTTGAGTTAGTTATAACATAATCATCCAGATTCCCGCCATGACGCGTCAGGCTCCCATGATGGGAACACGCAGATGTACTCCGGGCTGCCCCTCTCCGTGCGGCAGATTGTTGGCCAGACGCAAAGCCTCTACGCTCAGCCCGTAACGGTACGCCACATCCGCCAGATTTTCCGCTTTTCCCAGCACATGCCGCGTCGCAGACCACGCGCTATCCGCTGGTGGTGCGTTCACAAAATGGGCGAGGACCGCGTCATGCATGGTGCGCGCAAGCAGTTGACGGAAATCCGGATCACGCAGGCGTTGCTCCTCCTGCGGGTTGGAAATAAAGGCAGTCTCCACCAGCATGGACGGCACATCCGGGGCGCGCAGCACTACGAAATTGGCGTGCTGCACGGCAGCGTTGTGCAAATCCTCCACCCCGGCCAACCCGCGAATCATCATATCCGCAGCAGCAGCCGCCGCGTTCATGGCAGCCGTCTGGGTCATATTGATGAGTACCTCGTTGAGCATAGGATCATGCACCCCCGATTGTACGTCGCCGAGGAGAGGATCAGCGGCATTCTGCGTTCTGGCCAGCCAGCGGGCCGCCGCACTGGTCGCCCCCGTTTGCGACAGCGCCCAGACCGTCGAACCGCTCACTGTTCGCTCCGGAAAGGCGTCCGCATGAATGGAGACGAAGAGATCGGCACGCTGCGCCAACCCCAGGTGCATGCGATCCATGAGCGGCACATAACGATCGGTATCACGGGACATGACCAGACGCATTCCGGGGGTGCTGCGGATCAGTCGGGCCAGAGACAGGGCAACATCCAGCACGACATCCTTCTCGCGGGTCCCCCTGGCGCCGATGGCACCCGGATCGTGGCCGCCATGGCCGGGATCCAGGCAGACCACAATGGGCCGTCCCGCCCCGGCAACGGGGTGCGAACGGGAGGACTCCACCGCGGTTCCAGCGACGGGCATCAAGTCCAGCACCAGGCGCTGTGAAGCACCACCTCTGGGGCCCAGAGAGAAACTGTGCCAGCGTACCGTTTCCCGCAAAGGCAAGCGCAGCACCAGCCCGGCGGCGCTCTCGTTCATCTCCGCTCCGCCCTGCAGTGGTCCCAACGCAGGCACCACGGGACGGCCAAGCCAATGCTGTATACCGGGCAACTCGATATGCAGCACTTCACCCACACTACGGATCACCGGTGCAGCCGTCAAACGCCGGTTGAGATCAAAGACCAGACGCACACCCTGCCCGTAGCGGCCCACCCGCAGCCCACGGAGCTGCGCGGCGGCGGCCATATTCCAGCCGCACAACAATACGCCGCCCAGCGCAGCCTGTCGCAGGAACTGCCGCCTTGAGGAACCCGCATCAGATTTCCCGGCCATAGCGCCCCCACTATCCCTTATAAATGTTGAGTTATAGTGGTAAGTTAGAGCTTATCCGGAAGAAGTCAAGGTAATGCCCTGGTCTCAGACCCCCTGTCCTGCCAACCAGCGCTGAAGTTCCGCCGCACCCACGGCGCCGCTCATCCGCGCCAGCTCTTTTCCGGCCTTGAAAAGCACCATGGTGGGGATGGAACGAATCTGGAAGCGGCTACCGATTTGCTGTTCATCTTCGGTATTCACCTTGGCAAAGAGCACACGCCCCCGCATCGCCCGACCAGCCTGCTCAAACTGCGGTGCCATGGTTCGGCAGGGCCCGCACCAAGGGGCCCAGAAATCGACCAGCACCGGCAATTCGTTTTTCTGAATATACTCGGAAAAACTGCTACTGCTGAGATTGACGGGATGGTCAGGAAAAATCTGTGCGTGGCATTTGCCACACTTGGGGTTTTCTCCCAGACGCTCTTTGGGCACCCGATTGACGGCGCCGCAGGCAGGACAAAGCAATATCACGGATGTCATAACTTCCCCCGATGTTTCATCGAACCGCTATTATCCATCCCCCTGGCCATCTTCCTGCAACAGGGCATCCAGGGCACCGCGACGATCCAGTGCGGCAAGGTCATCATAACCGCCGACATGTCGGCCATTGATAAATACCTGCGGCACCGTATGCCGCCCATGTGCGAGCTTCAGCATGCTCTGGCGCAGCGCGGGGTCCCGGTCCACCCGGAGGATTTCAGGTGTGACCCCCTTACTGCACAGCAGCGCTTCGGCGCGCCGGCAATACGGGCAGGTGCCCGTCGCGTACATCCGCACCACCGCCCCTTTCACGATTACTTCTCTACCGGCAGCCCGGCACTCCGCCACGCGCCGATCCCGCCTCTCAGACTGTAAATCTTGTCAAAACCGGCTTTTTTCAGGCTGGCCGCGGCGCGCGATGAACGCATGCCACTCGCACACTGACAGATGACATGATGGCCACGATGCTTCTCCAGATCCTGCATATATTTGGGCAAGTCACCCAGAGGAATGTGCCGGGCACCGGGCAGATGCCCCTGCGACCACTCTTTCTGCTCCCGCACATCGATGATTACCGCATCTTCATGGTTGATCAACTGTACCGCAGTCGCCGGGTCTACTTCATGGATACCCGCCGCCCTCCGCGTCAATGGCCCCTTGAAAATCATGATGATCAACGCCACGGCCCCAAGCAGCAAGGGCCACTGCGACTCGATAAAGAAAAGAATTTTATGGTCCATGGCTTAGCGTCCGCAGGCCCCGGAACCTGGCACTCCGAACTTGAGCAGGATGCGATCCAGTGGGCAGAAACAGGTGAAACCACTTTGCAGCAGGTTGAAACCCACAAAGAGGGTGACAACCAAAAACCACTCGCTCACAAAAACCGGACTGCCCGGAGCACCCAGCACCACGCTGAGCAATACAAAAAAACCGGCAACCACCCGCACCCAACGTTCAGTATTCATCCGCAGTCAAGCTCCTTGTGTATGTTTTTCCAAGCGCCGCTCCCAGAGGAAATAGAGCAGCGGAATCACGATCAATGTCAGCAATGTGGAGGCGAAGGTGCCAAATATCAAGGAAACTGCCAGCCCGCCGAAGACCGGGTCGGTCACCATGATGGCAGAGCCGAACATGATGGCCAGCGCTGTCAGGAGAATGGGGCGGAAACGCACCGCACCGCCCTGCAGCACAGCCTCTTCCAGGGCGTAGCCCTGGCGCCGGTAGTCTATAATAAAGTCAATCAACAACAACGAGTTGCGCACAACGACACCGGCCAGGGCGATGACCCCGATCATGGAGGTGGCGTTAAACGGCGTGTTCAGCAGCCAGTGCCCGGGAAAAACCCCGATCAAGGTCATCGGAATGGCGCCCATGACGATCACCGGCATCATGAAAGACTGGTAGTAGGCCACCAGCATCAGGTAGATGAATACCAGGGCAACGATAAAAGCGGCGCCGAGGTCACGGAAGACGTCGAGGGTCAGACGCATGTCACCGCCCCAGAGAATCTGGTAATGGGTAATATCATCGGGCTGCGCAGGCGAAAAACCCAAATTGGCGGTACTGAGATGCACACCGTCGATGGTCTTGCCGTCCAGCCAGTGATTCAGCGATAACACCGCGTAGACCGGGCTGGAACCCATCAGATCTCCGGTCACGTATACCACGGGATGTTGATCACGGTCATAAATTGGCTTGGCCTGCGTCGTCCTTTCGATCCGCACAATACTCGCCAGAGGCACCTGCTGCCCGCTTCGGCTCTGCACATGCAGGTCGAGTATCTGCTGCTGCCAGGCGCGATCCGTCTGAGGCATGCGGAGGACGATATCCACCGGTTCGCGGGCATTTTTCACATGCAGGGCACCCAGTTTGGTACCTGCCACGTAATCATGCACCAGCGCAGCTACCTGAGCCGGTGCGACCCCGGCCAACATGGCCTTCTGCCGATCCACATGCAGCAGGTATTCAGGTACCGTCGCCGTCACCGAGTCATCCACATTGATCATGTCGTAGACTTTACGGAAATATTGCTCGACCGAACCCGCTACCTGACGCAGCTTCCCATAGTTCGGCCCGTAGAGTTCCGCCACCACCTGAGCACGTACCGGGGGCCCCGGCGGCACCTCGAAAATCTTGATGACGGTGCCCGGAAAACGCTCCCGGACGGGCTGCAGCGCCTTATAGATTTCCACGGACACGGCATGGGACATGGGTCGCTCATCCCGCGGCACCAGGTTGATCTGAATTTGCGCGTAATTGCTGCCTTCGCGCATCATGTCACCGCGCACCAGTCCCGCGAAGTCCACAGGTGCAGAACGGCCCAGATAGGTCTGAAAATTTTCGACATAGCGATTGCGGCTGAGCACATTGCCGATCGCTTCCGTGACCTGTCCGGTCTCGGCCAGCGCGGTACCCGCTGGGGTATCTACCTGTATCATGAAATCACTGACATTACCCTCCGGCAGCATCTTCAGGTTCACCCCGAGGGCACTCAGGGGACCATTCATGCCCTGAGGGCGGGTAAACTGCCACATCGGCATCAGCATCGCCAGCAGAAGTAGCACCACCACCACAATGAAAAAGACATTGCGACGCGCGGAGGATTTCAGCAGGGGCGTAAACACCCGGAGGTATCCACGCTGCAGAGCGTCCGGCCGCATCGCATGCCCACCTTTCTCACCGCCGACCTGCCGGTCGGCTTTGCCCCGCAGAAAGCGGTACGCCCCCCAGGGCACCACGGTATAGGCGAGCAGAACCGACGCAATCATGGCAATTGGCACAAAAATAGGGATGGGCAACATGAAGGGCCCCATCATCCCGGTCACAAAGGCCATCGGCACGAAGGCGAGAATCACCGCCAGCGTGGCTATATTCGTCGGATTGCCGATCTCATTGCTGGCAGTGATGATACAGCGAGCGAAACCATCCTTGCCGCAGCCATGCAAATGGCGATGTATGTTTTCGATGACAACGATACCGCCATCCACCAGCAATCCCAGCGACAGAATGAGCGCGAACAGGGTGATCCGGTTGATGGTCTGCCCGAGCAGCCAGCCGATGCCCAGCACCATACCCAGGGTAAGCGGCACCGTCAGAATAACGATACCCGCCTCCCGCCAGCCGAGGAATATCATCAGGATAACCGCGACGACCGCGACCGCGATGCTGAGGTGCTCGAAAAGGGTACTGACTGCATCATCGGCACGGGCGCCGTAATCACGGGTGACAGAAACATGCACACCTTCCGGCAGCACCTCCCGCTCCAGACGATCCAGTTTCGCCTTGATCGCGTCCGCGACGGTCACGGCATTGGTCCCCGGGCGTTTGGCGAGGGTAATGGTAACGGCCGGCATGGTCGTACCCGCCGGCAGGCCGACCCGGTTTGCACGCCCAAGGGTATTACTGGTCGCAATGTGATTTTCCGCGGCACCTTCTTCCACCCGGGCCACGTCCTTCAGAAATATCGGTTGCCCGTCATGGCTGCCGATAATGAGGTCACCGACTCCCCGCGCCGAACCTATCGCCCCATTGATGCGCAGGGGAATTTCCTGATTGTCGTGCACCAGGTGGCCACCCGGAAGAATGACATTGCTCCCCCTCAGCGCCTGCTGGATATCCTGCAGACTGAGGCCGACACCGGAGAGCTTGGCTGGATTCAGCCACACATTGATGGCCAGAGGGCTGCCGCCGATCACTTCGGCGTTCGCCACATCCGGCACACTCTGTAGCCGGTTCATCAGCCGCACGCCGACCTGGCGCAATGCCAGAGGCGTCATCTGGCTGGAGCTCAGAGTCACCGACATGATCGGAACATCATTGATGCCTATGGATTTAACCAGGGGCTGTTCCGTACCGGGGGGCATTTTGTCCATATTTCGGCTCAGCTGGTTGTAGACTTCCAGCAGGCTTTTTTCTTCATTGGCGCCGACCTGAAACTCGACGGTGACCACCCCCATATCATTGATTGCGTAACCATAGGTGTGATGGACACCAGGCAGGGATGCCATCAGCGCTTCCAGCGGCCGTATCACCAGATGGTGGATCTCCTCGCTGTCAGAGCCGGGCCGCATGATGAATATTTCAGCAGCGGGCACCACGATTTCCGGGTTATACAGACGCGGCGTGACAAGAATCGCCAAGGCCCCAAACAGGGCAATGGCCACCATGATCAACACCGTGATCTTGGATCGATAAAACGACTGAGCGAGCCGCCCCGCCAGATTTTGCCGCTGCTCGGACTCAGCCATGGGTAGCTCCCGCTGGCTCGATGTGATCTCCGTTATTCACGGCGGCGAGATTGCCCACGACCACCGTCTCTCCCGCACTCAGCCCCGAAAGAATTTCCACACCCTCCGGCGTGCTCGGACCCGGTCGCACCATGCGATAATGCGCGACACCTTGGGCGTCAACGACAAAAACACCGGGGATTCCGGCCCGATCCAGCAAGGCAACCGCTGGCACTGTCATCACCTGCCGCTGGGTGACCGGCACTTCCACGCTGACATAGTCGCCAGCCTGTAGCGTACTGTCGGCGGGTAGGCTGAGCTTGACCGTATGGGCATGGGTCATCGCGTCTGCAGCCCCGACCAAATCCAGAACCGTTGCGGGAACACGTTTTCCCTCGGCGAGGACCGCGACTTTCTGACCGATCTGGAGGCTGTGATACAGCGTCCCGCTGACACTGCACTGGACTTCCAGTCGCGAGGTGTCCGCGAGGGCCAGAATGGGCTGACCGGGTGACGCGAGGTCTCCGTTCTGCAGGAACTTGCGCGTGATGATCCCGGAGAAGGGCGCCGTTACCCGGGCGTAGCGCAGTTGTGACCGCGCCGTGCCGACCCCGCCGCGGGCGGCTGCAACACGGGCCTGCGCCATGCCATAGGCCGACTTTATCTGGTCCCACTGTTGCTTGGGAATAGCCTTCTGAGCGTACAGGATCTTGAACCGCTCATAATTGGAGCGGGCGTCGGTGAGCGCCGACTGAGCCTCAGCCAGCCCCGCCTGCGCCTGCTGCACCTGCCCTACGACATCCGTCGGATCTACCTCAAAAAGCAGTTGTCCCGCCTGCACCGACTGTCCGTCACGCACACTCATGGAGTGGATGTAACCACTCAGACGCGAGCTGAGCTGCACCTGCTGGCGGGCAACGACCGTACCCGGCACACGGGCGAAGGCAGCCATACTTTGATTCCGCGTCTGCAGGACGGGCGCAGAGACTTTACCCTGCGCCAGGGGCGCCTCGGGAGGCGATTTACCGCAGGCGGCGAGGCTTGCCATAGCGAATATCAGGGCCGCAATCCGCGCGGTACGCTTCCGGGTGTTCATTGGGAGACTCCTTCCGCGGTGGGCACACTGCTCACACCGACGATTTCCTGAGGGTTCAGTTTGCCGATGGCCAGCAACAGGGCACCACGGTCTGTCGCTTCCGCATAACGGGCGGAGACAAGCTCGGCACGCGTCTGATCCAGCTCCGCCTGTCCGCGCAGCAGGCCCGTCACAGTCTCTATGCCATTTTCGTAACGCAGGCGCACCATATGCTGCGCCTCCTCCATCTGCCTGACCGCAAGCTCCCGCATCCTGACCCGCAACGCGGCCTCCCGCGCGCTGCGCCAAACCTGCGCTACCTCCAAACGCAACTTATCCTGCGCCTCCTGTAACGCAGCCAGAGTCTGCTCGTGCTTCGCCCGGGCGCGATCCAAACTGCCGCCCCGCGCGAAGTCGAGCACATTCCAGGTTACTTCTCCACCTACCGTGTAGGACGGCGCCGCATTGCCGAGAGTGCGGCCATTCCATTCCTGATTGGCCATCGCATTGATATGCGGCAGATAGGCGGCGCGGGCGATGCCGATACCTTCCTGCGCCGCTTTGACCTGATGGCGGAGGGCGACGATACCCGCATTCTGGGCCATCGCATCGCTCTGCAGGCTGCTGAGCGGCGCCGCAGGCAATATGGGCCGAACAGGGCCGTCCACGGTGAGCGTTTTTTCTTCCGGCCAACCGATCAACGTGGCAAGATTATCCAGGGCATTAGCCCGAGCATTCCGCGCACTTTCGATGGCCAGTTCCGCCTTTTCCAGATAGACCTCCGCGGACAACAGATCGCTTTTTATCAGCACCCCGCGCGCCAGCAGGGAGCGGCTGGTTTTGACATACGATGCGGCTGCCCGCTTGGCTTTATCCGCTACCTCAATAGCCGTGTCCGCGGCGACCACACCGTCATAGGCCTTGAGGACGGCATAGACCAGCTTCTGCCGGGCCATGGTATTTCCGCTCCGGGCGGCCTCCAGCATGGCCCGCGCCTGATCGATGCGCCCCCGGATTTCCCCGCCATTCCAGATCGGAATTTCCATTTGCAGCTTGGTACCGAAATTATGGTAGCCACCCGGTTGATCCAGCCCTGTCGGCGCCACACCCAGCGCATTCGGGCTGAACTGTCCCGCGCCAAAATCGTTGAACGTTGCCTGCCGCTGCGACAGCTTCATGCCGAACACCGTCAGGGCATTGTTCGACTGGCTGGCAGAGAAAGAGGCCGCGAGCTTAGGAAGCAGATGACCACGCGCCTCGGAAACTGCGCCCTGGGCTTCTGCTTGTCGGGCATGGGCCACGAGCATCTCCGGATTTTGTCTGAGGGCAAGATCAACGCACTGATTGAAGTCCAGGGCTGCGGCGGGTAGCGACGCACCGGTACCCATGAGCAGGACGATTAAAATGGAGCGTGTTTTTTTATGAGGACGAAAGGGCATATCTTTCCTCGCCGCGACAGGCGACACCAAAGCTCGGACAACCCAATGCTGCAAAGTCCGGGCAATACCAGCACGAATCCCCACTGCGGACGAACCGTCGATCCCGACCGGGCATCAATGGCCGCGCCCTCAGTGGCGCACATAAGAACATCAGAATATTATTCTATAATGCAACCTATGCACATTCAAGCGCCCCCTAACGGCCGAGGGTCCATCCTTCCCGCCACTCGGTACTATGCGGCAGTATTCAACGGACGCTGCAGAAAACATCGCTCATCATGGAAATCAGGCGCAGGGTACGGGGGTCACCTACGCGGTAATACACCTTGTTGGCATCCTTACGGGCACGAAGAATATCTTTCTCACGCAAAATAGCGAGATGTTGGGAGATGTTGCTCTGAGTAGTGCCGACGGCGGACACGATATCCTGCACACTCATCTCATCCGATCCCAGCACGCACAAAACCTTGAGGCGCAGCGGGTGCGCCATAGCCTTCAGGGAACGGGAGGCCTGTTCAATATCCTCTTCACGGGTTGGTAACTGTTCCATAATCATGCCTCTTGGTGTATAGTATCTTGTTGACTTCGCTTATAATTACCAAAAACCGCGGTGCTTGCGGTCACCTTGCCTTTTTTTGGCCATCCGCATAGAATCCACCACAAGCGGGTGTAGTTCAATGGCAGAACCTGAGCTTCCCAAGCTCATGGCGTGGGTTCGATTCCCATCACCCGCTCCATTTCAAATGCAAGGTTCAGGTCACCGCCACAACGCCGACTTTAATACCCATCAGTGATTAAGAATAACCCCATATGAGTATTTAAGGAACCCCGCACCCCTTCCATGCGCATTTAGAACAGCGGCCGATCCAGCGCCAGCAACAGGTCATCCACTCGTTGGCGCACCACGGCAGTCATCTGGATGGGGCGGCCCCATTCCCGGGCAGTCTCTCCGGGCAGTTTGTTGGTGGCGTCCATCCCCACCTTACCACCGAGTCCGGCAACCGGCGAAGCGAAGTCGAGATAATCGATGGGTGTATTTTCGACGGGGGTAATGTCGCGCACCGGGTCCATCCGGGTGGTCATCGCCCAGATCACATCTTCCCAACGGCGCACATCGATGTCTTCGTCCACCACGATGATAAACTTGGTGTACATGAACTGTCGCAAAAAGCCCCAGATACCGAACATGACCCTTTTTGCATGACCGGGGTAACCCTTGCGGATACTGACAACGGCCAGACGGTAGGAACAGCCCTCCGGCGGCAGATAAAAATCCACGATTTCCGGGAACTGTTTCTGCAGCAGGGGCACGAAGACTTCGTTGAGGGCCGCACCCAGTATGGCCGGTTCATCGGGGGGTCGGCCGGTGTAGGTGCTGTGGTAAACAGGATTTTCGCGGTGGCTGATGGTTTCCACGGTGAACACCGGAAAACGCTCGGCCTCATTGTAGTAGCCGGTGTGGTCTCCAAAAGGCCCCTCCACCGCCATGTCATCCGGATAAATATGCCCTTCCAGGACGATCTCCGCGCGCGCGGGCACCTGTAGCGGGACGCTCAGGGCATTGGCGAGCTCGGTACGCCCGCCACGCAGCAGACCGGCGAACTGGTGCTCGGAAATGGTATCGGGAATAGGAATGACCGCCGCCAGGATGGTTGCCGGATCGGCGCCGTAGGCTACGGCAACGGGGAATGGCTCGCCCGGGTGCGCTTTCTGGAATTCTCGCAGGTCCTGGGCCCCCCCCCGGTGCGCCAGCCAGCGCATGATCACCCGGTTACGACCGATGACCTGTTGCCGGTAGATACCCATGTTGGCCCGCCGCTTGTGTGGCCCTTTGGTCACGGTCAGGCCCCAGGTCATGAGCGGCGCCGCGTCTTCGGGCCAGCAGGTTTGCACCGGCAGGGCGGCAAGGTCGACCCCATCTCCGCGCAGGATGATTTCCTGGCAGGGAGGGCGACTCAGGGTGGTCGGTGCCATGTACAGGATCTTGCGCAGGGTGGGCAATTTGTCCCAGAGGTCGCGCAGACCGCGGGGCGGGTCAGGTTCCTTGAGA
Organism: Acidithiobacillus ferruginosus; assembly: GCF_018854495.1. Classification (GTDB taxonomy): domain Bacteria; phylum Pseudomonadota; class Gammaproteobacteria; order Acidithiobacillales; family Acidithiobacillaceae; genus Acidithiobacillus; species Acidithiobacillus ferruginosus. The sequence continues at coordinate 12,838 of NZ_JABBDR010000260.1, forward strand.
TAGGCCAGTAACTGACCGATCTGCCGGAGATCCGCCAGGGATTCGCCCCCCATCCCCAGCGCCACGCGTTCCGTCGTCCCGAACAGGTTGCCCAGCACCGGCATGTCGTAGCCAATGGGCTGGGTGAACAGAACGGCCGGCCCTGCCGCCCGCAAGGTTCGGTCACAGATTTCCGTTATCTCCAGTTTGGGAGAGACGGGCACGCTCAGCCGGCGCAGTAAATCGCGCTTTTCGAGATCGGCCAAAAAGGCGCGAAGGTCACGGTAGCTCATGGGTGCATTGTAACCACAGCCCGATTAGTTTGTCCCGCTATCGGGGTCCTCACGGGCAACGACAAAGGCACTGTCATCGATGGCCAGAGACGAAGTCGTGCGCAGATCGATGGCCTCGTGGCCGCTGATGTATTCTTCGGTAAGCATGGTCAGGCACGCCACCTCTTCGGCGCTTACCGGCACAAAACCGGAAAAGCCGACGTCCTGCAATAATACCTGCCCCCGCGCCTCCTGGTCCATTTGGCAAAGTATCCTGGTAAGCAGATCCCGCTGCGCGGATAATCGTGGGCCAACACAGAATGCATGGAACGCGAAGGCGTCGTCAGAACGGTCTATAATGCGCAGACTATCGCGAATCAGGCCGCTTGCGCTGGCATAAACTTCGTCAAACAAAAAACCGACATCCGCCTGCCCCTGTAATATGGCCTTGAGCACCCCCTGGTAACTGCCAGTAAAGACGAATTCCAGGCGTGCCCGGTCGATCTCCGCTTTATCCAGCAGAAACAACCCCACCATGTGAACCAGTGTGGCGGGATGGGCGGAGGCTATGCGGATACGCGGCGACAAATCCGCGATCTCCCATACCGGACGGACCGCCGCGGTGCACAAATATACTTCATCAAAATGATCCCGGGGTTTGGCGATAGGTATAAAGTCCATCTTTTGTACGTATTGCACCCAGTCGAATGGATTGGCGTAAACCAGATCGTATTGGTTGTGGAGCACTGCGGCGCGACAGGCATCAAAGCCGTCATACGGCTGAAAATGCATTATCTGACCGAGATGCCGCTGCAGATAGGTGTTCATCAGAAACCATCCCGGGAGATTCTTTCCGGAGTAATTCGGATCTACCGTAAAGTTCAGGGTGACCGCACTGGAGATTTTAGGAGATGGCATACGTTATTATCCTCAGATATCAAAATCTACCGGTATCTCACCGAGAATATTGAGGTGGATATTAAACGGTGTCATATATTTCATGGCCGTCATCATGGATCCCTTAAACTTGAGCCGTCGGGTCATCAAGGCCGATTTTCCGCTGATCTCTCCCGACAGGATTTTCTGCCAGTGGTCCATGCTTGTCCACATGATGAAGTCGCGGCGCCGCCCGTCGGAAGGTCCGGCATAGATAACCTTCCCCGCCTTGCAGAACAACATGACGTGAGGGATATCAGGGCGATCTTCAATATAATACTCCCAGGTGGCATTGAAGTTTTTCAGATCTTTCTGAATTTCCGGGTGGGTATCCCACTGCTTGCCGACGAGACGAATCCACTCTGTACTCATAAATTTTGCCACCATAATCAGAGTCCCCGCGCTCAATACCTTGACCATCAAAGCATCCGATGACATCATCACTTTCCTATATTAGGAAATATGATTTCCCCGGATGGCCCCTACTGATTCCTATTTAGACGCCGTTGCGGTTTTCGCCAGCTGCCAGCAAATGCTGGAGAACCATACCGGACAATACTACCCCGAAGAGCGCGGGCATGAAGGAAATGGTGCCGTTGACCGTTTTAGCCCGCCCGCCCGCACCGGATACTTCCGAGGGAGGGGCTTCCCGGCGCGGGGATTCATCGGAAAAGACGGTCTGCACGTCGAGGGACGCGCCATTCTTGCGCAGCAGCGCGCGCAACTCACGGGCCAGGGGGCATTTTTCCGTCTGGTTGAGTCTTGCGACACGAACCCGGCGGGGATCGAGACGATTGCCCGCGCCCATGCTGGAAAAAACCGGTAAGCCCAGGGCCTGCGCCGTCTGGATAAGAATCGCTTTGCAGGCGATGGCATCAATGCAATCCACGACCATTTCCGCACCACTGTCCGCCAGCAGGCGTGTGGCATTGTCCGCGCTGATGAACTCCTGACGGGTTTCAAGCACACAATCGGGATAAATGTCCCGAATCCGCGCCGCCATTACCGCCACCTTGGGCTGATTCAGCGTGGAATGCAGGGCGACGATTTGCCGGTTGATATTGGAAATGCTGACCACGTCGTGGTCGATGAGCGTGATATGCCCTATCCCGGCACGGGCAAGGTTTTCTGCGACATAACCGCCAACGCCACCGACACCGGCAAGGAGCACGTGGCGGTCACGCAGATTCGCGACAGCGGGAGCGCCCAGGAGAATTTCGGTACGAGCAAAAGGATGGGGCATTAGGACACGTCCTGAAGATGAAATAAGGTAATGGCATTTTGCGCGGTAATCCGGGCAATTTCCTGAACCGGAGTATGGCGCAACTGCGCTATATCAGCGATGATTTCGCGAAGATATGCGGGTTCATTGCGAGCGCCGGGATGCCCATGGGGCGGTTGCCACGGGGCATCCGTCTCTGCGAGCAGAAATTCCGCCGGAAGTGTGGCCGCTATTGCCCGCAGACGCAGGGCGCGAGGATGCGTAAAGGCACCGCCGAGTCCCACTAAAAACCCCATATCCGTCAATCGCTGAGCCTGAACGGAGCTGCCTGAGAAGCTGTGCAACACCCCGCGCAACCGGGGAAAACGGCGCAGGGTCAGGATCATTTCTTCCAGGTTCTGCCGCGCATGCAGAATGACAGGCAAGCCCAGTTGCTGCGCCATGGCGAGCTGAGTCGTGAAACCGGCACGCTGGCATGCTGCGTCAGGCGCGCCCGCGCTGGCGTCGAGTCCGATTTCCCCCAAGGCGACCGCATCGGCAAGAAAAGTCGCCAGGCTCGCTTCCCATTGGCCATCCCGATCCTCCAGATAGAGGGGATGCACACCATAGGCCGGATAAAGTCCGGGCCAGCGGCGGCAGGTTTCCCTGAGCCGGCCCCAATACTTGGGAGTATAGGCGGGGAGGACAATTTTGCGGACCCCGGCCATGTCTGCGCGGCACAAAACCGCATCACGGTCATCGTCGAAGGCTGCGTCATCCAAGTGGCAATGACTGTCTATCAGACCATGCACGGACAGGTCCGCGATATTTTCGGCGCCAGCATCAAGCGAAGACATCTGCCGATCTTACGGTGGCAGAACTCGGGAGTAAACGTGCCCCTTTCTGGACCAGGAAATTCAGCACTTGCTGCAAAGGGCATCTTGGTCTTAAATGGCTGGATAAAGTAGAGACCACGCGGGGGGGGAATGATGCGTACGTTGACGGCAGACCTGGCCATTCTGGGTAACGGTCCAGTGGCGCGCAGTCTGATTCTGGCACTGGCGGACAGCCCGCTGCGGGTGCTGATGCTGGATACCTACCCTCTTGCCCAGGCACGACCGCGGCTGACGGAGCGAACCATCGCCCTGGCCCTTGGCAGTCACCGTCTGCTCCGCCGTCTGGGGGTGGCCATGCCTCTGACCGACGCCGCCGCTATCCGGACCGTGCAGATCACCCAACAGGGCATCAGTGGACGGGTACTCCTGGAACACAGTCTGCTAAACGCGCCAGAGCAAAGGCTGGGGGAAGTGGTGGGTCTGGAGACCCTGACTGACGCACTGGCCATGCCACTGGCAACTTGTCGCACCCTTCAGCAGGAATCGCCGGGGCCGTTGCAGGCCCTACAGTGGTTTCCGGACCGGGTTCAGCTGGACTGGCCGGATTTGCGGGTAGAGGCGGCGCTGACGGTGGTTGCGGATGGCGGCCATAGCGAGCTCGCACGGCTGGCCGGCCTGCGACGCATGGGCTGGGATCACAACCGCCACGCCATCATTGCCACGGTGACCCCGCAGCAGCCCCTGCCCGGCATCGCTTTCGAGCATTTTCTGGAGAGCGGACCGCTGGCTTTCCTGCCCATCGGCAAGCACCAATTCTCCATCGTCTGGAGTCTGCGCCCAGGGGATGCCAGTCGCGTCCTGGATCTCTCCGATGCAGATTTCCTGGTGGCCCTGAACCGCCAGCGACCTTCGTCACTACCGCCACTGGTCACAACCGGTCCGCGCAGTGTCTATCCTCTGTTTTTCCAGCGGTTCTGGGCCGAACCCGGCCAGCGCCTGGCATTGGCGGGGAATGCCGCACAAACCCTGCATCCTTTGGCCGGGCAAGGCTATAACCTGGGATTGCGGGATGTGCTGACTTTGGGCGCCCTGTTACGGGAGGCGGCTGAACGCGGTGACGACCCGGGGAGCAGATCCCTGCTGGCCGATTACTCCCGTACCCGTCGCCGCGACCGGCTGGAGACCATTGCCTTTACCGAGACCATGAACCGTCTGTTCAGCAGTCCACGTCTGCCGCTGCGCTTGGCACGGGCGGCGGCGCTGACTCTGCTGGACCAGACATCGCTGGGTAAGCGGGAATTGGCGGCGCGGCTGGCTGGCATTCATCTCCCGGTACAAAGCGCCATACCGGATCTGGTTACGGATGGCTACCATGTCCGATAATGCTCGTTATGATCTCGTCATTTCCGGCGCCGGCATGGTCGGTGCCAGCCTGGCCCTGGCAGCCCAGCAGGCGGGTTTGCGCATCGCCGTGTTTGAAAAGCGCAGCGCTGCGGCATGTGCCGCGGCAGACCCCTTCGACCGCGCCAGCTTGATCGCCACCGGGTCCGTGCGTTTTCTGACCAGCCTGGGTGTTGATCCGGCATTGCTCGGCAGTGCCGTGGAACGCATGCGGGTATGGGATGCGGAAGACTCCGGCGGTATTCATCTGGACGCCGAAGAAGGTGGGGAAGATCTGCTTGGGTATATTGTCGAGAATCGTCGCCTGGAGCAGGCCCTGCATACGGCGCTGGAAGAAGCCGGGCTATATATTCACTACGGGCGGGAAATCACCGGCGCTGCCCCCGATGGCAAGGCCATGTACATCACCGATGCCTCTGGAACACCATCCCGCGGCACGCTGCTGGCCATTGCGGAGGGTCGGCAGTCGCCGTTACGCAAGGCGCTCATTCAGGCGCCGATATTCCGGGAAAGCTATGGGCAGGACGCCATCACCGCCACCGTCTGGATTGAAAAGCCTCATCGCCACATCGCCTATCAACGATTCCTCCCCACCGGCCCGCTGGCGGTACTGCCTTTCAGTGACGACGTCCACGGACGTGCCCGCGCCTCCATCGTCTGGAGTGCCAAACAGGCCCGTGCGCGCCATCTGATGGCCCTGAATGATGCGCGGTTTCTGCGCGAACTGCATGAGGCGTTTGGACCGCAACTGGGGCATTTCCAGGAGATCGGACGACGCAGCAGTTATCCGCTTTCTGGCCTGCACAGCAGCCGTTATATCGGGGAGCGCAGCGTATTGCTGGGGGATACCGCCCACGGCGTTCATCCATTGGCAGGTTTGGGGGTAAATCTGGGATTTCGTGATGCGGAACAACTGATGGCGGCCATCACCACCGCCCGTCAGCATCATGAAGACTGGGGCGAAGCCTCCGTACTGCGCCGCTATCAAAGCCTTCGGCGGCCTGATAATCTCGTCACCGTACTGGCTTGCGGCGCCCTCAGTCACCTCTTCTCCAACCGCAGTCGCGGCCTCGCCCGGCTGCGCGACCTGGGGATGCTGGGAACTGGTGTCATCTCTCCGGTCAAACGTTTTCTCATCCGTCAGGCCATGGGCCTTTAAGGAGATTGCAGATGCAACACCGTATTGCCGACGATATCGCCGCCGCCATTGGCGACACCATTGCCCGACTGGGGACCGTCAAGGAAGACGTGGACAAGCAGGCGCGTGCCCTGCTTGCCAATGCGCTGGATCGTCTGGATCTGGTCACCCGTGACGAATTTGATGTGCAGCGGGAACTGCTCTCCCGCCTCGCCACGCGGGTTGCCGCGCTGGAAGATCGCCTCGACGCCCTGACACCCAAGGCCGCTTTGGACGAAGACGCCGGCAAGGATTGAGCCTTGCCGCTGGCGATAGTCCACAGCCGCGCCCTGACCGGGATACAGGCAGCAGGCGTCGCCGTGGAATGCGATCTGGGCCCCGGTCTGCCGACCTTTGCCGTAGTCGGTCTCGCTGAAACAGCAGTCAAGGAAGCCCGGGACCGGGTGCGTTCGGCCATTCAAAACAGCGGCTTCGAGTTTCCGGCAAGACGGATGGTCGTCAACCTGGCCCCTGCCGACCTGCCCAAGGAAGGTGGCCGCTTCGATCTGCCCATGGCTATCGGTATTCTCGCCGCCAGCGGGCAACTTCCCGCGGCCGCACTGGAAAAGCTGGAGATGATCGGTGAATTGGCACTGGACGGCAGCCTACGTCCGGTGACGGGCACGCTCTCCAGCGCACTGGCGGCGGGACAGGCAGGACACGCCATTCTGGTGCCGCAAGGCAATGCCCGGGAAGCCGCTTTTGCCCAAAGCACCCCGGTCTTTGCCTGCGCGAATCTGGCAGAAGCCGTCGCCCACCTGCGCGGCACGGATCGCCTACCTGAAGTCGTCTGCGATGCGGAAAGCCCCGAGTCGGCCCTTCCGTACCTCGATCTGCGCGATGTGCGTGGTCAGGAATCGGCCAAGCGGGCATTGATCGTTGCGGCGGTGGGTGGTCATCATCTACTCCTATCGGGTCCGCCCGGCACCGGAAAAAGCATGCTGGCGGCACGGCTACCCGGTCTGCTACCGCCCCTGCACCGCAGCGAGGCGCTGGAAGTAGCCGCCATCCACAGCCTGCAAGGGGACGGCTTCGATATCCGTCAGTGGGGCAGACGTCCGTTCCGCAGCCCCCACCATAGTGCTTCTTCAGCGGCACTGGTGGGCGGTGGTTCGCACCCCCGTCCCGGTGAAATCAGTCTGGCACATCACGGCATTCTTTTCCTGGACGAAATGCCCGAGTTCCCTCGCGCGGTGCTGGAAGTCCTGCGCGAGCCATTGGAATCGGGAGAAATCCATATCGCCAGGGCGGCGCGGCGGGCTACTTTTCCGGCCCGGTTTCAATTGGTCGCAGCGATGAATCCCTGTCCCTGCGGCCATCTCGGTGATCCGCAGCAGATGTGCCGCTGTACCCCGGCACAGGTCAGCCAGTACCGCAGCCGGCTCTCCGGCCCGCTGCTGGACCGCATCGACATCCAGATGGAAGTGCCCGCCCTGCCGGTGAGCGCCTTACAAGAGGCGGCACAGGGCGAAAGCTCTGCCTACTGGCGCGGACGCATAGCTCAGGCCGTTGATCGCCAGTGGCAGCGCCAACAGGTGCGCAATGCACAACTTCAGGGCGAGCTGCTGGATCAATGTTGCGCCCTGGATGCGGTGGGCACCCGCCTGCTCAGCCGCGCCACCGAGACACTGCACCTCTCCGCGCGGGGTTACCATCGGGTGCTGCGCGTCGCCCGCAGTATCGCGGATCTGGAAGGGAGTGATCCGATCAGTACCCAGCATCTGGCAGAAGCCATCCAGTATCGGCGCTTAGCGCAGATACTGGCCCAATAATCCCAGAAGATGACCACACTGTGGCCAAGCAGTCGCGCCGACAGGGATAGGATTTACCACGTCAGGATGCGCTTGGCCGTGGCCAGCGCCGGTAATGCCTGCCCCGGCGTCAACATCGGCAACTGCTGGGCAAGGTCTTCTATCGTCATGCCGACGAGGTCCAGAGATTGGACGCAGCCGATGATCCGGACACCATTGTCTTCCGCCAGCTTGATGAAATCCGCTACACTCTTGCCGCCGGGGAGTGGATAAATCGTTTCGGACACGCCCTTTTTTAGCAATTCCGTCGCTGGGCCGGTGAAGTACATGACAACGTTTTGCTCTGCCGCTGCCGCAGTGGCCGCGAGGAAAAAGGCAGAAGGCAGGCGCTTGGGATTTTCGGGACCAGTAATCAGTATGATGACGAGGTCAGCAGCGTTTTGTTCGGACATGGCAGTTCTCCTTTCGGTTTGCAGTGAACGGGCAGCTGAGGAGCGCACTCTGTGGGATCTGGAAAAGCCTCATGACACCCTCCTGGGCGTGTCCTTGTCCCAAATCAGCTGCAGCAAGCGTGAGTCGCCAACGTTGCTGGCGACAGGGCATTGCTCGCACCCGAGATGTGTCGGCGGATTCTCGCAACCGAAACATCGTTTCACGAGTCGGGCAGTCGTAGCAATTTGTTCCAGCACGAGCTCGCATTCCTTCTTCTTCCATTCCATGCTTCGGCGCAATTCTTCAAGCAAGGCGAATACCTTATGACTCGCTTGGTCACCGCTCCGGCTATGGGAACGAATGGTCGTAAGTTCGGCGATGTCCCGCAGCGCGACACCTAGGGCCGTCAGGTGCTGAACTACGCGGATGAGCTCGATGTCGTCGTCTGTGTACAGACGCACGCCCTTTGCCGTCTTCACCGGCGCCAGAATTCCCTGCTCCTCATAGAAGCGAAGGGTGCGGGTTGAGGTATTGAGCAGGCCTGCCGCCTCACCAATCTTCAGAGGTTTCACCCTCTCGGTCTGAGCAAGGCCGTGCTTGGCCCTCGGCATTGTGGCCTACAACCCTATCAACTGAGCCTGATGACCGAGCTTCAAAACACCGCCCAGCAGCTCCTTTGACGATGTGGTGTTCGGTTGGTACTGCACGACAACGAGATGCTCCTGTTTGGGATCGAAGCTCACTTGGGTAACCCCTGGGATCTCACGCAGACAGGTCAGGAGGGGGCGCGCGGTGTCCTCATCCAATGCGTCGTTGACGTGAATCAGGACCTTAACGTGGGACGTAGTCATCGGTATATCTCCTCATTGTGTCCAGTGAACAACATCATATCCGCCGCTCTGGCGTACTCGAAAAAGGTTGCCGCTCCGCCCCACCCGATACTGGCTCTTTTATGAGATTCAGCCATCCCTTAAATTACGTTACCTTTAACGTTAACGTTAATATGGTGTCAACAGGTGCCGCCTGTCAAGTACGTACACTGGCCAGGAAAATCCACCGATGTTTGCTCCTACTGCCTTTACGCTCCTGCTGGAGCATAGCCAGGGCTTCCGGACTTTTCAAAGCGGTTCAGTATCGGCGCATGACTCAATCTCTGAACCGATGATCGGTCGGAGCAAAAGCTGCCGGCTGTTACAGTTGGGGGCGGCTATCCTGGTCCGCGGGGCTACCGGCCTGGTCCGCCGCCGCACCTGCCGGTGATGGCGCTGCCGTCTCGGTTCTCGCGATGGCCGCCATTCGGGAAAAGTATGCCGCCGCGCGTTGCGGATTTTCAGGCACACCCAGACCCTTCTCATACGCCAGCCCCATATCGAAGTCCGCCCGGGCGCTGCCGAGCCGGGCCGCCCGGCGATACCAGCGCAGGGCTTCTGGCCAGCCCTTGACGACGGTGCTTTCCTGACGGGTAATCAGGGGAGAGTAGAGGGTGCCAAGATAAAAAGCCGCGTCGGCATTCTGCGATACCGCTGCCTGCCGCAAACGCGCCAGCGCGGCTGGGTTTTGTTCGGCCTGGTTACGCAGGGATTCCAGATCTTGCGCCTGGACGGCAAGGGGCCACAGGCCCGCCGCCATCAGGACTATTGCGCGCAGAAACATCGGCTCTCCTCCGCCCCGCCCAAGGCGCTATGATCCCGCATGCTCCCGGGTGGCATGAAACACGATTTGCGGCCAGCGCTCCATGGTGAGGTCCAGGTTCACGCGGGAAGGTGCCAGGTAGGCGAGGCGATTCCCCGCGTCTTCCGCAAGCTGCTCTTCATGCTTTCGGGTAAATTCGGCGAGTATTTTTGGATCCGCGCACTGAATCCATCGCGCCGTCTGCACCGTCACCGTCTCAAAAATCGCGTCCACCGTATATTCGGTTTTCAGCCGTTCCGCCACCACATCAAATTGCAGTACGCCCACCGCACCCAGGATCATATCCCCGCCGTGCAGCGGTTTGAAGACCTGGGTTGCGCCTTCTTCCGCCAGTTGCTGCAAACCTTTTTGCAGTTGCTTGGCCTTGAGCGGGTTCCGCAGGCGCACCCTGCGGAACAGCTCCGGCGCGAAGTAAGGAATCCCGGTGAATTGCAACACTTCGCCCTGACTGAAACTGTCACCGATCTGAATGCTGCCGTGATTATGCAGGCCGATGACGTCACCGGCAAAGGCCTCCTCCACCAGCTCACGCTCCTGAGCCAGGAAAGTAATAGGGTTATGCACCTGGATATCCCGCCCCAGACGCAACTGTCTGATTTTCATACCCCGTTTGAAATGCCCGGAGCAGATCCGGAGAAAGGCCACCCGATCGCGATGCTGAGGATCCATATTCGCCTGAATCTTGAATACAAAACCGCTGAAAGCCTCTTCTTCGGGCATCACGGTCCGACCGGTAGTAGGACGGGGGCGCGGCGAAGGTGCCCAGTCGATAAGCGCCCCCAGCAATTCCCGCACCCCGAAGTTGTTGATGGCGGAGCCGAAAAACACCGGTGTCTGCTGTCCCTCCAGAAATTCCTCCAGCGAGAAGGGGTGGGAGGCGCCACGCAGCAATTCCACCTGTTCCCGCAACTCGGGCATTTCTTCGGGAAAGCGGCGGTCCAGCTCGGGATTTCCGATCCCTGCAATCCGCTCCACCGCCTGCTCCCGGGTCTCCTCCCCCGCAGCGAAGACCAGCACTTCATCGCGTAGCAGGTGATACACCCCGCGGAAACGCTTGCCCATACCAATGGGCCAGGTGACGGGTGCACACCGAATGCCCAGCACCGATTCTACCTCATCCAGCAATTCCGTCGGGTCACGGCTTTCGCGGTCGAACTTGTTCATAAAGGTGATGATGGGGGTATCGCGCAGACGGCAGACCTCCAGCAGCTTGATGGTCTGCGCCTCGACTCCGTTACCACCGTCGATCACCATCAATGCCGAATCTACGGCTGTCAGTACCCGGTAGGTATCTTCGGAAAAGTCCTGATGACCCGGTGTGTCCAGCAAATTGATGACGTGCTCATCATACTCGAACTGCATGACCGAACTGGCCACCGAAATACCGCGACTCTTTTCAATGGCCATCCAGTCGCTGGTCGCATGACGACTGCTTTTACGCGCTTTGACCGTCCCCGCGAGCTGAATGGCACCCCCGAAGAGCAAGAGCTTTTCGGTAAGCGTCGTCTTACCGGCATCGGGGTGGGAGATGATGGCGAAGGTACGGCGACGCCGAATGGCGTCGGTAAAAGCATTGGCCGGAGCCGCAGCAACAGGGGATAACGACATAAACGATCAACCTTCCTTGACTTGGTTTGCGGACGGCAGGAGCGACAGGGACAAGACCAGCGCATCCTCCCGACCCTCTCCATTGCGATAATAATTCAGACGCACTCCGATTTCATGAAATCCTTGGGAACGGTATAGATCCTGCGCACCCGCATTGGACACGCGCACTTCCAGAAAAACCCTTTGCGCACCCAGTTGCCCGGCGCGGCAGAGGAGATGTTGCAGCATCCGCCGCCCGAAACCGCGCCGACGCAGGTCGGTCGCCACACCGAGGTTCAGGATATGTGCCTCGGCCGCGCCCGTGGACAGGACGCCAAAGGCTCCCAGCACACCATCATCATTTTCCATAATCCAGGCATCATAACCCGCTTGCAGGCATTCGCGGAAAACACCCCGCGTCCATGGCCCCGGGGAGATTTGCGACTCCAGCGCCGCTACCGCGTCCAGATCATCCGCCTGCATGGGGCGCAGATTCATTTTACGTTTCCTCTGGCAGGGAGGGGCGGATATAGTGCGGCTCCAACAGCGCCGGGAGAATACCCCGGTCTCCCGCCTGACAGCGCGCCTGGGCAAGGCGCAATACGGCTCCGGCTCGGGGAAAACTGTCGCCGCTCCAGCCCAGTATCCCCGGACCCTGCCAGCGGGCATGATAAGCGTGCCAACCCGTACCGAGCCCCCACCACTGACCCTCATCTGGCCAATCCACGGCCTCAGGCGCACAGACTTTTTCGGCGCCCCTTAACCGGGGAATCCCTTGCGCGTCCTGACCGAACACCCCGGTGTAGACTTCTCCTTTGCGTGCATCCAGCGCCGCGAGCACCAGCGGTTGGGGTACCGTCGCCGCCAGTGCCTGCAGACTGGAAACGGGATAGACCGGCAGCCCGCGTGCCATAGCCAGTGCCTGCGCCGTACTGACACCGATGCGCACCCCGGTGAAGCCTCCCGGACCTACGCCACAAGCGATGGCCCCTATGTCGGCGAGGGTAACGCCAGCGCGATCCAAAACCTGCTGAACCATGGGGAGTAGCAACCGGCTGTGGGCATTGGCCGCCACGATAAACGCTTCGACCACTCCGGCCGAGGTGCTGACGGCCACTGAGCAGGCCTCAGTAGCGGTGTCCATAGCCAGAAAGCGCGGCAATCCCATCAGGCTTCTCCCCGCCAGAACGCATGGATCGCGTCGAGGCTGGAAACACGCCGCATAGGCGGCAGACTGTCGAGGAAAATACGCCCGTAACCCTTGCTGCGCAGGCGCGGGTCGCAGAGCATCAGCACACCGCGATCCCTTTCCGAGCGAATCAGCCGCCCTACACCCTGGCGCAAGGCAATCACCGCCTGAGGAATCTGTAACTCGCGGAAGGGTTCACCGCCCGCCGCCTGACACTGCTCCGTGCGGGCACGCAAAATCGGATCAGAGGGATTGGCAAAGGGCAATTTGTCGATGACGACACAGGAGAGGGCCTCGCCCTGCACGTCCACCCCCTCCCAAAAGCTGGCCGCACCCAGCAGAACCGCATTACCCAAACTGCGAAAACGGTCCAGGAGACGGGGGCGCGGCATACTCCCCTGCACCAGAATGGGGAAGGACAGCCGCTGCGGCAGGGATGCTGCCGCCTCCTGCAAAGCCCGGTGACTGGTGAAGAGAAAAAAGGTCCGTCCGCCACTGGCCTCGATGACTGGCGCCGCGGCGTCCAAGCAGGCCCGGGTATAGGAAGGATGACTGGGCTCCGGCATCAGGGGCGGCAGATAAAGCAGGGATTGCCGCGCATAATCAAAGGGCGAGGCTGCTGTAAGAGTGCTCACCGCCGTCAGACCCAGAGCACGTTCAGTACTGGCGAAACTGTCACCTACCCGCAAGGTCGCACTGGTGAGAATGACACTTTCCACCGGTTCCAGCAGGTGCCGCTGCAAGGGCGCCGCCACATCCAGCGGGGTGGCATGGAGCTGCACCGTGCGTGCCTTCCTCTCGTGCCAGAACACCATGTTCGGGGCGTTGTGCGCGGCAAAAAAATCCACCGTCGCCAGCAGCACTACCCCACGCGCCGCACATTGTTCCAGGCCCTTGCCGCGCGCTGCTGCGGCACTCAGTGCCTGACCCAGTTCCGCCACCGCCTGACGCAAACGGGCGAAGGCGGAGCCTTCCGCACTATCGGGATCCAAAGCCCAGGAGCCACGCTCATCACCCGGACCCAGAACCGTCCGCCACGCCGTCGTCTGCGTTTCCACCTGTGCGGCTGCTGCAAGCAAACATTCGTCATCCCCCGCTTCGGCCAGAGTTTCGGCGCGGCTATCCCGCCCCCAGTCCCAAAGCTGATGGCTGCTCAGGTGCTGGCCGAAATAACGCCCGGCCAGATCCAGTACTTGATGGGCCTCATCCAGCACCATGGCGTCGACTCGCGGCAACAGGTCCCCCATACCGTTGGCCTTCAACGCGAGGTCAGAAAATAGCAGATGATGATTCACCACCAGAATCTCCGCCTCCTGAGCCTGGCGCCGCGCCTCGATGACATGGCAACGCCCATATTCTGGGCATTCACTGCCAGGACAGTTGTCCCGGGTCGACGTTACCAGAGGCCAGACCGGCGAATCTTCGGGTACCGAAGTCAGTTCACTGACGTCGCCCTCCCGCGTCCGCCCCGCCCAGTCGGCCACCCGCGCCAGGGGTGCCACCAAGGCTGGCGCCACACCCTCGGCACTGAAGCGTTGCAAACGATGCCGGCAGAGATAGTTGGCTCGCCCCTTGAGGCGACTCACGCGCAGCGGCCTTCCCGTCGCCCGCAACAGCAGCGGGATATCTTTCTCCAGTATTTGATCCTGCAGCGCCTTGCTGCCGGTAGAAACCAGCACCTTGCGTCCGGAAAGCATGGCGGGCAGGAGATAAGCGAAGGTTTTGCCCGTGCCCGTCCCCGCCTCGATCAGCGCCACCCCCCCGTCGCGCAGGGTATGGGCCACCTGCGCGGCCATAGCCTGTTGCTGCTCCCGTGCCCTGAATTGTGGCAACGCCCGCGCCAACGCGCCGGCCTCGCCCAACAGCACAGACCAGTCCTGGCCTCCCCCAGTCACGCCCGACACCTCATCGCTGCTCCCGCTTTATCGTCAGTCCTGCTATTTTTACACAAATCATGGGGAAAGAGGGCATTCATGTATAAACGGCGTGCACGCATCCTGTTCTGGCATCCGACCGATCCGGCAAAGGCCCGCTATGCCGCGACGCTGGCGGAATCCCTGGGCGCCGACTGGCTGGAGGCGAGGGCAGAGGAAACCGACCATGACTGGCCCGATCTCCTCATCGCCCTTGACTGCCACGCCGCACCGCCCATTTTCCGCGCGGCGCATACCCAGTGCAAATGCTGGCCCCTGGTGGCCCAGGACCTCTGGGAGGACGCCGTGCACCAACGCATCCTCGGCATTATCGGCGGTCTGCATTTGCTCGCCCGCATGGATCGG
>NZ_JABBDR010000261.1 GCF_018854495.1 Acidithiobacillus ferruginosus
TGAACCGCCCCGGGTTTCGTGGAGGCCATTTGGTTTAAGTGCAGGCCGTTAATTCGGTCTGTTCGGCGAGTTGCCGATAGTAGTTTGCCTCAGCTTCTGCCGGAGGGATATAGCCGATGGGTTCGAGCAGCCTGACATGGTTGAACCACGCCACCCATTCGAGGGTCGCCAGTTCCACCGCTTCCCGTGTCCTCCACGGGCCGCGCCTGTGAATCAGTTCCGCCTTGTACAGCCCATTGATCGTCTCGGCCAGGGCGTTGTCATAGCTGTCGCCCTTGCTGCCCACGGAGGGTTCAACACCCGCTTCGGCGAGACGCTCGCTGTAGCGGATGCTGACGTACTGCGAGCCCCGGTCTGAGTGATGCACGAGGCTGCCATCGCATTCGGGCTGACGGGCGTAGAGCGCCTGCTCCAGTGCGTCCAGCACGAAGTCCGTCGTCATGCTTCGACTCACTCGCCAGCCAACGATGCGCCGGGCGAACACGTCGATCACGAAGGCCACATACAGCCAGCCCTGCCAGGTCGAAACATAGGTGAAATCCGAGACCCAGAGCTGGTTCGGCCGATCCGCCTTGAACTGGCGGTTCACCCGATCCAGCGGGCACGGTTGTTTGGAGTCGGGTACCGTCGTGCGCACACTTTTACCCCGCACCGCGCCGCGCAATCCTAGGCGGTTCATCAGGCGCTCGACGGTGCAGCGCGCGACCTCGGTGCCTTCGCGCTTCATCTGCCGCCAGACCTTGTCCGCGCCGTAGACCTGAAGATTGGCCTGCCAGACGCGTTCGATCTTGGGTATCAATACATCGTCGCGTTGCGCACGCGCACAACGCAGCGCGGGATTGCGCTGGCGTGCGGCATGAAGCCGGTAGCCTGACGGGGCGATCTGCAAGACACGGCAGATAGGCTCGACCCCGAAAGCATCACGATGCGTATCGACGAAGGTGTTCATGACTTCAGACGGCGGTCGAGCTCCGCCTGGGCAAAAAACGCACTTGCCAGCTTCAGGATTTCGTTGGCACGGCGCAATTCCTTGACCTCACGCTCCAGCGCCTTGATACGTTCACACTCTTCGCTGGTGACGCCGTCGCGCAATCCGGTATCGACTTCATGCCGTTTAACCCATTCATGCAAGGTATGGGGCGAACAGCCGATCTTCGGAGCAATAGACTCCACCGCCGCCCAGGGCGAGGAATACTCGCCGCGGTGTTCCTGCACCATGCGCACCGCGCGTTCGCGAACTTCAGGGGAATATTTGGGTGTTTTAGCTTTGTTCATCATGACTCCATTCTCTTGGAAAAAGGAGCCTCCTCAAAATCCGGGGCGGTTCA
>NZ_JABBDR010000262.1 GCF_018854495.1 Acidithiobacillus ferruginosus
GTCACCGAAACCTATGTCGCCGCCAAATTTTACATCGACAACTGGCGCTGGCGGGGCGTGCCTTTTTATCTGCGTACCGGCAAGCGCCTCGCCGCTAAAACCTCCAGTGTCGCCATCCGCTTCCGACATACACCGCAACAACTGTTCCGCGAAACCAGCATCGAACGCATCGAACCTAACTGGATATTGCTTTCCCTGGAACCGGAAAGCCTTAAAATCGAGATACAGATCAAGGAACCGGGTCTGGAAATGCGTGTTCGCCCCGTGCAGCTCAATGCCTCCTACCGCAAAGACGGCGAACAGGAGTTGGATGCCTATGAGGCCCTGCTGCTGGACGTGATGGAGGGTGACAAAGCCTTGTTCATCCGCTTCGACGAGGTGGAGTGGGCATGGCGCGTCGTTGATCCCATCATCAAATCCTGGGGACGGGAAACCGACTACATCCTCACCTACCCGGCAGGCTCATGGGGACCGGACGAGGCCACCCGGATCATGGACAAGGAAGACCATTACTGGCGCAATCAACTCTGAAAAAAGATACGGCGGGGGCCATATCCTCCGTCGGCGCTGGCCGATGTCGTCCATTGTGAACAGCAAAAATGCCTTAAAACTCAATGACTCCGAGATATGCCGCCAAAAAGCGTAGCCAACGGTCTACAATGCTGCCCCGCACCAAGGCATCACAGGCAGGTGCATATTTACAAGTTATATAAACAATTCAGAGGGCTATCATAATATGGCACGACTTATGCTTATAACTCCAGGCAACCTTCGTATTCTGACGGTAAGGAGTCTGACCATGCAAAAGCCCATTATTCCCGAACGTAAGATCGAGCACCTTTCCGAAGTAATCAAGGCCATGTCCCACCCCTTGCGTTACAAGATCATCTGCCTGCTGGGACGCGGTGAGATGAGCATGCAGAACCTCGTGAAAGCCATCAACACCAGCCATAGCAACGCCTCGCAGCATCTTGCCCTGTTGCAGGACAGTGGCCTGGTACTGATGCGGCGGGTGGCCAGTCGCGTCTACTTTCGCATCCGCGATCAGCGCACGCTGAGTCTGCTGGCCATGAGCCACCACGTTCTCGCCTGACTTCAATCCAGCAGTGACATGCCGCGCCGCAGGAACGTTGCGGCGCTCTCACCGGGTTCCGCTGTACCCAGAAAGCGGCGCCAGGCTCCCGCACCACATTGCCCAAAGCGCAGTCCGTGTAGATGACGACTCAGGCGCGGCGCAGGCAACCCCTCTCCCCATCGTTCTGCATAGGCTATCAGGCCGGAAAGGATCACTTCCGGTTCCGGCAACGTTTCCCTGCGCCCCAGGGCACGTTCAATTTCCGCCAGCAGCAGGGGATGATGATAAGCGGCGCGCCCAAGCATTACCCCGTCCACCGCGGAAAACTGCGCGGTCACGGCCGCCAAATCGTGGAAGCCCCCGTTGATCTCGATGGTCAGATGCGGCAGATCTTTTTTTAACTGATGCACCCAATCCCAGCGCAAAGGCGGCACATCACGGTTCTCTGCGGGACTCAGGCCCTTGAGCCAAGCATTACGTGCATGCACGATGAAATGTCGGCATCCCGCTGTTGCGACGGTTTCGACGAAGGCACGCAGCGCCGCGTAGTCCTCCTCACGGTCAAGACCGAGGCGGTGTTTCACGCTGACGGG
This sequence comes from Acidithiobacillus ferruginosus, assembly GCF_018854495.1. GTDB lineage: Bacteria > Pseudomonadota > Gammaproteobacteria > Acidithiobacillales > Acidithiobacillaceae > Acidithiobacillus > Acidithiobacillus ferruginosus. The sequence goes on from NZ_JABBDR010000262.1 coordinate 1,669, forward strand.
TAGGCCGCTTTCGCCCATCGCTGCCACCAGTTCGGCGACCAGATCGGGCGTCGTCATCAGACAGGCCCCGAAGCTGCCCTTCTGCACCCGCGGCGACGGGCAACCCACGTTCAGGTTGAGGCCGTCATAACCATAGGCACGCGCCATCCCTCCGGCGGCACGCATTGCTTGGGGATCGTCACCGCCCAATTGCAAAATCAAGGGATGCTCCGCCCCCGAGAACTCGAGAAAGCGCTCCGGATCACGGCCCAGCAACAGCGCGCTGGTAGTGACCATCTCGGTATACAGTACGCAGGAGGGGCATACCAGACGCAAAAAATACCGGCAGTGGCGGTCGGTCCAGTCGAGCATGGGGGCGACGGATAATATCTTGTCCGTCGCGGCGTTCCCGTTCAGCACTGGCACACCCTGTCCTCCCGCCTGAAAAAAAGCCGATGACTCAAAATGCGCAAAAGCGCCTAACGCACGGGCCTGCCGCGTCCGCCACGCCGGCCACGACAGGCTTCCACGCGATTTTTCCGCATGCCGCGCGGCAAGGGCTGACCGTCCAGATAAACCGACAGGGATTGCAGGGTGCCCGATGCGCCCAGGGCAATCAGTTTGACCCCCTTACCCTTGGGTAGGTTTTTGACCTCGGCCAAAGGAAACAGCAGGCCACGCCCGTCTGAAGACAGACAGAGCGCTTCCGCCTGAAGGTCGGTGACGCGGATCAAAGGCAGGGGGCGCTCCTTCGCGTCCAGGGTCAAAAAAGCCTTGCCCGCCCGGTTCCTCCCGGTCATGTTTTCCAGCGTGGTCAGGAATCCATAGCCACCGGTTCCAGCCACCAGCCAAAGGCTGTCGCCGGCGCCGCAGGCTACGGAAGCCAGCACGCCGCCCGGCTGAAAATCCACCTGGCTCGACACCGGGATGCCGTCGCCCCGCCCGCCCGGTATTTGCGCCACGGCTATGGAGTAGGCACGCCCCGAATGATCCAGCAGGACCAGAGTATCTACGGACCGCACCTCGAAGGCTTGCAACAAGGCATCGCCTTCCTTGAAACCCAGGGTCGCCGTATCCAGCCCGTGGCCGGACCGGGTACGCAGCCAGCCTTTTTGCGAGACGATCACCGTAACGGGTTCATCCGTAATGGCAGCGGCAATGGTCTGGATGGATTTGTTGGTGATGGCGGTATCGGCTTCCAGCAGGGTGCGACGATCATCGCCAAATTTTTTGGCGTCGGCCTGGATTTCTTCGGCAATCAATGCCCGCAGCCGGGATTCGTCCTGCAGGAGTGCGCTCAGGTACGCGGCGGTTTCCCGTTTGTCGGCCAGTTCCTTTTCCAGCTCGATGCCGGCTAGTCGCGCCAGTTGCCGCAGACGAATCTCCAGAATATCTTCTGCCTGAATCTCGCTGAGGTCGAAGTGGGCCATGAGGTCGGCCTTGGGGTCGTCGGACTCGCGGATTACCCGGATCACCGCGTCAATATCCAGCAGCACCCGTAAACGGCCTTCAAGAATATGGATGCGCGCCAGGGCCTTGTCGAGGCGGAACTGGCTACGCCGCCGTACGGTAGTCACCCGATATCGCACCCACTGCCGTAATATCCGGGTGAGCGGCATACACGGTGCTTTGCCATCCAGATCCAGCACCGTGAGATTCACGGACTGATTGGATTCCAGCGAGGTGCGGGCCAGCAGGTAGGTCATCAGGCTCTGCGGGTCCTGATTGCGCGAGCGCGGCTCGATGACGATCCGCACGGCATGGGCCTTGCCCGACTCGTCGCGCACGGTATCCATCTGGGACAGCATGGCGTTTTTTGTCGTCTGCTGCTCCGGAGTAAGCGCCTTTTTTTTGCCTTCCCCTTTGGCTTGCGGGTTGGAAAGGGTTTCTATCTCCGAGAGGATCTGTGCGGTGGACACCCCTGGTGGCAGTTGCTGTACCGCAATACGCCACTCCCCGCGCGCCAGCTTTTCGACCTCCCAGCGGGCACGCACCCGGATGCTGCCGCGCCCCGACAGATAGGCCTCGCGGATTTGCCCGGGCGTCGAGATAATCTGGCCCCCGCCAGGGAAGTCGGGGCCGGGAATCTGCTGCAGTATTTCGTCATCGGCCATGTCCGGGCGCAAGACCAACTCCGCACAGACCTGCGCCAGTTCGCGCAAATTGTGGGGCGGAATCTCCGTAGCCATGCCGACTGCGATGCCGGAGGCGCCGTTCATCAGCAGGAAGGGTAACCGGGCGGGCAAGGTGACGGGTTCTTCCAGCGTACCGTCATAGTTGCTGCGAAAATCGACCGTGCCCTCGTCCATTTCCGCCAGCAGTAGCTCAGAAATGGGGGTCAGATTGGCTTCGGTGTAGCGCATGGCGGCTGCCGAGTCGCCGTCCAGAGACCCGAAGTTGCCCTGCCCATCCACCACCGGGTAGCGCAAAGTGAAGTGCTGGGCCATACGCACCATGGCATCATACACCGAAGTGTCGCCGTGGGGGTGCCACTTGCCGATCACCTCGCCCACCACCCGGGCGGACTTGACATGCTGTGGTGAGCGTTGCAGCCCCATGTCGCGCATGGCATAGAGAATTCGCCGTTGCACCGGTTTCTGGCCATCGGCCAGCGCCGGAATCGCCCGCCCGGTTACCACACTCATGGCGTAGGCAAGGTAAGCACGCGCGGCATATTCCGCGAGCGGCGGCTCCCCAGGTTCGCCAGAGTCCGGGGCGCCATTCCCGGATGGCGGAGGCGGTGGTGCTGGCGAGGCAGCAGATAACGCTGCGACTTCCTGCACCGCTTCGGCTGACACCGGAGCAGGCGTGTTGTCGGTGACCTCCCCGGTTTCCGGGGAGTGCGCATTACCGATGAGATCAAAAAGATCCCGGGTGTTATCCATGTCTGAAACTCCTCGTCTCAAATATCGATATCTGCCGTCCAGCCATCGCGCTCCATCCATTCGCGACGCCCGCCGGCGGACTGTTTGGCCATCAGCAGGCTGAAGCGGGCATGCAGCGCCGCCTGATCGGCCGCCGTCATGGACAACGGGACGAGGGAACGGGTGTCCGGGCACATGGAGGTTTCCCAGAGCTGATCCGGATTCATCTCACCCAAGCCCTTGAAACGCTGCACCGAGATGGCGCTTTCCTTGACGCCTTCGGTGCGCAGGCGATCTATCGCCGCGTCCCGCTCCGCCTCTGCCTCGCAGTAGATTTTACGGGCCTTGCCGCGCCAGGTGGTATCCACCCGGTATAAAGGCGGCTTGACCACGAACACATGGCCGCGCTGCAACAGCGCCGGGAAGTGCCGCAGAAACAGGGTCAGAATCAGTACCTGAATATGGCTGCCATCTACATCGGCATCGGACAGGATCATGATTTTGCCGTAGCGCAGCCCGGCCAGCACCCGATCCGGGTCCGCCTGGAAACCGTGGGCCTCAATGCCCAGGGCCACCGCCATATTGTGGACTTCCTGGTTCTTGAAGATCTGGTCTGCATCCACCTCCCAGGTGTTGAGCACCTTGCCCCGCAACGGCAGCAAGGCCTGATATTCCTTATCGCGCGCCGCCTTGGCGGAACCGCCGGCAGAGTCCCCTTCGACCAGAAACAACTCGTTGCGCTGAATATCCTCACTTTCACAATCCGTCAGTTTGCCGGGAAGTGTCGCCAGCCCCGAGCCCTTCTTACGCTCGATTTTTTGCGCGGCGCGGGTACGGGCCTGGGCATTCTGGATCGCCAACTCTGCGATCGCCTTCCCCGCATCCGGATGACTGTTGAGCCAGAGTTCCAGCGGGTCACGCACGGTCTGCGCCATCAGCTTATGGGCGTCGCGGCTGGTGAGCTTGTCTTTGGTCTGCCCCTGAAACTGCGGATCCAGCACGCGCGCCGACAGCACCAGCGCCATCTTCCCGGTAACGTCATCCTGTACCAGTTTGAGCTTGGCGGGGACGAGGCTGTGGTGTTCCATAAAACTGCGCACCGCCTCAAAAACCCCGGCCCGAAAGCCCGACTCGTGGGTACCGCCGTCCAGCGTCGGGATCAGGTTGACGTAAGTTTCCGGACTGGGCGCAGCACCGTTGATCCAACAGAGCGCCCAGCCCGCACCCTCCCCTTTCGCGAAGCCGTTACTGTCCCCGTCCTGATAGGAGGCTCCCGCAAAAATCGGCGTGGCCAGTTCGAGATCAGCGACGATTTCTGCGAGGTATTCCGCCAGACCTTCGCTATATTTCCAGACGACGGGCTCCCGCTCCGGGAGGGCGAGGCTCACTTGCAGGCCAGGGAGGAGAATGGCCTTGGCGCGCAGGAGATGGGTGAGCTCGCGGATATTGATTCTGTCCGAGTCGAAATACCGCCTGTCCGGCCATACCTGAACCCGCGTGCCATGGCTGCGCGGGCCACAGTCTTCCAGACGGGTCAGCGCTTCGCATACGTCCCCCTGCGCAAACACCAGCCGATAGCGACCATTCCCCGAACCCTGGGGGTCGCGGGTCTTGATCTCGACCTCCACGCGCTGGGACAGGGCATTGGTGACCGCCACGCCCACCCCATGCAAACCGCCGGAAAAGCGGTAGGCCGACTCCATGTCCGTCTTATCGAACTTGCCGCCCGCATGCAGGGTCGTGAAGGCCAGCTCGGCTGCCGGACGGGACTCGCCAGGCGGAATGCCGACCGGAATGCCGCGGCCATTGTCCTCGACGATCACCGACCCGTCGTCACGGACCGACACGTCGATGCGCGTCGCCTGGCCGGCCAGCGCTTCATCGGCGGCGTTGTCGATCACTTCCTGAATGATGTGGGTAGGGCAAGTCGTACGGGTATACATACCCGGACGCAACTTGACCGGTTCGAGTCCCTTGAGGACGGTGAATTGTTCGGCGCTATAGCTCAAATGGTGATTTCCTTCTGCCTCCTCCTATCATAAAGCTGAACGGGACGGATGGGCAGTCCCGCAGACATCCCGTTGGCGGCAACTCATGACTTTTCTACGGGCCGGCGCGCCATGCGCCGGCTGAAGCCCTCCAGCACCGCATAAACGCCCGGCATCACCACCAGCACCAGGGGCAACTCCGCCAGCAATCCGGAGATGATGGCGATGGCCAGTGGAGCCTGCATCTCCGCCCCGGCGCCCAGACCCATCGCCAGGGGCATCAGGGCCAGTATGGCGATAATGGCCGTCATCAGAACCGGTCGCAGACGCGCCCTCCCCGCCCTGACGAGTTCGGAGACGTCGCTGTTCTGCGCCTCGGCAAAGAAGAAAATAGCGGTTTCGGTTACGATCCCGACAATCATGGTGATACCGATCATCGCCGTGATGTTGCGTTGCGTTCCCGTGATCCAGAGACCGATAAAGACACTACCGAGGGCGAGCAACGCCGTCGCCAGAATGCTGAGCACGATGGTGAAGCGCTCATAGAGAAAGAGCAGCAGAACCGCCACCAGCAAAATGGCGGCGAGCAGGACCAGCGCCAGTTCGTGCATGGCCTTTTGCTGTTCCCGGTAGAGGCCGCCGTATTGCAGATACACACCCTGCGGCAGGGACAGATGGGCCAGCCGGGCTTCCACCTCGCCCATCACCGTACTCATGGCCCGCCCCTCGATGCGTGCCGTGACGGCAACCATCGGCTTCAGATTTTCGGCTTGTAATTCCGCCTGTCCGGCCTTGATCTGAATCCGCGCGACCTGTCCCAGGGTCAGATAATGGCCATCCGGCGCGACGATGGGCAATTGCCGCAGACGGCGAATTCCATTCCAGAGATCATGGGGCGCACGCACCCGCACCCCGACCATCTCCTGCCCCTGGGGAATCAGGCTGACCACCCTGCCTTCCATCAGGCCCTGTAACTGCGCGGTTACCTGACCCGGCGTCATTCCCGCCAGCGCCGCCTTGACCGGATCCACACGAATATCCACCGCATCCCCGGCAATGGTCACACCGTCAAAGACCTCCGCCACACCCGATACTTTCCCGATACGGCGCGCCACCTGTCCTGCGACCTTTTCCAGCATCCGGGGATTCGCACCGAACACCTTGATTTCTATAGGTTGCGGTACGGCGGTAAGGTCACCGATCAGGTCTTCCATCAGTTGTCCTGTTTCTACGCGCAGGCCGGGCACCTGGGTATGAATCTGGCCACGAACACTCTGCATCACCTGCCATATATTGCGACGGCGATGGGATTTCAAGCGAATAAAGAAATCTCCAGTATTGGCCTCCGTAATACCGCCCCCCAGTTGCAGGCCCGTGCGCCGGGAATAGCTCGCCACCTCCGGTGTCTTCGCCAGAATCTGCTGCACCTGGTCCAGCAGACGGTCGGTTTCGGCGAGGGAAGTGCCGGGGGCCGCCTTGTAGTCGAGGACGAAGCCTCCCTCGTCCATAGAGGGCATAAAACCGCTGCCCACCTGGGTATAGGACCAGCCCCCAAGGGCCAGAAAAGCGCACAAAATCGGCACTAGCAGTATGGGGCGTCGCAAGAGCTTCCCCAGCACCTGGCCATAATGCAAGCTGGTCCAGCCCAGGAGACGACCCGACCGCTCGGCCCTTTCGGCATCCCGGCTGGTCAGCAGGGCATCCGCCAGAAGGGGCACCGCCAGATAGGCGACCAAAAAGGAAATGATCAGCGCGGCGGAGATGGAGATGGCCAGCGCCTGGAAAAAAGCCCCGGTCACCCCGGACAAAAAGGCCAGCGGCGCGAAGATGATGATCGTTGCCGCCGAAGAACCCGCCAGCGGCTTGCTCATTTCCAGCGCGGAATGGAGCACTGAAACGCGTTCTCCGGGATGCTCGGAAATGCGCTGCATAATATGTTCCAGCATGACCACCGCGTCGTCCACCACCAGCCCCACCGCTGCCGCCATACCACCGAGGGTCATGATGTTAAAACTCTGATGGAACACATACAGAATCACCACACTGGCCAGCAATACGCTGGGCAGGACGATGGCAACGATAAAGGTCAGCCGCAGATTACGGAGGAAAGCGAGAAGCACCAGTGCGGCCAGTGCGGCTCCGATAAAAATGGCATCCCGAACACTGGACGCGGCCGCAGTGATCAACTGACTCTGGTCATACCAGGTGCTGATTTTCACTCCGGCCGGGATGCTGCCGGCCTCTCGTCGCAGCATGGTGCGGATGGCGTGGTCAATCGCTACCGTGTTGGCCCCGATCTGCTGCTTGATGTTGACCAGCACTGCAGGCTTACCGTTGGCCGTGACAGTGGTCCACTGGGGAACGGTGCCGGGGCGAATCTGCGCCACATCACTGAGATCCACCACGCCGTCGGCGCCGGTTTTGAGAATGGTGTGGCCGATATCCCTGGCATTTTTCAGCGGACTTTCGCTGAGGATCTGGTAAAGGCGGTAATGGCGTTGGAGACGGCCGACGGCCGTGATGATATTGCTGTTGGCGAGAGCGGATTCGACATCGGCGAGGCTGAGCCCGTAGCTTTGCAGACGCATGGGGTCGACAATCACCTGGTATTCCGCCTGCCCACCGCCCTGAATATCCACCTGAGCCACCCCATGGACCGCCAGCAGCAGGGGCCGCAAATCGTAATACGCATAATGGCGCAGGGCGACCGGGTCAAGGCGATCGGAAGTCAGGGAGAGACCGAGAATGGGGAATACTGTCGGATCCATGCGCCGGGCGCTGAAGCGGGTATCGGGCGGCAGCTTCGGAAGTACCTGGTTGACGGCCGACTCCGCCTGTAGCAAGGCCGAGGTCATGTCGGTGCCCCAGGCAAACTGCACGGAAATCTCCGCCGCACCCCGTGCCGTGGTGGAGCGAATACGCTGAACCCCCGGCACCGCCCGCAATGCCTGCTCCAGCGGGCGGGTGACGGCGACCTGGGTCTGCCCGATAGGCATATTGCCTGAGTCAGCGGAGACCACGATGCGCCGATATCACCGCTCTGGTAGCCGATCTGCGCCGGTTGCGTCAGGAAATTGCTCCGCTGGAGCAGCAGGTGCCGC
>NZ_JABBDR010000263.1 GCF_018854495.1 Acidithiobacillus ferruginosus
GACGGAGGCAGGAGATAACTGGTCTTGCGGTCGGGGTCGATAAAGTGGGCCATCGTTCACTCATCATATTGAATTATAGATAATTATACCTCAATAGGCTGGCCCGTAAAAGTCCGACAGGCTGCTAGCAGCCAAACATCGCGCCTTCCACCGGCTTGGGCCTCCGCGGCTTGACGCGCAGGCGCTTTCCCAAGTCTAATTGCGGCGTCATGATACGGGGCGACGGGGTAGCGTATGGGCGGTTCTGATCGGTGATGTCATGAAATCTGCGGCAACGGGCCGTATCCGTTTTCGTAGGCCGCAATGGGTGCCTTATGCGCTTGTGCTGGGCGATGTGCTGGCGCTTTTGACCGCCTTTTATCTTGGCCGCCTTTCCCACGCCTTCTATTACCACCTGAGTCCCGGCTGGGTGCTGCTCTACTGGTGGGGCACCCTTGCGCAGGTCAATGTGCTTCTGTTCCTGTTGCTGATGGCTTTGGGCATTACCGCCTTCGCCGTCAAGGGGCACTATGCCCGGCGCAAGGCTTTTTGGGACGAGGCCGGCGAAGTGCTGGGCGTGTTCACGCTCTTGCTGGCGCTGAATGCCACCATTGCCTTTTCGGGCAAATGGCCTCTGTCACGACTATGGCTTTTTTCCACCTGGGTGCTTGCGCTGGCGCTGCTGCCCCTGACCCGATGGCTGGCACACCATATCTTGCAGCGCCTGGGTGCGTGGGTGCGGCCGGTGGTGGTCATCGGCTGCGGGCGGAACGCCGCCGAGGCCATCCGCGCCCTGGACAGCGAGCCCATGCTGGGCTATGCCGTGCAACGGGTGCTGATGCCGGGGGGGTGCGATCCGGCTTCCGGCGAACTCCCCACCCAGGCGCCCATGGAGGCGCTGGGAGACGATCCGTTAGCTACCCTGGCCCGTCTGGGCAAACCCCATGTCGTGCTGGCCCTGGACATGGATCAGTGGGACGCGCAGGAAAAACTGGTGCGCTCCCTGGGGCTCAGCTACCCCAACCTTACGGTGGTGCCGCCCTTGCGCGGTCTGCCGCTGTTTGGCATGGAGGCCATGCACTTTTTTGGCCACGAGGTGCTGATGCTGCGGGTGCGGGACAACCTGGCCCGGCCCGGTCCGCGCATCGTCAAGCGCCTTTTTGACTTGCTGGCCGCTTCGTTGCTCGTCGTGCTCTTGTCGCCGCTGCTTTTTTATATCGCCTGGCGCATCCGCAGGGAGGACGGCGGGCCGGTGTTTTTTATCCAGGAGCGTGTGGGCAGAGGGGGCGGCACCTTTGCTTGCCTGAAATTCCGCAGCATGGTGTTGGATGCGGAGGACCGCCTGAAACAATACCTGCAGAATCACCCCGACCTGGCCGCCGAGTACGAAAGAAATTTCAAGCTGCGCAACGATCCCCGGGTGACCGGGATCGGGAAGTTTCTGCGGCGTGGCAGCCTGGATGAGTTGCCCCAGTTGTTCAACGTGTTGCGTGGCGACATGAGTCTGGTGGGCCCGCGCCCTTTACTGGCGCGGGAGCTGGACCGTTACGGCGACAATATCTGCCTGTATCATATGGTTTATCCGGGCATCACCGGGTTGTGGCAGGTCAGCGGACGTTCCGAGACCACCTTTGACGAACGCGCCTACCTCGACGCCTGGTATATCAAGAACTGGACGCTCTGGTACGACATCGTCATCCTGCTCCTGACGGTGAAGGTGGTTTTCCGGCGGGAGGGGGCTTACTGATTGTAGGGCACTTCGAATAACAAAAACTTCACGACTTGAGAATAGAATATTCCTTAAGAGGCTGCGCCACTCAGTAGTGGAAACGCAATTGGGCTATTTGGAGTTGGTCCTCCTCAACCCGGTACACCATGCGGTGCTCATCCGTGATCCGGCGTGACCAAAATCCTGAGAGGGCGTGTTTCAGCGGCTCGGGCTTGCCCATGCCGCCAAATGGTTCTCGCTGGATTTCGCGAATCAGCTTGTTGATCCGCTCCACCATCTTCCTGTCCTGCTTCTGCCAATACAGATAGTCTTCCCATGCTTCGTCTGCGAAAACCAGTTTCACTTAGCCAGTTTCCGCTCAACGCCCTTGCCAGCGTTCAGTTGGGCGGCCGCTGCAAGTAGGCGCTTCGCGTTCGCGGGCGTGCGCAGAAGATAGGCGGTCTCTTCCAGCGCCTTGTAGTCTTCGAGTGAGAGCATCACCACGGACTGCTGTCCGTTGCGGGTGATAATCAGCGCTTCGTGGTCGTTGCAAACTCTGTCCATCGCGCTCGCCAAGTTTGCGCGAACCGTTGTGTAGGTAATCGCATCCATCCTGGAGCTCCTTGCATGTACGCTTTAATGTACATGTTCGCTGGCCGCTTGTCCAGTACTGGCAGTCATTGCAGTGGGCTTCTGCAGGCCGGTCATGGTGTACCAGTCGTTTCCAGGATCATCTTTGCTGACCATGACCGTTGCTGTAAACAAAGATGTTGGTTTGACGGACGATTGCGAAGTGATAGCATTCTTATTATGATGCTATCATTGATAGCATAAAGCGCGGGAGGCCAATATGGCGACAGTTACCGTCAGAAATCTGCCGGACGAGGTGCATCGCGCGCTGCGTGTACGCGCAGCAACGCACGGCCGCAGCACCGAGGCCGAAATCCGCGACATCCTCGAATCGACCGTTCGCCCGCCAAAGCGGCTTCGCCTGGGCACGGCCCTGGCCGAGCTGGGCCGCCGCGCCGGGCTGACCGATGACGACATCGCAACCTTCGAGCAGGTGCGCGACAAGACCCCGGCCGAGCCCGTGAGGTTTGAATGATCGTCTTGGATACCAACGTCGTTTCCGAGGCGATGAAAGCGGAACCGAATTCCGCCGTGCGGGTATGGCTGGATGATCAGGCGGCCGAAACCCTCTACCTGTCCAGCATCACGCTTGCCGAACTGCTGTTCGGCATCGGTGCCCTGCCTTCCGGCCGACGCAAAGATGCGCTGACCCAAACGCTGGATGGCCTATTGGAGCTGTTCGGGGATCGCGTGCTGGCCTTCGACACCGACGCAGCCCGGCACTACGTCGAGCTGGCCGTTAACGCCCGTGCCGCCAGCAAGGGTTTCCCCACACCAGACGGCCACATCGCCGCCATTGCGAACGCGCGCGGCTTCACGGTGGCCACGCGCGACGTTGCGCCGTTCCTGGCGGCCGGCCTCAACGTCATCAACCCGTGGGAGGCCATGCGGTGACGGCACAGGAGCGTTACCGTGCGCACGTTTGTGCACATTCTTGATAGGACATTTAGCGTTTATGGTCAAAGTGGTCTGCGGCGGGAGGGGGCTTATTGAGAGCGCCGCGCCACGTCGCCGCATTGCTATTGTCTCTGGCTACGGGCTACAATTCCTCCAAATTTTTCGCCGGGGGTTAAAGATATGCGTTCTGATTTTCTGAAGGTGGTGGTTGCCGCGGCTGGAGCGTTGGTGCTGGCGGGCTGTGCGCACAATGTGGGGAGTGGGGCGCCCACGACGGCTGGCGCGGTGGCTCCCGCCAACTCGGCGGCCACGGCCGGTCTTGCCGGTGAGGGAATCAATGGCCAGAACCTCAATGCCAACGGACCGATCGGGGGTGGCAGCAGCGGCCTGAGTGCCGCTGAACTGGCCGCTTTGCCCCAGAACTTGCGGGTACATTTCGCATTCAACAGCGGTGCCATGGATGCACAGGCGCAACAGATCGCCACCCAGAACGCGCAGTTCATGGTGGCCCATCCCCATGTCCAAGTGCGCCTGGAGGGGAATACCGATGATCGCGGTACCCAGGAGTACAACCTGGCCCTCGGTGAACAGCGCGCCGAGACGGTGAAGCAGTTCCTGCAGTCCCAGGGCGTCAGCGCCGCACGGATCAGTACCGTGAGTTTCGGCAAGGACAATCCCTTGTGTACCACCAACGACTCCGCTTGCTGGGCCAGAAACCGCCGCGTGGACTTCGTTTATAGCGGTGGCTATAACGGCTGAACACCAAGGAGCGTATGCTGATGAAACGCTGGCATCTTTTCCCCGTCCTTTCCTTGCTATGCCTGAGCCCCTTCGCACAGGCCGAGTCAACCGGCGAGAAAGTGCTGCAGTTGCAACAGCAGATGGCGGTCATGCAGGGCGAACTGAGCAGTCTGGTGGCGGTTCAACAGGCCAACAAGGGTAGCCAGAGCGCGCTGGCCGACCTGCTCGGGCGCACCCAGCATCTGGAACAGGAAGTGCGCGACCTGCGCGGCGAACTCGATACCAAAACCCACGCCCTGCAAACCCAACAGCAGTCTACGGCCGCTCAGGTACAGGCTCTGACCGCCCAGCTTACGGGGGGCACGGCGGCAACCGCCAGCACCAGCAGCGTGCTGGGCGGCAATGTCGCCATCATCAGTCCGGCCGCGGCCGTCGCCTCCGCAGCGAGCAATACCTCCGCGCCTGCGGTTCAGGGTCTGGGACAAGCGGATTATCAACGGGCGTTCGATCTGCTGCGGCAGGGCAAGTACGGATCGGCCGTCACCGGATTACAGGGTTTCATTCAGAAATACCCGCAGAGCAGTCTGGTGCCCGACGCCTACTACTGGCTTGGGCAGGCGCAGTACGTACTGGGCCAGAACGATGCTGCCCTGAAGAGCCTCCATACCGTGGAGGCGCAGTTCTCCCAGAGCAGTAAGGCGCCGGAGGCCATGCTGCGGATGGCGGAAATCTATCAGGCCGTCGGCCAGTCCGGCAAAGCCCGCACCGTTCTCAGCAAAATCATCAGCCAGTATCCGAGCACACCGTCGGCACAGAAGGCCGAGGCGCAGTTACAGGCGTTGCCCGCCGGAAAGTGATGGAGGGACGGCTCCGCGTCACAGAAATCTTCCACAGCCTGCAAGGGGAAACCCGCAGCGTCGGACGTCCGGCGACCTTTGTGCGTCTCACGGGCTGCCCTTTGCGTTGCCGTTACTGCGATACCGCCTATGCGTTTCATGGCGGAGAATGGCGGCGGATCCCCGAAATTCTGGAACAGGTGCGGGCAGGCGGAAACCGGCTGGTGGTGGTGACGGGTGGCGAACCATTGGCACAGGCCGATGTGTTGCCGCTGCTGACGCAGCTTTGCGATGCGGGCCATGAAGTCTTTCTGGAAACCAGCGGCGCCCTTTCGCTGGCGGGGGTGGATACCCGGGTGGTGAAGGTGCTCGACCTCAAAAGCCCGGATTCCGGAGAATGCGAACGCAATCTCTGGGAAAACCTGCCCTTACTCAACCCGCAGGACCAGATTAAATTTGTGCTGTGCAGCCGTGCCGATTACGACTGGGCCAAAGAGGTGCTCGCGCGGGAAGCATTGGCCGAACGCTGCGAAATACTCTTTTCTCCCAGCCATGGCACGCTCGCCCTGCGCGATCTCGCCGAATGGATACTCGCCGATCATTTGCCGGTGCGTCTGCAGATTCAGTTGCACAAACTGATCTGGGGCGACCTGCCCGGACACTGACCATGCCGATGCCCGCCACACCCGCCATTGTACTGCTTTCCGGCGGACTGGATTCCGCCACCGTGCTGGCGCTCATGCGCCGGGATGGCTTTGCCGTCCACGCCCTCTCTTTTGATTACGGGCAGCGGCATAAGGAAGAATTACGCTATGCGGCGCTGCTGGCACAGTCCATGGGGGCGGCCAGCCACCGGGTGCTGCGTATCGATCTGGCGGCTTTTGGCGGCTCGGCGCTGACCGACCCGCAACTCAGCGTCCCCGAGAGCGGCCTGGCGCCGGGCATCCCCATCACCTATGTGCCCGCGCGCAATACCGTCTTTTTGTCGCTGGCCCTGGCGTTGGCGGAGGTGCTGGGCGCCAGGGACATCTTCCTGGGGGTAAACAGCCAGGATTACAGCGGTTATCCCGACTGCCGGCCAGAATTTGTGCACGCTTTTGAGGCCCTGGCGCAGGTGGCCACCCGCCTCGGCGATGAAGCCCGCGAGCCGCGTATCCATGCGCCGCTGCAGTTTCTCAATAAGAGTGAGATCATTCGTCTCGGCAGCCGTTTGGGTGTGGATTATGGAATGACCCGCTCCTGCTATCAGTTGGATGCCGAAGGCCGGTCCTGTGGCCGCTGTGACAGTTGCCGCCTGCGCCGGGAAGGGTTCCGTCAGGCCGGTATCGCAGACCCCACGCCTTATCAGAGTTCCTGAGCGCGGCTCCAGCCGGAACCGCGCTCCATCACCGGCTCCGTTTAATGGGACCAGGCCGGTTGGCTGTCCCCTCCCGCGTTGCTGTGCAGTATGGCCATGGTTTTGCCGTCCAGGCTGACCTCGGCCAGCACCTTGCGCCCACCGCGCTGGGTGCCGTAGAGGATCATCTGGCCATTGCCGGCGAAGCTCGGATGGTCGCAATTACCCTGGGCATCCAGCACGCGTACGCCGCTGCCATCCGGCTTCATCACCGCGAGGGCATAGACGCCGTCGGTGCGGTGAATGAAGGCAATCGCGTTGCCTGCGGGCGAATAGACCGGGCTGGCATTGTAGCTGCCGTCGTAGCTCAGACGATGCGCCGCGCCGCCGCTCGCGCTCATCGCGTAGATTTGCGGGCCACCGGCGCGATCGGAGACGAATATGATCTGACTGCCGTCCGGCGACCAGGTGGGAGAGGTGTTGATGGCGTCATCATGGGTCAATTGCCGACGCTGCCCGGTCTGCAGGTTCGCCACGTAAAGCTCGGTGTGACCACCGGAGGAGCGGGCGTAGGCCAGTTCCGTCCCGTTGGGCGAGAAGGCTGGAGCGCTGACGATCTCGCCACCGGGGGCGATGGTCTGGCGCTGTCCGGTAGCCAGATTCTGGACATAGATCACGGCGCGGGCGTTGGCGTAGGTGACATAGGCCAGACGCCGGTTATCCGGCGACCAGACGGGGGAGAATACCGGCATGAGGCCGCGCACGATGGGATGCGGATTCCAGCCGTCGGATTCCGCCACCAGCAGTTCGTAGGTTTGACCCGTTTGCCGGACATAGGCGATCCGACTGGCGAAAGGGCCGGGTTTGCCGGTGAACGCCTGGTAGATGACATCCGCGACGTGATGCGCGGTCATGTGCAACTCGGCGGCCGAACAGGTGAAACGGTGGGCGGTGAGTTCTTGCCCCGTGCTGACATTGTAGACGTAGACGTTGACCACGTAGCCGCCGTTCTGCGGCTCTACGGAACCCACGGCCAGGCCGGTGGCCCCTACCGCCGTCCAGTCTGCGGCCTTCACGCCGCCGGGAGCGCGGGGGTCGGCGGGATAGCCCGCGGGGTCGATGACCCGGAACAACCCACTGTGGCGCAGGTCATTACGGACCACCTCGGCAACGGATGGCTGTCCGGCGATGCCGGGACCAAAGGAAGGAATGGCGATAGGCAGTGCCGAGGCCACATTCTTGGTGATTTCCACCGTGAGCGCCGCCTGGGCGGGAAGAACGAAGGCCCATGCCAGCAGAAAAATGGCCAGGGTCCAGATGCGTTTAGCCATGATTGAGATCCTCCGCATTCATTTTAAGGTTTATTGGCTGGTTAAAGGTACTGTAAGCCAGCCCAATGGGTGGTACGAATGGCGCTGCCGCTTCCACTGCTGCGATTACAGACCGGTCAAAGCCAGGATTACCGCTGGAACGCACTACGACCGGGGTACCTAAGAGTTGCCCCTGAGGTCCGAGATGGATTTGTAATACGCAGGACAAGGCGGGAGAAAAATTAGTGCTCCACTTCTCTGATACCTGCGTTTTGATCGTGTTGATCAACATCCCGAGCATACGCTGATTCTCCGCCGCCTGCTGGGCGCGGGCCGCTGCCATATTGGCTTCGGCCCGCAGCTTGGCCCCGGCCTCCATCTGCTGCTGCAGCGCCTTGGCCCGCGCGGCTTCCGCGGCCTTGGCCTGCTGCCGGGCGAGCTGCCGCTTCAGCTCCGCCGCGCGCTGTGCAGCGGCCGCTTTTTGCGCCGCCTGTTTCTCGGCGGCGGCCTTTTCGGCGGCGGCTTTCTGCGTAGCGGCTTTTTGTGCAGCCGCCTTTTCCGCGGCGGCTTTTTCGGCCGCCCGCTGCGCGGCCAATTTCTCAGCCTGCTTTTCGGCTGCATGTTTTTCTGCGGTGATCTGCGCGGCCTTTTGCTCTGCGGCCTTTTGTTGTGCCGCTTTTTCCGCGGCAATCTGCGCGGCGCTGGGCCGCGGCGGAGCGGCCGGCCTGGGTTTCGGCACCGGCGCCGGCTTTGGTACCGGGGCGGGCTTTGGTACCGGGGCGGGAGCCGGCTGCGGTACCGGCGCGGGTTTGGGCACGGGCTGAGGTGCCGGCGCCGCCTGCATGCCGCTGCTCAGTTGCGCCTGCATGGGGGTACCCCCGGCCTCGGGCACATTGATGTGATAGCTCCAGAACAGAGCCAGCAGTATCGCGCCGTTGAGCACAATGGCCAGCACCAGCGGCCAGGCTGACTTGCGTTTTTTCAATGTCCCTCCGGACGGGTCAGCAGACCGACGTGGGAAATGCCCGCCTCCTGCAAACGCGCCATGACCGCCATGACCTTGCCGTAATCCACATGGGCGTCACCGCCCACCAGCACCTGCACCTGATCGTGGCTGGCGGCGGCGATATGCCCCACCGTCGTCGCGAGTTCGTCCAGGGCAACCGCGCTGTGGTGCCCCTTGTACTGCACCAGGATGGCGCCCTGCCGCGTCACCGAAATCAGCACCGGCGGGATTTTGTCTGATACCGGCTTGGTCACACCCTTGGGCAGATTGACGTTGACGCCCTGGGTCAGCAATGGCGCCGAAAGCATGAAAATCACCAGCAGCACGAGAGACACGTCGATGTAGGGGACGACGTTCATCTCCGCCATGAGACGCCGTCGCTTCATGGTTTCGTCTCGGGCACCTGCCGGTGCAGGATGTTGGTGAACTCGTCCATGAAGACTTCGTACTGCGCGTCGAGCTTGTCCAGTTGGTGGATATAGCGGTTATAGGCTGCGGTCGCCGGGATGGCGGCGAACAAACCCGCCGCGGTGGCGATGAGGGCTTCGGCGACGGGAGGCGCCACCGTCGCCAGGGTGGCCTGTCCCGCCATGCCGATGTTCATGAAGGCGGTCATGATGCCCCAGACGGTGCCGAAAAGACCAATAAAAGGGCTTACGGAGGATACGGAGGCAAGAAAGGCAAGATTGTTTTCCAGGCGCCCGACCTCGCGCATCTGCGCCACCCGCATGGCGCGCCGCGCTGCATCGAGGGCATCGCTGGGACGAATCTTGTTGCGCTGACGCTGGAATTCTTCATAACCGGCGCAGAAGATGCTGCCGGCCCCGGTTTCCAGATTGGCGTTACCGGAAACGTGCTGGTAAATCTGACTCATCTCACCACCGCTCCAGAAGCGCTTCTCGAATCGCTCCAGGGCACGCTGGGCGGCGGCAAAGATGGCCCATTTCTGGAAGATGATGGTCCACGAGATGACGGACGCGATCATCAGTATGGCGAGGATGCCCTGGACGACCCAACTGGCGTTCATGACCAGATGGCCCAGGGAGAGGGACTGCGCGGTGTTGACGATGCTATGCGGATCCATAAATTCTCACGGCTGAACAAAAAGCGGGATGGCCTGCAACAAGGCTGCAGGGATGACGTGGGGACGAAAACCGGCGGCATCCAGGCAGACCACTTCCACCTCTCCGCTACAGAGCGTTCTGTCCCCCACCGAAACGATTTGCTGAAAGCCCATGCGCACGGGGCTCTTGCTCACGATCCGGGTTTCCACGAGGAGCAGGTCGTTGAAGCGGGCCGGTGCACGGAAATCCAGCCGGGCGCGGCGCACCACGAAAATGATCCCGGCATCCTGCTCCAACACATCCAGTTCATAACCCCGTTCGCGCAGCATCTCGGTACGTGCGCGCTCCATGAAACGTAAATAGTTGGCATGATACACCACCCCGCCATGATCCGTATCTTCATAATAAACGCGAATGTGGAAGGTACTGACGGGGTCGTTAGCCAGCATCGAAAATCCCCTTGGGCTCCTTGGGGGCCGTCAGGCCCAGGGCCAGATAGCTGAGTTCAGTGGCGCAGCGCCCGCGCGGCGTGCGGATCAGATAACCGCGCTGGATCAGGAAGGGCTCCAGCACATCTTCGATGGTGCCGCGCTCCTCGCCGATGGCGGCCGCCAGACTCTCCACCCCCACCGGTCCGCCGGCGAAACGGGAGATGACGGCCTGGAGCAACTTGCGGTCCTGGCCATCGAAGCCATGCTGGTCCACCTCCATGAGGGTCAGGGCCGCCTGTGCCGTCGCCATGTCAATTTCGCCGTTACCCCGTACCTGAGCGTAGTCCCGTACCCGACGCAGCAGGCGGTTGGCGATGCGCGGCGTGCCGCGCGCGCGCCGGGCGATTTCCTGCGCGCCTTCCAGGGCCTGGGGGGTGCCGAGAATCCGGGCGGAGCGAGTGACGATCTGGGTCAGCTCGGCGTCGCTGTAGAATTCCAGGTGAAAACTGATGCCGAAGCGGTCGCGCAGCGGCGAGGTCAACAGGCCGGCGCGGGTGGTAGCGCCGATCAGGGTGAAGGGTGGCAGGCTGATTTTGATGGAGCGTGCCGCCGGCCCTTCGCCGATGAGGATGTCCAGCTCGTAGTCCTCCAGCGCGGGGTAGAGGATTTCTTCCACCACCGGGCTGAGACGGTGAATCTCGTCGACGAAAAGTACGTCGTGGGGTTGCAGGTTGGTGAGGATGGCGGCCAGGTCGCCGGGCTTGTCGAGCACCGGGCCGGAGGTGACTTTGAGGCCCGCGCCCATCTCCTGGGCGATGATATGCGCCAGGGTGGTTTTGCCGAGTCCGGGCGGCCCGAAGAGCAGCACATGATCCAGCGCCTCACTGCGCCCCCTGGCGGCATCGATATACAGGCCCAGAGACTCCCGCAGCTTGGCCTGCCCGAGGTACTCCGCCAGCCGGCGCGGCCGCAGGGCATGGTCTACTGCATCATTGTGGTCTTCCTGGGGGTTGAGAGGGCCTCTATCCATCATCCTGCTCTGACCGTCCGTGCAGCGGCGGGTTCCAAAAAATCAGTGACGTGACAAATTCTGCAGCGACTGACGGATGAGGTCTTCCAGACTCAGTCCGTCCGCCAGACCGGCTATCGCCTGGCTCGCCTGCGCAGGCTTATAACCTAAAGTCAGCAGCGCTGCAATGGCTTCCTGACGGGGATCACCGGCACCGCTCCGCCCCACCGGCCCCGGCGCGATGCCGCCCATCTTGTCGCGCAGTTCCACCACCAGCCGTTCGGCGGTCTTCGGGCCGATACCGGGGATGGCGGTGAGCTGCGCCGTGTTGCCTTCGGCCACGGCCTGGCTGAGCCGCTCGGCGGGCAAACCGGACAAACAGGCCAGCGCCACCTTGCCGCCGATGCCGTTCACCCGGATCAGTAGCCGAAATATGTCGCGTTCCGCCACGGTCATGAAACCATAGAGCAGATGCGCGTCTTCGCGGATCGTGAGGTGGGTGTGGACGGTCAGCGCCGCGCCTTCGGCGGGCATCTGGTAAAAACCGGACAGGGGCATCTCCAGTTCATAGCCGACTCCCTGCACATCGAGCCAGAGCCAGGGTGGACGCCGCTGCAGGATGGTGCCGGTAAGGGAGGTGATCATGACGGAGGGCCTCGGGTCGTAACGGGTTCAGCGGCTGACCGCAGGCTGCCAGCGCTGCCGGGTGCGGTCATGGTGGGCATGACAAATGGCACAGGCCAGCGCATCCGCCGCGTCCGCCTGCGGGTTTTCGCTGAGTTTGAGGAGCCAGCGGACCATGCTCTGCACCTGCTCCTTGGCTGCGTGGCCACCGCCGACGGCGGCTTTTTTGATCTGCAGCGCCGTGTATTCCTCTACGGGCAACCCGGCTTCCAGCAAGGCGACCAGAGCGGCGCCGCGCGCCTGCCCCAGCTTGAGGGCGGAATCCGCGTTGCGCGCCATGAACACCTGTTCGATGGCCGCTTCCTCGGGGTGATACGTGCCGATGATCTGTTTCAGTTCACGATAGATGGCGCCGATGCGCTCCAGAAACGGTTGTCCGGACACATTCAGGCAGCCGTGGGCCACATGCCGGAGCTCGCCGGCCGCGTCGGACTCGATAATGCCGTAGCCGGTGCGCAAAGAACCCGGGTCGATACCGATGATCCGCACCGCAGCCTGGGGCCGGAAGGCGGGCGTTGCGCCTCCGTTCAGCACCACGGCCGCCGCGCTCGCCGGGAATTCCGCCGCAGGTTCAGGATGTCGCTTCCAGGCGGGCCATTTCTTCGTCACTGATGTCGTAGTTGGCATAGACGTTCTGCACGTCGTCGTTTTCTTCGAGAAAATCGATGAGCCGCAGCAGTTTCTCCGCCTCCTCACCGCTGACCTCGATCGTATTCTCCGGGACCATCGTCATTTCACTTTCTTCCGGCTTGAGCCCCGCCGCTTCCAGGGCCAGAACCACGCTGTGAAGATCCGATGGGGCCGTGTAAACGGCGATCCGCTCGCCTTCGTTGACCACATCTTCCGCACCCGCTTCCAGGGCCGCTTCGAGAATCCGGTCCTCATCGGCATCCGCCGGAAAAACAATCAGACCAAGCTTTTTGAACTGATAGGCCACCGAGCCCGCGGTACCCATATTGCCGCCGCGCTTGGAAAATATGTGGCGCACTTCGGCGACGGTACGCACCTTGTTGTCGGTCATGGTCTCGATCAGGATCGCGACACCGCCGGGACCATAGCCCTCATAGGTGACTTCTTCATAGTCCACGCCTTCCAGTTCGCCGGTGCCGCGCTTGATCGCCCGCTCGATGGTGTCTTTGGTCATGTTGGCCCCGTAGGCCTTGTCCAGGGCAAGACGCAAGCGGGAGTTGCTGGCCGGATCACCGCCGCCCGCCCGCGCCGCCACCGTGATTTCGCGGATGAGGCGGGTGAAAATCTTGCCGCGCTTGGCGTCCTTCAGCGCCTTCTTGAACTTGATGGTGGACCACTTACTATGCCCTGACATGACCTACTCCCTGTTCTATCACTGGACTATCCTGCAAAATGAAAATATCGCCCATGGTACCGCAAAGGCGGGGATGCCGTCATGCGAGGGTGGCGATGGCGCTCATGGTGGCGCCGAGCACCTCGGCGGCTTGGGCATCCGGATGAAAATGCAGAGGTACCCCATAACGCAGCAAAGGCCGCTGGCGGTGTACCCAGGTACTGAAGTCCGAGCGGCCTTGTCGCGCGCCACTGATATGGGCGGGCACCACCGGCGCGGCGCTTTCCCGCACCAGCCAGGCAATGCCTTTCTGGGTTTCCTCGCGGTTGATCCCGCCCTCGGGAAATATGCCCAGCACCCGTCCTTCTTCCAGCATCCGTCGCGCCTGCAGGAGGGCACGGACATCTCGACGGTCGCGGCGTACGGGGATGCTGTAGGTCTGCTCCAGCAGGCGGCGCATCCAGGCGTTGTCGTAATATTCCTGTGCGACCAGAAAGGAAATGATCCGCTGATTACTGGCCACCAGGAATAAAGGATCGAGCACGGAAACATGATTGCAGGCGAGGATGGCGGGCCCGGTCTCGGGAACGCTGCTGCGCTCCCAGCGGCCCCCCTGATAAAAGCGGGTGTAGCCGTAAAGCAGGGCATGTAGGCCACGCTGGGTAAAGGACCACTCCGTCGCCAGATCGGCCACCACAGACGGTTGCCCCATGAGGTTCGTCAGGAAACCGCCAGCATGCGTTCCAGCGCCAGCCGGGCTTGCGCAGCGGTCTCCGGGTCCACCTCGATGCGGTTGACCACCTGGCCCGCGAGGAGGCTCTCCAGCGAGCGAGCCAGTTGTTCCGGGTCGATGCGGAACATGGTGGAGCACATGCAGACCATGGGCGACATGAACTCCACGGTCTTGTCTTCGGCGCGCACCTCGCTGGCCAGGCGGGTGACCAGATTGATCTCCGTGCCCACCAGCCACGCACTGCCGGGTGGCGCGGCCTTGACCGTGCGCAGGATGAAATCCGTCGAACCGACGGCATCGGACATCTGGCAGACTTCAAAAGACGCCTCCGGATGGGCGATCACCTGCCCCTGGGGATGCTCGCGGCGCCAGCGTTCGATGTGGGCCGGCTGAAACATCTGGTGGACCGAGCAATGCCCCTTCCAGAGCAGGATTCTGGCACGGCGGATTTCTTCCGGCGTGAGGCCGCCCAGCGGCAGGCTGGGGTCCCAAACCGGCATGTCGCGCAGGGGAATACCCAGTTGGTAACCGGTCCAGCGTCCCAGATGCTGATCGGGGAAAAACAGGGCCTTGGGACGTTGCCCGAAGGCCCAGTCGAGCACCTTGCGGGCATTGGAGGAGGTGCAGACCGTGCCGCCGTGGACGCCACAGAAGGCCTTGAGCGCGGCCGAAGAGTTCACGTAGGTGACAGGAGTGACCTCCCGCTCCACATCGATCACCGTCGCTAGTTCCTCCCAGGCACGCTGCACCTGGGGCATATCGGCCATATCGGCCATGGAGCAGCCAGCGTTGAGGTCCGGCAGAATGCTCGCTTGTTCCGGGCGGCTGAGAATATCGGCCACTTCGGCCATGAAATGAACGCCGCAGAAGACGATAAACTCGGCCTCCTGCTCGGCGGCAGCACGGGAGAGCTGCAGGGAGTCGCCATGAAAGTCGGCGTGGCGATAGACTTCTTCGCGCTGATAGTGGTGGCCGAGAATGACCGCACGCTTGCCCAGCGCCGCCTTGGCCCGCCGGATTCGCGCATCCAGCTCCGCCGCGTCACTGCTCCGCAGCCCCTGAATCCTCACCGTTTCCACACCCATAACCGACCCTCTCAGGCGCCATTGCGCGTGCAAAAATACCCGTTCACGTTACGAAGCCGTCCGCCAGCCGTCAAGCGCCCGCCCTTTCAGGGATTGGGAATGCCAACCCCGACACCGGGACGCAGGCGGATGCCGAGTTCCTGAAGCTGCTTGTCGGCCACCGTACCGGGGGCTTCGGTGAGCAGGCAACCGGCCTTTTGCGTCTTGGGAAAGGCGATCACGTCACGGATGGTCTCGGCACCGCACAGGAGCATCACCAGTCGATCCAGCCCGAAAGCCAGACCGCCATGGGGCGGCGCCCCGTAACGCAGGGCGTCGAGCAGGAAGCCGAATTTGTCCCGCGCCTCTTCCGCCCCGATGCCGAGGGCGGCGAAGACCTTTTCCTGTACCGCCTCCTGATGGATGCGGATACTGCCGCCGCCGATCTCGTTGCCATTGAGTACCAGATCGTAGGCCCGCGCCAGGGCATTGCCGGGATCCTGACCAAGGGTTTCCAGGTGTTCCGTCTGCGGCGCGGTAAAGGGATGATGGGTGGAAGTCCAGCGATTCTCCTTGTCGTCATAGTCGAACATGGGGAAGTCGGTGATCCAGACCGGGCACCATTCGCCCTCCAGCAAACCCAGATCAGCGGCCACACGGTTACGCAGGTTGCCGAGGGCTTCGTTGACGATTTTGGCGGTATCCGCGCCGAAAAAGAGGATGTCGCCCGCCGCCGCGCCGCTGCGCCGGAGGATTTCGCTCAGGACGGCTTCCGGCAGGAACTTGACGATGGGGGATTGCAGGCCTTCGTTACCCCGATCCAGGGCATTCACCTTGATCCAGGCCAGGCCCCTGGCCCCGTAGATGGCGGTGAACTGGGTGTAGGCATCGATCTGCGCCCGGCTGAGCTGGGCGCCACCGGGCACCCGCAGGCAGGCCACCCGCCCATGCGGACGTTCGGCGGCTTCGCGAAACACTTTGAAGTCCACCGCGCGCATGAGATCGGTGAGCTCTGTCAGTTCCAGCGGATTGCGCAGATCGGGGCGATCGACGCCAAAGCGATGCATGGCGTCCCGGTAGGTCATCCGTGGGAAGGGATCGGGCAACTGCACGCCCAACACCTCGGCAAACAGCCCGCGGATCATGGGCTCGGCAGTCCCCATGACGGCCTCTTCATCGACAAACGATGCCTCGATATCGATCTGGGTGAATTCCGGCTGACGATCGGCCCGCAAGTCTTCGTCGCGGAAGCACTTGGTGATCTGGTAATAGCGGTCCAGTCCCGCCACCATCAGAAGCTGCTTGAAGAGCTGCGGGCTCTGGGGCAGCGCGAAAAAGTGTCCCGGCTGGGTGCGCGACGGCACCAGGTAGTCACGGGCGCCTTCCGGGGTGGAGCGGGTAAGGACGGGGGTTTCCACGTCGATAAAGCCGGCATTGTCCAGATAGCCGCGCACGAAGCGGGTGACCTGATGGCGCAGGCGCAGACGATGGAGCATTTCCGGCCGACGCAGGTCGAGATAGCGGTACTTGAGCCGGAGGTTCTCGGCGATGTCTTCCTCATCCAGGGGGAAGGGGACCGGCTCGGATCGGTTGAGAATACGGATGCGCGCTGCGGCCAGCTCGACCTTGCCACTGGGCATGTGGGGATTCTCGGTACCCGCGGGCCGGGCACGGAGAACGCCCTCGACCTGCAGCACAAACTCGTTGCGGCACTCGTTGGCGGCGGCGAAGGCGTCGACCTGGTCCGGATCGGCGACGATCTGCACTAGACCTTCGCGGTCCCGCAGGTCTATGAAAATGACGCCGCCGTGGTCACGCCGCCGTTGCGCCCAACCGCAGAGGATGACCGTCTGGCCGATCAGGCCTTCGTGAATACCGTTACAATAGTGTGTCCGCATGCTGCGTCCCGTATGAGTCAACAAGAAAAGGGCCACCCGACCGGGAGGCCCGCGCACAATCTAGCCTTGCCGCGCGCGCCGCGTCAATGACAGGCGCAACCCCCGGCGGGGCAGGTAGGCACAGCGGCGGCTTCCGGCTTGCTCTCGCCGGCTTTATTGCCGCCACCCTTGAAATCGGTCTGGTACCAGCCGGAGCCCTTCAGGGCGAAGCCGCCGGCGCTCAGTTGCCGCTCCAGCCCCGGCTTTCCGCAATGGGGGCAATCGGTCAGGCGGGGATCACTCATGCGCTGCTCGACACTCAAGTGGTGCCCGCAATCCTTGCATACATACTCGTAAGTTGGCATTGTATCGACTCCGTATCGGGTTGTTGCTTTAAAAGATGCCTATTAAATACGACCTCACGCCGCAATTTTCAAGGGCCTTGTGCCAGTACATGCGGCACGGGAGCGATGCAGATGCCCGTGGCCGCTGAACTGCACAGTGCATTGCAAACGCTCATCGCCCTGCTCGCGATCCTCAATCCCGTCGGCGCCATCCCGATTTTCATTGCCCTGACCAGCGACGAAGACCCACAACAACAACTCGCCACGGCGAAGCTGGCATCGCGCGCCGTCGCCGTGGTGCTGCTCACGTCGGCGTTCCTGGGAGAATATATCCTGCAATTCTTCGGGATCAGCATCGCCGCCTTTCAGGTGGCGGGCGGTATGGTGCTCATGCTGCTGGCCTTCAATATGCTACAGGCCAAGTCCAGCCGCTATCGCCACACCCCGGAGGAAGCCGCCGAGGGCATGCAGAAAGAGGCCGTCGCCGTAGTCCCTCTCGCCATCCCCCTGCTCGCGGGTCCCGGCACCATGGTCACCGTGATCATCGCCCATCACAAAAATGCGTCGTGGCTGGCCAGCGGCCTGTTGATCATCGACATCCTGGTAATCGCCGGAGTGGCCTATGCGGCACTACGCCTGGCGGAGCCCCTGTCGCGCCGGCTGGGGGTGACGGGCATCAACATCTCTACCCGTATCTTCGGGCTGGTGCTCGCCGCCATTGCCGTGACCTTCATCGCCAACGGTCTGGCCGCCTTGTTTCCCGGTCTGGTACACGTCCGCATGTCCTGAGCGGCGACCGGGACGTCTGTTGATCTCCGGAATGCCTGCGCGTCGCCGCACATCATCCAGCGCCCTATAGTCGCTAATCAGCCCATAGATTAATTATATTTGCCAGGGCTGAACAATAGGCTATTTTGATTGATATAAAGAATAGTGGCAAGGCGGGGTTTCCCCCTATGCCTATTACAAGATGGAGGAGCGTATGGAGACCATCGTTTGGGGTTTCATGTTCGGGGCGATTCTACAATATGCGCGCCTGAACCGATTTAATACCATAGCGGGCATGGCGGTACTGCAAAATCTCGCCGTCGCCAAAACCATGGCCTTCACTATCGGCCTGGGGATGCTTTTGCTGCAGTCCGAGATTCTCCTGGGATGGGCGGACTACCACGTCAAACCCCTGATCCTCGTCGGCGTGGTCGTGGGCGGACTGCTCTTCGGCGTGGGCATGGCCGTACTCGGCTACTGTCCCGGCACCGTCGCCATATCCCTGGGCCAGGGCAATCTCGATGCCTTGGTCGGCATCATCGGCGGTTTGTGCGGCGCCCTGGTTTTTGCGGTGGTCTACCCCTCCATAAATCCCCTTCTCGGCCCGAACCTGGGCGCCCTGTCTGTCCGCAGCCTGTTGCCCGATGACACCCTGTTCTGGAGCGTCACCAGTGCCGTGGCGATCTTGTTCATGGGAATCGCCTTGTATTTACAGAAATTGCAGCATCATGACTGGCGCTGGCTGCACGCCGCCGTGGGTCTGGCGTTGCTCAACTGCGTACTCACCCTGCCCTTTGTCGCCGGTCACCCCATGGGCGCATCCACGGCCTTTCCTTATGCGGCCATGACCCTTACCGACCTGGGCGCGGAATCCTATCAGGCCGCCATAGCGGCGCCAGGCGCATGGGAATTATGGTTTCTCACCGGGGCGTTTCTGGCCGGGCTGGTGTTTGCCCTGCTCCACCGCAGCTTTCGCATCTCCAGCGTGCCCGAGTTGTGGGTGCGGTACCACGGTCCCAAGCCGGCCAAACGTTTTTTCTGGGCGTTCGTCGGCGGCTTCCTGCTCCTCTTCGGGGCGCGCATGGCGGGCGGATGCACCTCTGGCCATGTGATTTCCGGGGGAATGCAACTGGCGGTCAGCAGCCTGGTGTTCGCCGTGGTCGTATTCGCGGCATTCCTGACAACCGGTCATTATTTTTATCGGATACGCCAGGCGGTGCCTATCCCGCCCTCACCCCGGATCGTCGGGGTCAACGAGATAGAAGCCCGTTGAGCGATGATACGGCGAACCATCTTCTTCCTGCGCGGCAAGAAACGGGTTTCCGAAGAACGGAAACGCCGGCGGACGGGGGCTGATGATTTGCCCCTTCGGTTATTCGCACTCTGCGGCGTCGCGATGTTTACCTCCATAGGACCGGCCGGCGCTGACGCGGCCATGAAGACGGACAGCACGCAGCGACCGGGCGGACCCACACCCAGCGTCGCGGGGAGTGCAAGAACCTCTGCGGCAGTACCGCCCGTCGTCGGCGCCGCCCAGGTGTCGCCGCTATCCGGCGGGTTATGCATTTTTCCGGGATGCCCTGGAAATCCGCTGGCGGATTGGACCCGCGCGCCACAGAGGCAACGATTCCTCGCCAGAAAATCAGCGCACCGGAAACCCGCTCACCGGCGGGACAAACGCGCCCTCCGCATCCGTCTGAGACCGGGGCACAAAGCCATCGCCCTCCTGCGTCACCATCCGGGCAGGTCCCATCCCATAGCCGGTGTGAGCCGCAACCCCTATATGTCCAGGCGGCCTCTGCGCCTGGCCTTTCCGCGTTACGGCACCGGGACCCTTGCCGTCCAGAGCGCCCTGGAACTCGCGCCCATTTCCAGGTACCGGTACTCCTGGCGGAACGGATCGTATCTGACACTGGGTGTGCATGGCCATTACGGCATCGGGCAGGGCTGGGATATCTTGTCCGGCATAGACTATGTCAGCCACACCAAAGCCCTTTCGCCACAGGAGGTAGATGACTCTCGCGCCTATATCGGGGTAATGCACAGATTCCAGTGACCTTTCCCAATCCGCTGTTTTACCTATTTCCGGAGACTCTAATTACATGTGGAAAAAACGGTTCCTTCTCTCTGCTCTTGCCGGTCTGGCCATGGGTACGGCCAACGCCGCACCAGCCATCATCGGCACATCTTTTGCCATGCCTGCGGACATTGCCGCCGTCAAAATCAGCCAGCAACTGACGGCGCGTCACTTCAAGGTAGTGGACAATCTGAACGTGCTCCCCCGCATTCACAAGGGCAACCCGCAGCTTGCCGCCCGGATTCCTCCGGACATCCAGGCCGAGCGGCTGTTGGTCGTATGCCAGTCCAGCTCCATTGTCGGCTACCTGCGCACCGACCCCGCCGCCACGAGTCTCTGTCCGATCACCCTGTCGCTGGTCCAGATAAACGGCAAAACCACCGCTTACTATCTCCAGCGTAGTGCATTACTGACGGATAACGCCGCGGCGCGAGCGGTTGGCCAGAAAGCCGACGAATCCGTTCTGGACGCCCTTCATGCAGCGCAAAAACAGTAGACCGTATAGTTTGGCACACCCAAAGGAGAGAACCATGAGTAACGAGCAAAATTTGCTGAGCCGTCGCGACGTCATGAAACGTGCAGTGTGGGGTGCCGGAGCCCTGGCTGTGGGTGCCGTGGGTACCCAGACGAGCGCCGTAGCGGCCGGCCTGAGCGGGAATCCCGGCAATTTGTTGCCGACTGGTGCCAGGAGTCTGAAGGAACTCGGCGAACGCTTGGCCAAAACACCGCGGCGGCGCGACTTCAAAACGGTTCCCATGATCCTCACCAAACCGGACGAATGGGATGATGCGGCGCTGCGGGAGATCATCCATTACGCCGGTGGCCCGAAACAGGTCTGGGATAATACCGATGTTTCCAGCCCGTGGCTGAACTTGATGCGCAACAGCATGAATGTGCAGGTCTGGGCGTTTAGGCATCCGGATTTCCTTTGTGTCTCGGCCACCCATGGCAGCGCCCACTGGGCGCTGTACGATGATTTCATCTGGAACAAATATCTGGCACAGATGACCGGCGGAAAATGGAAAGGCAACGAATGGGTCAAAGAACCGCCGGCGGCGGCGGCCGACCCCGCCAACTTTGAGAATCCCGAAGGAGTGTTCGCTCCGGGGGACAACAGTGTCACGGTATTGCAGCGTCGCGGCGCCGTTTTCCTGGGCTGTCACAATGGCATCTGGGAAATCACCGAGGGCGTGCTCAAGAAGGGCATCAATCCCGACGGCCTCAGCCATGAACAGATGGCGGCCGAGTTTACCAACCATCTCATTCCCGGTGTCATCCTGACGCCGGGGGTGGTAGGCACCTTGCCGGAACTGCAGTTGGCCGGCTTTCAATACGCAAAATAGTAGATCAAGAGGAGCGATAGGATGACGAGAAGCAGCACACTACGGCTGGCTCCACTGCTGGCAGCCGCCTCCCTGATGGTTTTTGGTACCTGCGCCGTGGCGGCGGACAACGGCTGGGGTACCCCTGGCGAGTTCCATGGCACGAAGAGCCAGGTATTCCCTCCCTGGCAAAATGGCGCCAACAACCCGGCGACCTCTAAAGGCCTGGATTTTACCATCCCGGAAGTCGACAACCTGCCGGATTTTCACGGTAGCATCGACAACCCGAAACTGAGCATCTTCGTGGGGGGCAACTACTTTTTTGCCATGGCACCGCTGGTGGCCGCGTTTGAGAAGGAGCACCCGGAGATCAAAGGCAGAATCTATTACGAGACCATTCCGCCGGGCTTGCTGATCCGGCAGATGGAGCACGGCAATACCATCACGGTGGGGAACATGACCTGGACGGTCAAGCCCGACGTATACGCCGCCGGGTTGCAGAAAGTGGACTATTACGTTCAGCACGGTCTGCTGAAGGGGCCGGCGGTGCCTTATGTCACCAACGACCTCACCATCATGGTTCCCAAAGGCAACCCGGCCCACATCAGCGGACTCCAGGATCTGGGCAAACCCGGAATGCGGCTGGTCATGCCCAATCCCGCATGGGAGGGCATCGCCCGGCAAATCAAGATGAGCCTCACGAAGGCGGGCGGACCGGCACTGGCCACCGCGGTGTATGACACCAAGGTAAAGAACGGCGAAACCATTCTGACGGAAATTCACCACCGCCAGAGTCCCATGTTCCTGATGCAGGGAAGGGCCGTCGCCGGGGTAACCTGGAAATCCGAAGCCATTTTCCAGGAAAAGATCGGCAATCCCATCGGCAACGTCGCGATTCCGGCCCAATTCAATACCAAGGCCATCTATGCGGCTGCTGCGGTCAAGGATGCGCCTCACCCCAAATGGGCAGAGGCGTGGGTAAACTTCCTCAAGTCGCCAACGGCCCTGCACATCTTCGAAGAGTATGGCTTTCAGCCATATACCCAGGGGAAGTGATCCACGCGCGCATTAGGGGGGCGTAGCCCCCCGGATCATCAGGAGAAAGAGCATGGGTAGTGCAACAAGCGTAAACGGCAGTACATTTTTAGTGGATAGAGGATGGCGCCTGGCAGCGATCGGGTTGCTCGCCGTGCGTTTTGTGCAAGGCTGGATTTACTGGGGCGGCGGCACCAGACGGTTTATCTACGGCCCGCAAAAGCTGGACGCGTGGGGTGGCGGGCACTGGATGGCCTATAAGTTTCAGACGGCCATGCCGGGTGCCTTGCTGGGCACGGAGCATCTCGTCTCCTTCCTGCTGCAGCATTTCGTTCTGCTCTATGTCGGGGTCATCGTCTTCAGCCTGGTGGAACTATTTGCGGGCTTCATGCTCATCACGGGTCTACTGACGCGCATCGCCGCCCTGACCACCATCGGCTTGTCCTTCGTGCTGATGCTCCTGTTCGGTTGGCAAGGGGCTACCTGCATCGACGAATGGACCATGGCCGCATCGAATTTTGCCATGGGCGTGACGCTCCTGCTGGTGGGCGGAGGCGCTTATTCCCTGGACAATTGGCTCCTCGCGAAAAAGCCCGGCCTGGCCGAAAAAGGGTGGTTTCGCTGGATGGGCGGCAGTTTGCCGTTGCCCCTGAGCGATCAGGCCTATAAGAAATTCGCGCTGATGCTGTTCTGGATCGCCGTCGCTTTCATCGTCGGCACCTACAGCTACTATCGCGGTTCGGTGGTCACTCCCTTCCATGGCGGTCCCGTGAGCCCCTCCAAACATCATTGGTCCCTCTCTGACGGCCGCCTGCAAGGGGACGGCACGGTGACCTTCCATGCCTATGTGGACGCCGGCACCCCCGAAGCACCATCCAACGTGCTGCATGCGACGCTTGTCGACACCCGGAATGGCAGTGTGGTCGAGGAATGGGATAGCGCCAAGCTTGCCGCCTTACCCAGAACGGCCTTGAAAAACGACTATGATTATCAAAAAATTCATATCGGTAAATACGGGATCACCGGCCCGGTGGGTTCCAAGGCTACCATTACCCTGCCCCCGGCGGCGAGCGATTTGAAGCTGCCGGTGGGTACCTATACGCTCCAGCTGAGTTCGGTAAATGGCAGCGTCTGGACCGTACCCCTGCAACGCTGACATCTCCCGGCTATCCGGACAGCCCCCGTGCCGTATAAAATGGGGGCTATTTTTACGGGGATAACATACCATCATGTCAAAAACGGTTTGGCCTATGGCCAAAGTGGCCATCATCGTGATGATCGGCGCATTCCTGCTGTGGATCAGCCTTATCCAGCCCATGCTTCATAAGTCCGATGTGGCAACCACATCCATTCCGCTGGTGAATGGCAAAACCCTGGATGTAACGGCGCTGCGCGGCAAGGTCGTGGTATTGAATTTCTGGTCTCCCGACTGCCCGCCCTGTATCCAGGAACTGCCCGATCTGGAACGACTTTACCAGACCTACCGCGCGCAGGGTCTGGTGGTGGTAGGCATCGCCACGCCGGGATCGTCCAGGTCCAGAAGCCTCGCCGCCGCCGCTATGGCCCACGTGACTTATCCTTTATCTATGGATCAAAGTGGCACCCTTACCCGCGCAGTGGGCGGAATCATGGTTACACCCACACAGGTCATCATCGACAGGGAAGGGCGGGTGATCGACAAATACCAGGGCGTCGTGTCCGGGCAGGAGCCGATGGACGAGATTCTGCGGGCATTACAGCAGAAGTGAGGGAAAGGACAAAATACGGGTGTTGCCAGCCTACGCCGAGAGGGCAGCCGGTGATGTCGGCAGGCCGCTGCAGACCCACTCATCTATACCGCCGACGACGTTATAAACCTCGTAACCTTCGTCTCCCAGCATGTCCAGGGCACATTCCGCCGCATCACAGGAACGGTTTCCGCTACCGCAGATGAAGTATAGCTTGAAATCGCCTATGCCCTTGCAGTTGCTCACGGCGTTTTTCAGTTCGCGGTGAAAATGCTGATTATCCACCAATGCATCATCACGAAGCAGCTTCCACGGGATGAGGTGCGCCCCCGCGATTTGCCCGTATATCGCATATTCCTCCTGGCATCGCACATCAATGACGACGGAATCGCGATCGCTCAGCGCCGCAAGCGCCTGCTGACAGGTTGCTTCTTTGATTACATGGGACATAAGACCTGACTCACACCGGCGGGGGCACACACGGCCCCCGGAAGCCTGCTTCCAAACCCGTCAATGCGCCTGCGGGTTGTCATACTGGAATTGCCGCCAGCACGTCTGCCAGGGATGACACGCCTGCGCCATGGTGCCCGGCTCTTTACCGATGACAATGGGATATCCTGCCTTTTTCCAGCCGTTGACCCCGCCACGCAAGGCGTAGGCGTCGTAACCGAGCATGCGCAATACTCCGGCCGTCTGGTTGGATAGCTGGCCGGTCGGGCACATGAGGATAACGGTCTTGTTTTTGGGAATGGTGTTGCTCTTGATGGCCGCAGGAAGATTCAGATACGGGATATTCCGAGCACCTGGCACATGGCCCTGTGCATAGCCGTAAATACGTTGCCAGCCGCGTCCGGTGCAGACATGCTTGTTGGAATGCACTCCGCAGAAAAAATCGTGATAGGTTGGCGTCCGGATATCGATCAATGCATATTTGCTGGGATCCTTGCTGATCGCCAATAACAAGCTGCGGTCCGTATACTGATAGGTGCCGTAGGGAAAGGGTTTCTGATCTGCAAAGAATTTCTCCATGCGTGCATTCAATACTTGTTGTGCGGCTTGGTTACCACTGTCGTCGGCGGAGGCCACAGATACCGACAGCCCGAATAACATGCCGACGAAGGCAAATGGAATTGCGGCGTTTGCTAGGCGCTTGAACATTTTTAATTCTCCTGTTGAATTTCTGGAAAATGGCATGGATGAACCTACGCCCATGCCACAATTTGAGGCTGGCAACTGCCTGACCTGACTAGATAGTGCTTATGGATGCTGCACTGGCGCTTTCCATACATGGCCGTTTACGGAGGTCAGCTCGAGAACGTAAGCGCCCTGACCGATGGTTACACCGCTCGGCATCGTTGACGGCAGGCGTACGGTGGCCTGCGCACCGACCGGTCCGGTAATGCCGAACTTCCCGGTGTGAATCTGCTGGTAGGCAAAATCGTTGGAAAAGGCGCTTTTGGGCAACGTGGAGAGGGTCGAACTGGCCCATTTCTCCAGCGGCTTCCCGGTGCTGGTATCGATCAGCGCTGCCTCGAGCACATTGGACGGCTCTGCGGCCACTCCGGAATCCACATAGGCGTGGAATGTCACACCGCCGTCCTTCTGCAGTGTGGCTCCGTCCAGCTTCCAGTGATGCTTCGCCGGACTCACTGGGCCACCGTGAAAAGGCGTGAACACCGAACCGCGGTAATAACTATAAGTCGCGACGATAAAGGCCACGGCAATCCAGAACAATGTGAACGCGAGCTTCTTGAAGGCGCCATCGCTCAAAGGCAAAGGCAGGGCACCCCCCAGCCAGCGGAACAGACCATTTTGGGCCAGCGTCGGTTTCCGCGACAGGAGCCAGTTGTCCACGGAATACGCGCCGCTTCCCGCAAGAAACAGCGTGATGCCCATGGCAAAGTTGGACGCAGCCATGGTCCATTCATCGATGCAGGTGGCGCCCTGCCAACCGAACAACAGCATCAGCACGAAGGACAAGCCGAGGGTGGCCACCGCTGCGAGGCGGGTATACAAGCCGACAATCAGCATAAAACCTGCGATCATTTCAACGGCGCTGAAAATGATCACCCCAGCATAGAGCAGGGTGAAATGATGCAATAAAAAAGCGACCAGATGATCCGTACCTAGTATGGCTCCGGGCATTGCCGTCTGGAATTTATAGGCCATCCAGTGGCCATGTACGTCCAGCTTTTGCGGGCCGTAGATAAAACGCCGGGTCCCGCCGCCCCAGTAGATCCATCCCTGGACGAAGCGTACGGCAAGAAGTGCGATGGCGGCGAAACGCCAACTGCGATCCGGCGTGTCCTGCGGGGTGGTATTTGACATGGTCGTTGCCATGAAGTTTCTCCTGTTCTGCCTGAAAAAGGGAGAGAATTCCCTCCCTTTTTACTTATTTGCCCGTGTACGGCTTGAAACCGTAGTGCTCAAAGATCTGCAAGGCGGTGGGTGTCTTCAAAAAATTCACCCAGTCCTTAGCCCACTTGGGATGTGCCGCGCCCTTGACTACCGCGGAAGCGTAGATCGCCGTGGTATTGTCCTTCGCGGGGATCGCGACGTTGGCAATGGGGTGCCCCGCCTGTTCCTGGAAAATCGCTTCCGATTTCCACGTCACCCCGGCATCAGCGAGACCCTGCATCAGGAAGAGCGGCGTCTGACGATGATGGATATGGGTGAGGATCGTTTCCCCATTCTTGACTTTGGTGTCGTACACCATTTTCTCCAGCGCGGGGCCGCCAGCCTTCGTCAGAGACATTTTGATCTGTCTGGCGACGCCTTCCCAGGCGGGATTGGGCATGGATAAACGCACACCGGGCTTGCCCAGATCCTGGAGTCCGGTAATGTGGGCGGGGTTGCCTTTCGGGATCATGATGGTCAGATCATTGGTGACATAAGGCACCGCAGGACCCTGCAGCAAACCTTCCTTGATGAAGGCGTTCACTTTCTTCAGCCCCGCTGCATAGACATCGGGCTTGACGGTCCACGTCATGTTGCCGATGGTGATGGTGCCACCCTGCTTCATCTGCTTGATCAGGATGCCGGGCGGCAACGTCTCGTAGTAGATCTTCCCCCGGAGAGCCGGGTGTTCCTTTTCAAAGGCTTTTACCAGCGGAGCCATGGCGAAGTAGTAATTGCCGCCCACAAAAATGGTGAGTTGCGGGTTGTCTATGGAGCCGTGGAAATCCGCCAGATCATCGATTTCGGGAACCGTGAAATTGAAGCCCTTATCCATCGTGGGGTTGTTTTCACCATGTTGCCAGGGCGGAAACACCTGCTCCTGATAACGGGGGGCCTCGGCTTTTCCGTTCCATCCCATATCCGCAGCCTGGGCGACGACTGCTCCGCAGGACAGCAGGGATGCGACCGCGGCTACGGTAGCGATTTGCAGCGTTTTACTTTTTTTCATCTCATTACCCTCATTTGTGCATGGTTATTTGGCGTACTGATATCCCGCCAACTGCAACTCCGGTAAGGTACCGACGATACCCGGGGTGAGCACTACGCCGGGAATCAAGTGGTTGGTGAACTCCGCAGCCATTTCCGGATGGCTCAGATGATCCGGGTTGATGCCCTTGGAATGTAAACCCATGGTGAGCTCCCACACCTCGTTGTGGCAGGCCAGGAATACGGCACCACGACGCTGCAGCACGATGATGCTGTTGTCGTGGGGGGAGAAAACGCCTTCGGGGTCCTCAAAATCGGCCGGATTGGTCGCCGATGCCGGGGGCTGTTTCAACCAGGCGTTCGCCTTCCATTTGCCTTTGGTGAGGGTGGCGAGATACTTGTTCCAGATGTAATTGTCGTATAGGGCAAAATGCGCGGAACCATGGGTGGCCGACACGGCGAGGAAATCCGGATGCTTGAACGACCAGATCTGCACATTCATGCTGTTGCGCATCAGGTTCAGCCACGGGCTGGTCAGCGCGGTATTGTCCCATACCTGCTTGGGACCGCCAGCGTAGTGCAGTATCTCATCCAATGCTTCGCTGTCCCATTGGTCCGGGCTAGTCAACATCATGGGAACGGTTTTGAAATCGCGCCGCCGTGGCGCTTTGGCCAGCCGGTCACTCAATTCCTGCAGCGTGCCGGCACCGGTGGGCAACAGGTTGGCGGGGTTTCCGCTCATGCCGGCGGCCATGGCTGAGGCATTGGCCCCCAGGGCACCCACGGCGACGGCGCCCGCGCCCAGCACCGTACGCTTCATTGCTTCTCTGCGGCTCAACAGATTTGATTCGTTGCTCATGTCTATTCTCCTTCCAAGTTGATCCAACAAGAACACCACTCAACTCCTAAGATCCTTGATCACATCCTCTTTTGTAATCAGTCGCTGCACGTCTTCTTTGCTGTCGATCAACATGGCGGTTTCTTCCGAAAGGGAGGGGTCGCGGAACAGGCGCCCGACCCACATGCCGCCAAAGGTCCGCCAGGTCACCACCACCCAGAAAAAGGCCAGGAGAATGGTAAAGGCGGCACCGATATGATCGAACACTACGAACCCCGTTTCCCTCGCCAGGGCATAGGTGGACGCCGTAAAGACGCCCAGAGGGAAGGTGAAACCCCACCAGCCCATGTTGAAGGGTAGGCCCTCATTCAGATAACGCAAGGTGAAAAATATGGCAATCGCCATCCACCACAACCCGAAACCCCACAATACGAGGCCCGTGATGATCCCAATGGGCTCACCCAACGCCCCCACCGCCGCCATGGAGCTGTGAGCAAAGGCATACTGATCAGAGGGGCCCAGCACCAGCATTGCCAGAGAACCGGTACCCAGAGGGCCGAGAGGCAGCCAGGCGGATACGGCCATGTCGATGTGCGGCATTTTGTGTAGGGTCAGACGGAGGAAAAGGATCGTCAGTATGGCAAAGGCCAGGGGCACGGAAATGGCCCAAAGCACGTAACTGGTATAAATCACCCAGCCGGCCGCGCCAGTGCTCAGATGCCCGGCCAGCATACCGCCGCTTGCCGCCGCCACCTCCGGCGGAACCACCGGCAACAGCCATGCCGCGGTCATACGGTCCATGGCATGGTGCTGGGTCGTAAACATATAATAAGGGACTGCCAGCACGGAAAAAAGCGAGAGGACCACGTCTACCCACCAGAGATAGTGGGCAACAAGGATGGTTTCGGGCGATAGCGGCCATAGCAGGAAGATGCCGTTGACGATCGTGGCAAATCCCATGGGAATGGCCCCGATGAACATGGACTGCACGGGATGTTCAAAGAGCCGCTGAAAGGCGGCCGGGTAGAAAATGGCGCGCCCCAGAAACAATACCGTGAAAAGGCAGAAAAAAACGACGTTGATCGACCAGAGCCCTCGCGCTGCCACGAGCTGGCCGGGGAAATGGTATGGGAAATCGGCGAGCATCAGGGCCAGGATACCTGTGCCCATGTTCGCGGCAAACCAATTTGGTGTAAAGTGGCGCACCACCTCGCGCAAATCACCATTAGGAACTGCTGATAAAAACCTAGCCATGCATTGATTACCCGTCTGTTGTAGCGGTCTCGAAACATAAAACACTTCGCAGTCAATTGAAAATTACGATTTTTGCCAATTCTATAAGTAATTTTTATATTTAATGACATAGTTGGTCTTTGATCTATGACGCATTATCGATATGACCAGCGCGAAAACTTCAAATCTCGCGTTACCTACTGTAATTACATCACTTATTCACACCAGGAAAACAACAGGGCCATAATTAAACTTGTTCATTTATCACCCTTATAGATGCATAATGTATATCTATTGACTGGGCTGCCGTCATTTGGCTCCGTGTTATCCTCCACTGTCCTCATCGATAGAAATGCCGCAACAGCCGCCTCGCGCCTTCCTGGTGATACGCAAAAGACATCACTCCCGCCCGGAAAACGCATTTTGCCCCAGACACGGCAGTCCTCTAAGATGCACATCGTGTCTTCGCCGCTCCGGGTATCTGCTTGGCCGTTCGCCCTGTTTCTCCTGACGCCGCCGCTGACCCTACATTTACCAGGGTAGATAGCGTGCTGCTGTTGCTGGGCCTGAGCAGTGGCCTGCTGTTGGCCTCGTGGAGCCTCGCCTGGTCCATCCCGATGCTGCCGTACATCGCTGGCGCCTACAGCACCAGCCTCGACCACGCGATCTGGTCGCTGACTTTTTACCTGCTGGCCTGGGCGCTCGCGGTGGTACCCGCGACCTGGCTCTACCAGCGTTTCGGTGAACTGCGGATGTTTCAGATCTCCCTCATCCTGCTGATGGTGGCCACCCTGCCCGATGTCTTCAGCGACCATTTCGGCTTGTTCCTGGGCGGCAGGTTTGTGCAGGGCATAGCGGCGGGTTTTCTGACGCCCCTGACCCGACGACTGCTGATCCGCTATGCGCCGTTGCGCTGGCAAAAGACGGCGGCCGATCTCAGCATCGTCAATCTGGTGCTGCCCCTGCTTGCCGGACCATCGCTGGCGGGCTGGATCGCCTATACCTGGGACTGGCGGGCGGCGGCGGTG
Source organism: Acidithiobacillus ferruginosus (assembly GCF_018854495.1). Classification (GTDB taxonomy): domain Bacteria; phylum Pseudomonadota; class Gammaproteobacteria; order Acidithiobacillales; family Acidithiobacillaceae; genus Acidithiobacillus; species Acidithiobacillus ferruginosus. The sequence goes on from NZ_JABBDR010000263.1 coordinate 30,365, forward strand.
CTGACCTTTCCCGTGGGTTTACTGGCGCTGGGCATGGTCTCCGCCCTGTTACGCGACGATCCCAGGGAACACCTGCGCCAACCTTTCGACTGGATCGGGCTGGTGCTGCTCGCCGCATGGAGCGCCACCTTCCAGATCGTGCTCAACCGGGGCGAAGACTGGAACTGGTGGGATGCCCCCGCCATCCGCTGGCTGACCGCGCTGGGCGCCGTGCTCCTCGTGGCCTTTTTCCTCTGGGAAAGGGATCAACCGCACCCCTGCCTGGATCTCCGCCTCCTGCGGCGACGGAATTACGTGCTGGCGCTGCCGGCACTGGTTTTCGGGTGGGGACTGCTGCTGGGCGGGAACAGTCTTTTTGTCTCGGCCCTTATCAGTCATGCCAACTATTCGGCTTTCTGGGCGGGCGTGGTGCTGCTGCCCATGGCCCTCGGCGGCGTGCCACTGATCGCGGTGATGGGACCCATCTCGCACCGGGTGAATCCGCGCTGGCTGGCAACCATCTGCTTTGGATTCGTCGCCATTTATGGATTCACCACTCGGCTCAACCTGCACAGCAACCTGCGCAGCCTGCTCCTCAGCCATTGGATCGAAGGCATCGCCATCGGGTTTTATCTGGTGCCCCTGAGCTTGATCATGTTTTCACGGCTGCCCCAGCGTCGCCTGCCCGCTGCGGCCACCTTGCAGAACTTTGTGCGGATTCTCGGCGGCGCTTATCTGTCCAGCGCTTTCTCGGCGCTGTGGATACGTCATGGCGATACCTTTAGGGCACACCTGGTCTGGCAGTCCCCCACCGCGCCCTTGCAAAGCATGCTGGAGCACTGGCCCGTAAGGGGCCCGGCCGCGCAGGCCCTGTCCATCCAGCACCTGACCACCCAGAGTGCCGCACTATCCATGCAATCCATGCTCTGGCTCTGGGGCTGGATGGCGTTGGTGGTGCTTGCCCTGGTATGGCTCACCAAAGGGCCATATCGCCGCCGGGCCGGGCAGATCCGACGGGTTACCATCGAGCAGCAGATCATGGAAAGCGCCGGTTTTGACGCGGAACCGGGTCGGCAGGAGGATGTGGAACATGCACCGTAAGCGCTGGATCGCCGCATGCGCGGCCCTCGGCGTCGTGGCCCTCGGCGGCTGCGCGCCGACCATCCGTGCCCCGGACCCCGCGGATGTCAAAGCACCCGCCTGGGCGAAGAGCGTGCAGCGGCTGGACGGCGCCCAGGCATTGCCCACCGGCGCGTGGCCGCAACAGGACTGGTGGACGGGGCTGGCCAGCGCCGGGCTCGATCAACTCATGACCCGGGCCCTGAGCCCGGCCAATCCGCGTCTGGCAGAGGCCGTCGATACGGTCCAGTGGGCGGCATCGGTCAGCACCTGGCGGGCGGCGGCCCTCGGTCCGCAGCTTTCCGGACAGGCGGCCGTCACGCCTTTGCAGTTCAGCGGCAACAGCCCGCTGGGGGCGCTTGGTCTGGGCAACAAACTCTATGACAGCGGCGATGTCGGACTCGGTTTTACGCAAGCGCTCGATTTCTGGGGCAAATATGCGGACCGTCTCAAGGCGGCGCTGGGTGAACAACGCGCCGCCGAAGCGCGGCTGGCGGACACTCGCCGCCTGCTCACCGCCGCCGTCGTCAATGCCTATCTGCGCTGGGCGGAAGCCGAACAGCAACTCGCCAGCACCCGGCGTTTGCAGCACCTCTACCAACAGCGGCTGGCGTTGTTGCGAACCCGGCGGCATCTCGGTCTCGGGACCGACCTGTCCATTGCCGATCTGTCTTTGCAGCTCCAGCAAAATACCGCCCGCCTGGCCCGCTGGCAGCAACGGGCGGCTGCCGCACGCTTCGCCGTGGCAGAGCTTGCGGCGATTGCACCGGATGCCCTCCCGCTACGGCCGGTGGCGCCCGCGTCCGCAGTAATCCCCACCCTGCCCCCACACCTGAGTCTGGACCTCCTTGCCCACCGTCCCGACGTACAGGCGGCACGCGCGCTGGCGCTGGCCAGCGTCCAGCAGACCAAAGCCGCCCGCGCCGCTTTTTATCCAGATATTTCCTTCGCGGCCTTGCTGGACATGAACAGCGCCCACCTCGCCACGCTCCTGAACCCGGCGAGCTTTGCCTACAGCTTTGGACCGGCCTTGCGGTTACCGATTTTCACCAGCGGCGCCCTGACTGGCCGCTTCCATGGTGCCGAGGCGCAGCAGGCCAAGGCGGTGGCCGTTTACCAGGAAAGCATCCTGCAATCGGTCCAGCAGGTGCTGACGGCGCTGTCGGGATACCAGCACAGCCGACAGGTGTGGCAAGCCGAGGCGGCCGGTACCGGCGCCACCCGGGAGCAGGAAAAACTCACCGCCACTGCCCAGGGGTTGGGCCTCAGCGACCGCGCGGCGGTGCTGCAGCGGCAGATCACCCTCATCCATCAGCAAATGACCCAGCGCCTTGCCCATTATGCGGCACTACAGGCCTGGACCCAGTTGGAAACCGCATTGGGAGGCGGCTATGATCAGTCCAGACAGCACCCCTGACAACGCCGGCAAGGCCGGGGCAGACCAGAGGCGGCGCAACCTCTGGATACTCGCAGGGGTCGTCCTGCTCGGTCTGCTGGTCTACGGCCTCTGGTGGTTGCTGATCGGACAAGAGCGGCTGGAGGTAGACGATGCCTACGTCGAGGGCAACCTTTACGCGGTGGATGCGCGCACGACCGGAACCGTCGCCGCGATCCCCGCCTACGACACCATGCGCGTGGAAGCAGGCTCCACCCTGGTGATGCTCCGCGGCGAACATGCTGGTCGCAAGCTGCAACAGGCGGAAGCGCAACTGGCGCAGGCCCGGCAAAATGCGCTGGCGCTGGTCCACGAAATTCAGGCCAGTCGCAGCAAGGAAGCGGCCTTGCGGGCCAACCTGAACAGTGCGCAGCAGAAGGCCTGGCGCCTACGGGCGTCGGCCAGCGCCGGTGCGAGCGAGGATATAGCCGCCATCACGGCGGCCGACGCGGTGCGGCGCCTGCAAGCCGAAATCAGCGCCGAATCGGCGCATAGCGCAGCCCTCACCGCGCAGCTCGGGTCCGCCGGCCCGGCGGGAAACCCCGCCGTGCGTGCGGCGACGCAGGCCCTGGCCCTGGCCCACCTGAACTGGACACGACGCATCATCCGCGCCCCGGTCACCGGCATCGTCGCGCAGCAGGCGGTGCAGCCCGGACAGTGGGTGAGCGCGGGCCAGCGCCTGTTTACCGTGGTGCCATTGCAGCAGATGTGGGTCACCGCCAACATCAAGGAAACCCGCCTGGCGGGCGTGCGCCCCGGTGCGGCGGTGACACTGCATTCTGATCTTTATGGTAACGCCGTCACCTATCACGGCTGGGTGGTGGGACTGGGAGGGGGCTCCGGCGCCGTCTTCGCGGTGTTGCCGCCGGAGAACGCCAGCGGCAACTGGATCAAGTTCACCCAGCGGGTACCGGTGCGCATCGCCGTCGATCCTGGGGACCTGGCCCGGCACCCGCTGCGTCCCGGTCTGACCATGACGGCACGGATCGCACTGCATGGCCCGTGGATACGGCGGCCGGTACCGGACTGGTTCCTGCGTTCCGCAGCTGCTTCACGCCCGGCTCCCTGACTGGCCGCGCGCGCCGGCGCTGGGCTACACTCCCAGTCCCGAATTCAGGAGTGATACCGGAGTGGACCTGCGTCATCTGCGCCATTTTGTCGTGCTCGCCGAGGCCCTGAACTTTCATCGGGCGGCGATTCGCCTGCATCTCGCCCAGCCCTCCCTGAGCCGCAGCATCCGCGCTCTGGAAGACGAGATCGGTCTGCCGCTTTTTTTGCGTAACCAGCGGGAAGTCTCCCTCACGGCCGCCGGTCGGGTGCTCCTGCCCGAAGCCCGACAATTGCTGGCGCAGGCGCGGCGCACGGAGGCCCTGCTCGGCGATCTGCAAAACGGTCAGGCCGGCACTTTGCGGATCGGCTTTCTTGCTTCCACCGCCATCGCCCTCCTGCCTGGGCTGCTGCGCGGTTTTCGTCAGCACTTTCCGCAGGTGCACCTGGAGTTGCGGGAGATGAGCAGCGATGCGCAGTTGCAGGCGCTGCGCGATGATCAGATCGATATCGGCTTCATCCGCGATATCGGCATCCTGCCGGATATCCGCCAGCATCTGCTGCAACGGGAGGCGCTGATGCTGGTGCTCCCGGAAGATCATCCCTTTGCCGCAGAGGGCGCCATAGCGCTCCATCGTCTGCACCAGGAGTCGTTGATTCTCCTGCGCCGCGAGGTGGCGCCAGCGTCCTATGACCGCATCCTTGCCCACTGCCACATCCATGCCCTGAAGCCACATATCCTGATGGAACTCGCCGATTCCAATGCCGTGTTCAGTGCGGTCCTGGCGGGCCTCGGACTGGGTTTCCTGTTCTCGGCCTTTGCCGAAATTCAACGTCCGGGCATCGTCTTCCGACCGCTGGCGGATGCCTTGGGGGACAGTGAGGTAAGTCTCGCCTGGCGCGGACGACAGGAGGACGGAAATCCGGCAGCGCTGGCGTTTGTAACCATGGCGCAGCAGCAATATGCGTTGCAGGCCGAACCCTGAGGCCAGCCGCATAGTCCACATCGAACCCTGATTTGCGCTACACTAGGCCAACTCCGCCCTCCGGCGGTCTGAACCCACTTTTTGGATGGAACACGGCATGGCGCAATACGTTTTTTCGATGAATCACCTCAGCAAGACCGTGCCGCCCAAGCGCGCCCTGCTCAAGGACATCTCTCTGTCCTTCTTCCCCGGCGCCAAAATCGGCGTGCTCGGCATGAATGGTGCCGGCAAGTCCACCCTGATCAAGATCATGGCGGGTATCGACAAGGAGTTCGAAGGCGAGGCGCTGCCCATGCCCGGTCTCAAGATTGGTTATCTGTCGCAGGAACCGCAGGTCGATCCGAACAAGACGGTGCGCCAGGTGGTAGAGGAGGGTCTCAGCGACATCCTCGGCGCGCAACAGGAACTGGAGGCGGTTTATGCCGCCTACGCCGAGCCCGATGCGGACTTTGACGCCCTCGCCGCCGAGCAGGCGCGCCTGGAGGCCATTGTCGCCGCCAGTGATGGGCATCAGGCCGCGCAACAGATGGAGGTCGCCGCCGACGCCCTGCGTCTCGCGCCCTGGGACGCCTTGGTCGGCCCTTTGTCCGGCGGTGAAAAGCGCCGCGTCGCCCTCTGTCGCCTGCTCATCAGCCGCCCGGACATGCTCCTCCTGGACGAGCCCACCAACCACCTGGACGCCGAATCGGTAGACTGGCTGGAGCAGTATCTACAGCGTTTCCCCGGCACCGTGGTCGCCGTCACCCATGATCGTTATTTTCTCGACAATGCCGCCGAGTGGATTCTGGAGCTGGATCGTGGTCACGGCTTCCCTTACAAGGGCAACTATTCCGCCTGGCTGGAGCAGAAAGAAAAACGCCTGGAGCAAGAGGCCAGAACCGAGGCTTCGCGCCTCAAGGCGATGCAGCACGAGCTGGAATGGGTGCGACAAAACGCCAAAGGCCGCCAGAGCAAAAGTAAGGCCCGCATGGCCCGCTTTGAAGAACTGAGCTCCTACGAATACCAGACCCGCAATGAAACCCAGGAGATTTTCATTCCGGTGGCGGAACGCCTCGGCAACGAAGTGATTGAATTCCGTGACGTGACCAAGGGCTTTGGCGACAAATTGCTTTTTGAGCATCTCAGCTTTCAGGTGCCGCCGGGTGCCATCGTCGGTGTCATCGGCCCCAATGGTGCCGGTAAGTCGACTTTTTTCCGCATGATCGTGGGCCAGGAAACCCCGGATAGCGGTGAAGTCGTCCTGGGCTCCACGGTCAAGCTGGCCTATGTGGATCAGTCCCGCGATGCGCTCGCCGCCAAAAACAATGTCTGGGAAGAAATATCCGGTGGGTTGGACATCCTCACCGTCGGCAAGTTTGAAATCCAATCCCGTGCTTATTGCGGCCGCTTCAACTTCAAAGGTGCCGACCAACAAAAGCTGGTGGGACAATTGTCGGGCGGTGAGCGCGGCCGCCTGCATCTGGCCAAGACCCTCATCGCCGGCGGCAACGTCCTCCTCCTCGATGAACCTTCCAACGACCTCGACGTGGAAACCCTGCGCGCCCTGGAAGATGCCCTGCTGGAGTTCGCCGGCAGCGTTATGGTCATCTCCCATGACCGCTGGTTCCTCGACCGCATCGCCACCCACATCATCGCTTTTGAAGGCGATGCCCATGTCGAGTTTTTTGCGGGCAACTACCACGAGTATGAGGCCGATAAAAAACGTCGCCTGGGTGAAGAGGGTGCCCGGCCCCACCGCCTGCGTTACAAGCCCATCGTGCGCTGAGGCGCCTTGACTTTCACGCAGCATCTCCTTATCTTCTCAGCCCTTAAGAATTACCCGCAGGAAGTGTCCCATGAAGCGTACTTTTCAACCCAGCGTCGTTCACCGTAAGCGGACCCACGGCTTCCGTGCCCGCATGGCCACCAAATCCGGCCGCCTCGTGCTCAAGCGCCGTCGTGCCAAGGGCCGTCAGCGCCTTTGTCCGTAAGCCGATGAACCCGGCGCTGGCGCATCCTCATCGTTTTACCCGCGAGGATCGTCTCCGCCAGAAGGTGGCTATCCAGCGCACCCTCAAGCAGGGGCGCAAGAAGGTTTTTCCAGAATTGGTGATCTATGCCCTGCGTAACGAGCTGCCACATCCAAGGCTGGGTCTGGCGGTGAGTCGCAAGGTGGGCAATGCTGTGGTCCGCAACCGCATCAAGCGGCGCCTGCGCGAAGCCTTCCGGCAGCAGCCGGTGCGCACTCGGGGGCGCGACGTGCTGGTCGTGGCGCGGCCGGGTGCCCGGCAACTCAGCATGCGGGCCATGGGTGTCTACCTTCAGCAAACCCTGGAGAGGACATGAGTGTGCGGCGCGCGGCAGTGGTCATGGTGCGCGGCTACCAGTACGTCATCAGCCCCATGCTCGGACACAACTGCCGCTTTTTTCCGACCTGCTCCGAATATACCTGTCAGGCCATCGAACGCTACGGCATCGCCAAGGGTTCCTGGCTAGGCATTAAACGCATCAGCCGCTGCCATCCCTGGCACCCCGGTGGTGTTGATCCCGTTCCTTAAACGCCCTGGGGCCCCATGGATAATCAGAAGACCATCCTCGCCGTTGCACTTGCCGTAGTCGTCTTCCTGCTGTTTCAGGCCTGGCAGGAGCAGAATGCGCCGAAACCCGCGGCTGGACCTGCTGTCAGCCGGAGTGTAACGGCACCCGGCGCTACGGCCACCTCGCCGGCGCCAGTGGATGTAGTTCCAGCTAGCGCCGGCGGTCTCCCACCGGCGACCGGGGCCGCGGTATCTTTCCAGACACAGGTGTTCACCGGTCGGATCAGTCTGAACGGCGGAGATATTCAACACCTGGGCCTGCGCCACTATCCACAGGCGGTGGACGATTCCGCCCCTTATCCTCTCCTCGACGGAGCACCGGCCAGG
>NZ_JABBDR010000264.1 GCF_018854495.1 Acidithiobacillus ferruginosus
CCTCTGGACGCTGGCCCGATGGCGAGATATGCCGACAACCCGCCGATGTGATTATGTGGAGCGGTGAGGATGACCCCGCAGATACCCTTGTGCCGCGTTTGATGGCGATGGGCGCAGACGTGGCCCGCGTCCACCTGATTACAGGTACACGGGGCGATGACGGAAAGTTACGCGGCTTTGATCCTGCCAATGACATGGCGCTGCTGGAATCCGCCTTGGCGAAGTTTAAGCCCCGTCTGCTGATTCTGGACCCGATAAGCAGCGCGGTATCTGGGGATAGCCACCAAAACACCGAGGTCCGGCGGAGTTTGCAGCCTATTGTAGACCTTGCCGGGAATCTTGGTTGCGCCGTCCTGGGCATTAGCCACTTCACCAAGGGCACCGCAGGCCGCGACCCCTTGGAGCGCGTCACCGGATCGCTGGCCTTCGGAGCATTTGCCCGCCTGGTATGGGCAACCATCAAGCCCGGCAAAGATGCCGACGACCAGAAGCGCCGATTGATCCGCACTAAGTCCAATATTGGCCACGATGGCGGCGGCTTCGAGTACGACCTGGCGCAGACCGCCGTCCCCGGCCATAGCGACCTGTACGCCTCTTGCATCCTCTGGGGTGAACCCCTGGAAGGAAGCGCCAGAGAATTGGCCGGACAGATCGAGGATGACAAAAAGCCCGGCGAGGAATCGGGACCGTCGCCGCGTGAAGAAGCGACCGGCTTCCTGCTGGATATTCTGGCCGATGGACCGAAGCTGGAAAAAGAAATCAGAGAATGTGCCGGGCAAGAGTGCATAGCCAAGCGAACCCTTGACCGAGCGAAAAAGGAGATGGGCGTGGTATCGGTCAGAATCGGTAAAGCCTGGGGGTGGCACCTGAAAAATTGGATATCAGGTACACGCGCCGATGACGACCAAGAAGGCCAAGGATGCCAAGAACGCCACATTTCCATATATAGGAAAACTGGCAATGTTGGCACTCTTGAAAGCGCAGAAGCCACAGAAACCCCGGAAATGCTGGCTTTTGAGCAAGAAGGCCAACAATGCCAACCATGCCACATTCCAGACGACGACACCCCTATGGATGGTGAAGTATGACCGCCGCCACCTTGCTGGCCGAGATCGAGCAGGTCGGTGGCGAAATCTGGACCGAGGGGGACCGGCTCAAGTTCCGGGATACCCCAGCCCGGCTGATACCGCTTATCCGGGAACACAAGGCCGCGCTGCTGGCGCTGCTAAAGGACGACACGGGTATTGATGCCACCATCGACCCTACGGTGCAGCCTAAGCCAGCTATGGCCCCCCAAACGGCACCAGCGACCGTCGCTTGTGGGCAATGCGTCCGATTCCAACCGGGCACCACGAAGATGGGGATAGGCTCTTGTCTTGCCACAGTGACAGGCCAGCCACCAGCCGGAAATCGTGGGGACTACCGAGCGGCTTTCCCGATGGCCCCGCGTCGCTGCCCTGAGTATGCGGGATCAGCGTCATGACCCGACATATCCGCGAATTGACCAGGCTGTTCCCCGGCGTCGCGTTCACCAGGACCAGAGGTGGGCACATTGTCGCCACAGTAGGCACCGCCCGCGTATTCCTGGCCGCTACACCATCCGACCATCGAGCCATTCACAACATCGCCGCCATGATCCGGCGCGTACAGAGGGCGAAGCCATGACCACGAAACCAAAGGCACCAGCAACCAACGTGCGGAATATCAACATCAACGGCAATCCGACCACACCGAAGAAGGATACGGCGAAGGCCGCGACCATGCCGGAGATGCAGGCCGCGCTGACGCTGGAAAAATTCACCTGGGGAAGTATTACGCCTGATGCCCAATACACCATCCCTGAACTTGTGGGCCAGTCCCAGAAGGTCAACGATGGAGATATGACCCGCATCGAGGCCATGCTGAGTAGCCAGATGCACACCCTGGACGCCATGTTCAACAGCCTTGCCCGCCGTGCGATGGACACCACCAGCGTGGATCAGGTGAAGCTATGGCTGACCGCATCGCTCAAGGCGCAACGGCAATGCGTACAGGCCGCTGAAGCATTGGCGACCCTCAAAAATCCCGCCGTGTTCGTGGGCAAGCAACAGATCAATCAAAGTGTCGGACCCATGCAGGTCAACAATGGGACACCCGCGCCCGCCCCTGTAAAATCCAATCCTGACACCGAACTAAAGGAGATCACCCATGAGCATATCGAACGGCTGGACACCGGAGCGCCGAGCAAGGCAGGCGGAGATGATCCGGCAATGGCGTCCCTGGGAACAATCGACCGGACCAGTAACCGAAGCCGGAAAGGTCAAGAGCGCCGCTAATGCCAAGAGCCTGGGGGTTCGTGCCGCCCGCCGAGAGGTGCGGGCAGTCATGGCGCTGATTCGTGAGTACGACCGGCAAGAACGCGAGATCAGGAAGTTGATAAGGCCGTGAACGGGGAATGATCGGAGTAGCGTTGCATTTCCGTCGATTGCGCTTATTCTTTTAACCGACCCCACTACCGGCTCAATCTCTCATGAACTTTCGCTCTTTTTTTGTGCTGCTTTGGACTCTTGCCCTGACCGGGTGCGCGACGGTTCAGCCGTTGGATACCTCTACCGGGAAGCCGCAAAAATTTTTTCCCAATCTAACCGTTTCTCAGGCTCAGAGCGCCTTTCTGGCGGTCTCGCTCGCCGATGGGATGAACATTTACAAGCAGACACATAATCTTTTGGTGATGGATAAGCCCGTCCACGGGTTAACCGCTTCTATCTTGATGGGCTCCGAGTATAACCCAACCCCGGACGACCGTCTGACCTACCAGTTCGCACAAGAAAATGGCGGCGTCGAGGTCTTTGTGCGACTGGCCTATGTGACTAATCCAGGCTCGCAATACGAGCAAGTAAACCCAACAAACGCGGATAACAGGCAGTTGCAGCGGATGCTAGAAAAGGCAGAGCCGATTATCGTCGCCCACTATTCCAAGAAATAGGACATAGAATAAGCGCGGATGGGCAATCTTAGCACCCTACTTGGCAGTGGTGTCGGACTTGATATCCGCCAAGAGTTTCGATGTCATCAGTTTTCCATACCGTCAGGAATCAATATCATGGCTGCTATTCACTCGTGCCCAACTTGCCACAAGGAACTATCCGCCGATGCAGTCACATGCCCTCATTGCAGACAGCCCATGCCAGAAAGCGGCGCCCTACCGCACGGCAAATCCCGTCCGGTCTTAAGGGCATTTGTGGGGCTTATACTTGTGGCTATCTTTGTATTTCTCGTGGGGAAGACCTTTTTCTCGGGCAACGACAGCGCTCCGAAAAGTGCCGTGTTAGACGTTCAGCTTGGGCACATGTATCAACTCCATTCGGGTTACGCAGTCTGCGCAGACCGCAAGGGTCTGGATGCGGTTTCTCTTGCGATTGACGCCTCTGATGATATTGGTCTACTACACGCTTATGAGCGATATGATTGCGTGGGATCCTTTACTTTTCAAGGGAGGCGGGTGCGCGCCATAAATATCGGATTTGATGCGGTAAAACTACGGCTACCGGACGGCGCATCCGGGTGGACATACACTGAGGCGATCAAGCCTGTGCCGAGCAACCTTGACAGTGCCCCTAACACGTCTTCTCCACCACCATCCTCATCAGTCATGCCATGACCTGATTGGGCGTTGCGGATCATCCAGATGGTCCTTGGAGGATCTGGAAGCGCTGGGCCGCGACGCGGGTAAGTAGAGGGCCGGGAGCCGGATTGCCTTTTCCAGAAATCCGCCTAATCTGATGGTTACCAACCATCAGAGGAAGAAGTGATGAATCTCAGAATTATGACAGCGCTGGCCATTGCCGCCATTGCGCCAGTTGCCGCAGCCGATACCCTTAGTCAGGCCTTGGATACGATTGGGGTCTATGGCGAAGTCGCCGCCACTCCATCCAGCGCGAGCGCAAGCGTCCCGTCTGGCAGTGTGTCTGCGAATGGCGGCAACACGAACGGCGGCGTCGGCATTACCATGACCGGCGTCAATCAGGAATTGTGGTACACCCATTTGAGTGCGGATTACGCCTTCGGCTCACCGATCAATGGGGGCACCATTTCGGGGACCCTGAACAATGGCGGAGGCGCACCTGCTTCTGGATCGGCCAATGTATCGGGCCACTCAATGGCTTTTAACGCCCGCATCGGCAAGCTCTTTGCCATTGGTGAAAACGCAGCGATTGGCCCATATGTGGCCTATCAGTATGCCGATTTTAAGATGGGCCTGGACGGTTACACGGCAGCCTATCGAAATAACGCGGTGGGCGGCGGGGCTTTCGGCGCGCTGGTCGTGTCCTCACGCTTGTCGGTGACGGGGCACCTGGGCTATTTGGCCGGGGTTTCTGCGTCCGCCTCCGCTGCCGGATATGGGGCAAACAATCCGCCGTCCTCTGGCGTCCTACAGATCGGTGCGAAGGCGGACTACCGCTTTGACCCAGACTGGAGCGTGTTCGGCGGGATTGATTATGACCGCTACTCGGCATCATACAGTTATGTGCCGTATGCCCTGAATGCGAGCGCCACGATTAACGATATTCGCGGCATTGTGGGAATGGCTTACCACTTCTGACCATCAACATCTTTCAACACGCAAGCGTCCTTCGGGGCGCTTTTTTATTGCCCATAGGCTGGGGCGAAACCGCACGCCATTTCCCTGCGGGCGGAGCCTTTTTTCTGGGGTTAGCCCTGGGTTAGCCCGGAAAAATGAAGGCACCGAGGAAAACGTCCTAAGCGCCTGTTTTATATGGTGCTGGCGAGAGGAATCGAACCCCCGACCCACTGATTACAAATCCTTTGTAGCCCTGTTTTAGCCTGTTTTAGCTCGACACACAAAAGCCCGCATTCGTTTGAAATACTAGCCACCATAGCCTATACTTCGTTTGAAGTTGTAAGCGGCTGTTTTTATCCATCTGCTTACAAAGTGCTTACACGAATCTTACAGAAAGTCTCAGGGTCCGCTGGTCGCAAACCAGTTTTTTAGGAATACCCTCTGCGACTCTTGCGACGATTGCGACTGTCGCACCGGAACCCCTGTAAACACTGGCCCTACAGGGCAGAAAGCCTTGCAAAAAGCGTCTGCGACTCTGTGCGACGATTGCGACTATTGGAGGAAGTGGTCATGGCGAGTCTGAAAACGAAGATCAACAAGGGTGCGGTCGACGACGCGGAAGCCCCTGCCACCGGGCAAGCGTTTATCTGGGACACCGAGGTCAAAGGCTACGGCCTGCGAGTCACCAGCGGCGGGACCAAGACCTTCATTGTGCAGAAGCGCATCGGCGGGAAGGACCGGCGGGTCACGCTCGGCAGGTATCCTGAGATCACGGCGGAGGCAGCCCGTAAGCTGGCGATGACCCACATTGGCGAGATCGCCAGCGGCAACGACCCCATCGCTGCGAAGGCCACCGAGGAAGTGCAGGCCAAGACTCTGCGAGAAGTGATTGCCGACTATCTCGACATGGGCACCGTGAAGGCGTCCACGGCAAAAGACTTGCAGGGAACGCTCAACATCCATTGCGCTGCATGGATGAACAAGCCTGTGACCAAGATCACGCGGGATATGGTGGCAAAGCTCCATGCCAAGATCGGCAAAGAACCCAACCCCAAGACCGGCGGGACCAAGATGGCGACGGCCAACAAGGTCGCCCGGTATCTGAAACTCTTGTTGAACTTCACACAAGAGCAATATCGCACTGGCGACGACCTGCCCATCATCGCCAGCAATGCGACCGCCGTGCTGAAAAAACGCATGTACAAGGTGCAGCGTAGGACCGGCCATCTGGAACCGCACCAGATCAAATCATGGTGGCAGGCGACGGGAGACTTGCAGGACTCGGCGCGGGATTACCTGCGGACCATGCTCTTGACCGGCCTGCGCTCATCCGAAGCTATCAGCCTCAAGTGGGCTGACGTGGACCTTGAGGGTAGGACATTCACGGTCAGGGACACAAAGAACGGCACCGACCACACCTTGCCAATGGGCGCATGGCTTACCGCGATGATCGCGGCTCGGCCCCATCACAACGAGTTCGTATTTAGCAGCGAGCGCGGTCGCCCCACCAACCGGCGCGGCGGCATCGACAAGGCTGCGGAGTTGTCCGGTCTGGATATTCAGAAGCACGACCTGCGGCGAACCTTCCTCACCGTAGCAGACGCGGTGGACGTGCCGTACTACGCGCTGAAAGCCCTTGTGAACCATAAGAGCGGCTCCGGCGGCGACGTTACTGCGGGATACATCCAGACCAGCATCGAGCGGCTCAGGAAGCCTATGCAGGCCGTCGAGGACTATATCTTATCGGCGGCAGGGGTTACGGCTGGCGCTGAGGTCGTGGAATTGCGGGAGGTGCTGCATGGCCTATGAGCGCATGTTACGCACCACGGACCTTTGCCACGTCGCGGCGCAAGTCGCGGCCAATGGCTTTTCACCCATAACCGAAGCCTTGCCCTTCGACGAATGGCTCACGCACCACGGCGCGATGGATAACGCGCGATTTATGCAAGGCTTTTCGATAGAGGAATATCTTTGCCGCTGCATCCGTAGCGGCGCATTGCCAGCCAGAAGCGCCCCATTGTACGGCATCGAACCCGCACCATTAAAAGACTTTTCAGCCCTGTTTATTCTTACCCGCGACTTTCAGGCGTGGATAAAAACGTCACAAGTGCAGGCCCCGGAATCATGGGCACAGGCTTTGATCGAGTCGATAGCGTGGGATTACCGACCCATTCCCGGCACTCAGGTCATTACCGGCAAACCAAAGGGGCGACCACGCGTGCTTGCCAAAGACGCACAGGCTGAGGCTAACGAGATAGCCTTGTCGATTTTCAATACAGCGGGAGGCAGCATGACCCATGTAACGCAAAAGTATATAGGGGACAAGCTGGCCCATGCATACAAGGCAGGATACAACACGGTAAAAGACCGTTTTAAGGTGAAGTTATGCAAGGATTATATAAAACAGCAAAAACAGTAAAATTCCAAGCCAGAGTTTAACGGCATTTAGCAACCCCGCATAAGCCACTGTGAACAGGGGCTTTTCCTTTGCCTGTAGCTAGTCGCCAGCATTACCCGTTATTCATTTTTTAACTGTTTTTACATCCTCATACTTGGTCCTGAAGTTATTAATCACCCAATGGACTGCAAGAGGATTTATAAAATGGTGGCAAAAATATTTGACGATGGAGAGACCTATAATCAGGTCGAGTTCGTGAAGCGGGTCAACAAGTCAAAGTCATGGGCAGAGCGTAGCAGATGGAACGGAACCGGCCCGCGATACCTGAAGGTCGGCAGATCAGTTTTATATCTGGGAAAAGACCTTAATAACTGGCTTGAGTCTCAGGCCCGCTCCAACACCGGGCAGGGAGCATAAAAAATGGACGCCTCTATCGAGAACGCCCAACGGTACAACCCATTTGTCAATAATAGCGAATATTTTAACTTCGGTATAGTTCAGGCCATCCGGCAGCCTGCCATTAAGCCCACCAGCACTACATGGGAGAGATTCTGCAAGGCTCTTGAGTCTCCCAAAATCCGCGACCAGAAGGACGGCCCCGGCGCTGTTTTCGCCACCTTCTCTAAACAGTGGCGTAATCGTGAAAACGTCTTAACCGTGACCGCGCTGGCTTACGACCTTGAGCAACAGGCGGGAGGCCCGGCGATACCGGCACCGGCAGCGATAGCTGAAGACTTGCGGGGTCTCGGTCTGGCCTTTGCCGTCTGGACCACCTTCTCAGATCGCCCAGAAGCTCGGCGCATCCGCGTGGTGCTACCCATCGAAGACGGTCTGGCACCGGAACTGCTCCGGGCGGCGTATCCCCTCCCCTTGAAGTACCTGCCCATTGTCACCCCGGACATGCTCGACGCTACCTGTGCGGAACCGGCCCGCATGATGATTTTGCCAGCGATACCGGCAGATCGGCGCGACCAGTATGAGTGCTACTGCTCAACGTCCGGCGATTGGCTCCAAGGCTCATCGCTGGCGCTGGCAGCTACTACCGTACTGCAACAGCAAAAGGATGCAGCACAAGCCAAGCAAGCGCGATTCAGGCCCGGTCCTCTCAGTGGTCGGGAGTCGGTCATTGAGGCTTTCAACAGAGAACATCCGGTCGAGGAGATTCTGGAGTGCGCCGGCTATAAACAGCGCGGGAAGAAGTGGGTCAGCCCTAACAGCCACTCCGGTCAAGCTGGCGTCATTGTCCGTAATGGCAAGGCTTTCAGCCACCACAGCGACGCGCTCGGCGACCACTTCTGGCACGACTCCTTTGACCTGTACGCCAAGCTCCACCACGGCGGCGACAAGCGACTTGCAGCGCAATCTCTGCGCGGCGGGAGGATTTGACATGGCTCATGTATCAAGCAATTCCGGCAACAATGAATGGTACACGCCCCTGCTCTATCTCGACGCGGCGCGGGAGGCTATGGGTCAAATCGACTGCGACCCGGCGTCATCGGCCATTGCGAACCGGGCGGTCGGCGCGACCACGTTCTTCACCAAAGATCAGTGCGGCCTTGGTCAATTTTGGCACGGTAGGGTCTGGTTAAATCCACCGTATGCACAACCGCTGATACGGCTTTTCTGCGAGGCGGCGGTCGGCAAGTTCCAATCTGGCGAGATCGAGCAAGCGGTCGTGCTGGTGAACAACGCCAGTGAAACCGCATGGGGGCAGACGCTTTTGAGTGCTGCGAGTGCTGTTTGCTTCCCGCGTGGTCGCATCCGTTTTCTGGACCCGGACGGCAACCCCGGCGCACCGCTCCAAGGGCAAATGATCGTTTATCTCGGCGCGTGTCCCCAGCGATTCCGAAAGGCCTTTGCAGACTTCGGAACGATCACCTATCCGGTCGGGAGGGCATCATGAGCGCGATTCCCTTCACTCGCAAAATATCCCCGGAGGAAGCAGCGGCGGCAGCGGCTTCCGATTGGGAAGACCCGTTACCCCTCACCGAACATGAGGTCGGCGACCCCTATCCATTGGACGCCCTACCCGGACCCGTCAAGGCCACCGTGCAGGAGGTGCAAGGCTTCATTCAGGCACCGACCGCACTGGTGGCGGCTTCGGTACTCAGTGCCCTGTCAGCGGCGGCTCAAGGGCTTGCAAACGTGGAGCGCGACAAGGGTCTGGTCGGACCCTGCTCCCTGTACTTCCTTTCCATCGCTGAGAGCGGCGAGCGCAAGAGTGCCATCGACACAACGGTCCTTGAGGGAATCAGGGCTTACGAAATCGAAGAAGAAGAATCTGCAAAAGGGCTGAGGAAGATTCACGCGGCCAAGTACAGGTCGTGGGAAGCTCAGGTCGACGGCGTGACCGCTTCCATCCGGGCAGACGCCAAAACCGGGAAGCCGGTCGGCGCACTTGAATCAAAGCTCATGCAGCTTGAGCGGGAAAAGCCTGCCCCCGTCATCGTGCCCCGCGCCCTGTGGGACGATACCACTACGGAGGCGCTGATTGCTGGCATGGCTTCCAACTGGCCCAGCGCGGCGATTATCAGCGCGGAAGCCGGGGTCGTCTTCGGCGGCCATTCGATGAAAAAAGACAATCTGACCGGCGGCCTGGCTACGCTCAACAAATTATGGTCGGGCGAACCCATCCGGGCAGATCGCAAAACCGAAGGGGCAAGCGTCATCCTCAACACCGGGCGGCTCACCCTTGGTCTTGCCGTGCAGCAGAGCGTGGTCCGGCAATTCTTCGAGTCCTCAAAAGGCATCGCACGGGGGTCCGGCTTTGCGGCTCGTTTCCTGATTAGCTGGCCTGCGAGCACTCAAGGCACCCGCTTCTATAAATCTATGGGCACAACGATGGCGACCCATCGGTTTACAGTGCGGCTCAAGGATATGATCGGCGCGACCGAGTTGCTGGTCGACGGCTGCAATTTGAAAACCGTACCTTTGTCACCGGCAGGCAAAGCGGCGTGGGTCAGCTTTCATGATGGCATTGAGGGGGAACTGCTCCCCGACCGGGAGTTCAGCGACAACAAAGACTCTGCCAGCAAAGCGGCTGAAAATGTTGCTCGGCTGGCTTGCCTGTTCCACCTGTTCGAGCACGGACCATCTGGTCAGATCAGCGCGGAGCATGTGGGAGCGGCGGCGGCCATCGTTACATGGCATCTGTTCGAGGCCCGGCGCTTCCTTGGAGAGATTGCCCAGCCCGCCGACCAGATCGCGGCGGAGCGGCTCGACGCATGGTTACTGCAACAGCCGGGTCCGGTCACGGCCAAGGCGATTATGAACAAAGGGCCCACAGATACCCGAAAACGCGCTGCGCTCGACAAAGCCTTGCAGGAGCTTGTGGCCTGCCACCGGGTCCGCGTGTCCAAGGTCGGCAAGTCTTCCATCGTTTCAGTAAATCCTGCTCTACGGCAAGGAGGCTAATGTGGCGCTGCGAGATAACTACCGGAAGTATTTACCCGCCGACCCGGGTCGCCAGCAGGAGGAGGCGACCACGGCTGTTTGCAGCGAAGCGGATCAAGCGAAGACCATGCTATCCGCCATCAGGTCGGCGGGGCTGCATATCTACATTAAGGCGGGCGAGCTGCGGGTCGGCCCAGCATCAAAATTATGGGATTACGACTTGCCCTTAATTCGTGACCACAAAGAGGCTTTGCTGGCGCTGCTAGCTGAGGAGGCACCCACCCGGCCCAGCGGCCCCGTCCTGTCAGTGGCCTGCAAAGATTGCGGTCACTTCACCTCTGGCCCTATTCGACATGGGGTCGGTATCTGTGCGAGCACCGGCGGCGAGCGCGTGCCGCGTGGTGGCGAAGGTTATGCACATGCTTATGAAACATCCCCGCGAAGTTGCCGGAAGTTTTCAGCCAAAAAGGACACGACGATATGACCCAGCCAATCAAGACTTGCCATCAAGTTCGCGCTCTGCCATGCCCACAGAAACAGCAATACGTAGTACCTGCTCAAAGTGGCGGCTGAGTATGCCCGCTAAAAAAACCCGC
>NZ_JABBDR010000265.1 GCF_018854495.1 Acidithiobacillus ferruginosus
CCAGGGAAGACGTCCAGAAAACAACCGCCAGCTCCAGTACACCGAGGATGGCAATAGCAAGGCCCAATGGCAGATAACTGAGAAAGCCTTCCTTGATACGTGCCAGGTTGATATCCAGCATCATCACCACAAAGAGGAAAAGCACCATCACCGCGCCCACATAGACTAGAATTAGAATCAACCCCAGGAATTCAGCCCCCAGCAGGATGAACAGGGCGGCAGCATTAAAAAACGCCAGCACCAGATACAGGGTCGCATACACCGGATTACGCGCCGTTACCACCAGCGTTGCAGAGCCCAGCAATATAGCAGAGAAGATATAAAACAGAATCGTGGTTACTGGCAGCATGGCATCCGTTCTCCGTCAGCGGTAAGCGCGATCAGCATCGCGATCGGCAGCCAGTTCCGCTTCCAGACGATCGCCATTGGCCAGCAGCATGTCTTTGGTATAGATCAGGTCGCCGCGAATTTCTCCATGATAAGAGAGCACCCGGCTTTCGACGATGGAGTCTACCGGACAGGATTCTTCGCAGAGTCCACAAAAAATACACTTGCTGAGATCGATGTCGTAGCGCGTCGTCCGCCGCGTTCCATCACTACGGACCTCGCTTTCGATGGTAATGGCCAGCGCCGGACACACCGCCTCACAGAGCTTGCAGGCAATGCAGCGTTCCTCACCGTTCGCATAGCGGCGCAAGGCGTGCAGGCCGCGGAAACGGGGCGATTGCGGCGTCTGTTCTTCGGGGTATTGCACGGTGATCTTCCGCGCAAAAAAATAACGGCCGGTAAGCTGCATGCCGCGCAGCATTTCCGTCAGGAAAAAAGTGTTCAACCATTGCTTTGGGCGAAATTGCATATGGTTCTCCTCAGCGCAAAATGGCACGCAGGGGCGTTTCTAGAGCAACGCCGACTACGACGATCCAGACAATGGTCACCGGGATAAACACCTTCCAGCCCAAACGCATGATCTGGTCATAGCGATAACGGGGAAAAGTGGCGCGAATCCATAAAAACACATACAGCAGGAAAGCGGTTTTCAGCAACAACCAGACGACACCCGGTATCCAGGTGAGCCATGGTGTATTGATCGGCGCATACCAGCCACCGAGAAAGAGCACCGTCGTCAACATGGAGACGAAAATCATGTTGGCATATTCCGCCAGAAAGAACAGCGCGAAGGCCATCCCGGAATACTCCACATGAAATCCCGCCACAATTTCCGACTCGCCTTCCGCTACGTCAAAAGGTGCGCGGTTGGTTTCGGCCACGCCGGAAATAAAGTACACCAGAAAGAACGGAAATAACGGCAGCCAATACCAGGACCAGAAACCGCCTCCCGCCTGGGCTTCCACGATTTTGGTGAGATTCAGGGTCTGGGCAGCCATCAACAACCCCACTAGGGCAAAGCCCATGGCAATTTCGTAAGCCACCAACTGAGCCGCCGCCCGCATGGCCCCCAGAAAGGCATATTTGGAATTGGATGCCCAGCCCGCAACGATGATGCCGTATACCCCCAGGCCGGCGATGGCCAGCACATAAAGGAGACCGGCGTTCATGTGGGAGATGGCCATATCCGGGCCGAAAGGAATGGCCGCCCAGACCAGCATTGCCGGCACGAAAGCCAGCACCGGTGCCGCCAGAAACAGAAACCGATTAGCGTTGGTAGGGATGATCACTTCCTTGAACATCAGCTTGACCGCATCGGCGATCGGCTGCAACGATCCCTTGAAGCCCACGCGATTGGGGCCCAGACGTACCTGTATATAACCAATCACCTTGCGCTCGGCCAGGGTCAGATAGGCCACACCCAACAGTAGTGGCACCAAGACAACGACAATCTTGATAATCGACCAGAGGATCGCCCACCACGCCGTATTCTGAAAATCATGCATGGTGTTGCCTCCTAAGTACCGGTCGCGGTGGCGGGCGGCGTCGCCGTGCTCACCGAGCAGGCCGCGTAGGCTGCACCCAATATCGCCGTCTCAGCATATCCCATAGGCACCCAGACGGTACCCATCGGAATCCCGGCATCCGCTACCAGAGGCAGGCAGACCTTGCCGCCAGAGGTGCTGATTTCCACGAAATCCCCCTGCAGGGCCAGCGCCCTGACCTGATCCGGATGCATTTTCACCACAGCGGGCTGGGTGAGGGGTATGGCACGTCGCACCAGCGGGTCGCCCCGGAAAAGGGGCCAATCACCCAGACGGCGCAATCCGTCGTCAGCATGCGGGGACACCGGAACGGGTTCCAAGACCGGGAAGGTACGGAAAGGCGGCACATCCAGGGCGTACTCGCCGATTTCACGCTGCCAGGTGGCCGTTACTTCACTCAGTTCATTAAACTGGAATCCTGGCAGATTAAGGCCATCACCGAGTACACGCAGTATCTTCCAGGCAGGACGTGCCTCCTCCGGCGTTTTTACCGCGGCGCGGAAGGTTTGCAGACGCCCTTCGTTATTGATGAACGATCCGGCCCCCTCGGCAAAGGCCGCCATGGGCAGAATCACATCGGCATACTGTTTCGCCTCGCCCGCAAACTGCGCGATGCTCAGCACAAACTCCGCTTTTTGCAACGCCGCCAGCGCGGCCACGCCGCGCATCGCGTCCACACCCGGCTCTGTACCCAATAGTATGAAGCCCCGCATATCCGCATCCCAAAGCGCATCGGCAGGTAACCCTATCGTCTGCGCCCGATGCCCCCCCGGCAGACGGTGCGGCACACAACCACTCAGCCAGGCACCGGCGCTATTGGCGTCTTGCGCCAGCCAGCCCACCCGCGCACCCGCCAACCCGGCAAGAGACTCGATCTGTGCGATCATCGCCGCCGCCTGCGGGTGATGTAGCAAGGCACTGCCAATGAGGATCAGGGGGTTATCTGCCGCCAGCAGGTCGCTCGCGACATCGGCCAGAGACTCCACGCCGGTTTTCCCGGCGTGACCGGACAAATGGCTGCAGAGCGCCGCATAGAGGGCCAGGTCGGCGCCGGCTTCCGCGACCAGTTGGGTGACGGGATAGTTGAAATCCTGACGCAGGCTGTCGATGGCAATCACCTTGCCACCCTGCAACACCGACTTGCGCAAACGATGGTTGGTCAGCGGCTGCTGTTGCCGCGGAAAGGCATGGCAGAGCAATATGAGCGGCTCGCGCTCCAGATCTTCCAGAGCCATGTTCAGCGCCGGATAGACCGGCATTGCGGCATCCGCGCGGAAATCCTGCTGACGCAAACGATGGTCCACGTGAGGGCTACCCATGCCGCGCAGCAAGGCCTGGAAAAGAAACAGTTCTTCATTGCCGGACTGCGCCGAAATGAGTCCGGCCAGCCGTTCCGCACCATGCCGGGCAATCACCTGCTCCAGTCCCGACAAGGCGACATCCAACGCTTCCGCCCACGAGGCCTCACGCCATACGCCGTCGACACGCAGCAAAGGCCGCGTCACGCGGTCTTCCGCCTGTAGGCCGGTATAGGCATAACGTCCCTTGTCACAAATCCACTCTTCATTCACCGCCTGATTAGCACGCGGCAGAACTCGCAACACTTCGCGGCCCAGGCTCTGCACGTCGGTATTACAGCCCGTCGAACAGTGCGGGCAAAGCCCCGGCGTGTGCTTCAGTTCCCAGGAACGGGCCTTGAAACGGAAAGGCTTGCTGGTCAATGCGCCCACCGGACAGAGATCAATCATGTTGCCGGATAATTCAGACTGCACAGCCTTGGCGACGTAGGTGCCAATAGCCATATGTTCGCCACGCCCCGTCGCTCCCAGTTCCATGATTCCGCCGATTTCCTGACCGAAGCGCACACAGCGGGTGCACTGGATGCAGCGCGTCATTTCCGTGGCAATGAGCGGCCCGATGTTCGGGTCCTGCACGACCCGTTTCTCTTCGGCGTACTGGCTGTGCGGATTGGCAAAGCCCATGGTGATGTCCTGCAGGGGACATTCACCACCCTGATCGCAGACGGGGCAGTCCAGGGGATGATTGATGAGCAGAAACTCCAGCACACCCTGCTGCGCCATCTTCGCCTTGCGCGACGCTGTGGCGACCTTCATGCCGTCTGCGACGGGCGTCGCGCAGGCCGGCAATGGCTTGGGAGCCTTTTCCACATCTACCAGACACATGCGGCAATTGGCTGCTACCGACAGTTTGGGGTGATAACAAAAGAAGGGGATATAGATCCCCAAAGCCTGGGCCGCCTCCATGATGGTGGTCCCTGGTACGACCTCGATGGACTGTCCGTCGATCTCGATATGCGGCATCAGACAGCCCCCCCATCCACCAAACAGCGCTTATGCCGAATGTGGTATTCATATTCTTCACGAAACAGACGCACAGAGCTGACCACCGGTGCCACACCGCCATCCGCCAGGGCACAGATGGTGCGGCCCTCAATGCGTGATCCCACATCCAGCAGCAGTTGCAGGTCTTCTTCGCGGCCCTGACCATTTTCGAGGCGATGCATCACCCGCCACAACCAGCCCATGCCCTCCCGGCACGGGGTACATTGGCCGCAGGACTCGTGCATGTAAAAACGGGCGATACGTTCCACCACCCTGACAATGCAAACACTATCGTCGATGACGATGACCGACCCTGCCCCAAGGGCGGATCCTGACTTGGCGATGGAGTCATAATCCATGGCGACCGCCATCATGGCCTCGCCACCCACCATGGGAGTACTGGTGCCGCCGGGAATCACCGCCTTGAGTTGACGCCCCGGCCGCAGCCCTCCGGCCATTTCCAGGAGTTCTTTGAAAGGGGTACCCATGGGAACTTCGTAGTTACCCGGCCGCTGCACGTGGCCGGTCACCGAAAAGATCTTGGTGCCGCCATTGTTGGGTTTTCCCAGATTGAGGAA
Source organism: Acidithiobacillus ferruginosus (assembly GCF_018854495.1). Taxonomy (GTDB): domain Bacteria; phylum Pseudomonadota; class Gammaproteobacteria; order Acidithiobacillales; family Acidithiobacillaceae; genus Acidithiobacillus; species Acidithiobacillus ferruginosus. The sequence continues at coordinate 4,852 of NZ_JABBDR010000265.1, forward strand.
CCACTCGCCGCTCTTGGCGATGATACTCGGCACTGAAGCAAAGGTTTCCACATTGTTGATGGTGGTGGGCTGACCATAGAGACCATAGCTGGCGGGAAATGGCGGCTTGAAACGTGGCTGCCCTTTCTTCCCCTCCAACGCTTCCATCAACGCCGTTTCCTCACCGCAAATATACGCACCCGCCCCCCGATGCACATACAGATCGAAGGAGAAATCGGTGCCAAGGATATTTTGCCCCAGATACCCCTTTGCGTAGGCCTCTTCCAGCGCTGCCTCCACAATGTGGATCGGCTCCACGAACTCGCCGCGGATAAAAATATATCCGGTCCTCGCCCCCATGGCGTAGGCACCGATAATCATGCCCTCGATCAGGCGATGGGGTTCATAACGCATGATGTCCCGGTCCTTGCAGGTACCGGGTTCACCCTCGTCGGCATTGCAGAGCAGGTACTTGGTACCGGTCACGCCCTTGGGCATGAAACTCCACTTCAGCCCGGTAGGGAAACCGGCGCCCCCCCGACCACGCAGTGCGGATTTTTTTATCTCGCTGATGATCTGATCCGGCGCCATGGAGTCCAGCAGCACCCTGCGCAGAGCATCGTAGCCGCCGGTCCCGGCATACACGGAAAGGCGGTGGGAGTCAGGCAACCCACGGTTCTGCAACGTAACACCGTTAACGAACATCGTCGGACTCCCCCCGTAATTTCGCCAGCAAGGCATCCAGACTTTCCTGCGTCAGATTCTCGTAGTAGTGATCACCGACCTGCAGCATCGGTGCGTCTTTACAGGCGCCCAGACACTCCACTTCCTGCAGGGTAAAGAGACCGTCCGCGGTCGTCTCACCAGGGCTCACACCGAGACGCTCGCTCAGGTGTTGAAGTACCGCGTCGGATCCATTCAGAAAGCAGGAGACGCTGCCACAGACGCAGAGTTTGTGCCGGCCCACCGGCTGGAGGTCGTACATGCTGTAAAAAGTTGCCGCCTCATAGACCTGAATCGCCGGGATGCCGAGCAGACCAGCGATATACTCCATTACCGCATCACTCAGATAGCCCTGCTCCTCCTGGGCGATGCGCAGCGCCGCCAACAGGACGGAACGCGCCTGATCCGCCGGATATTTAGCCCGCTCACGAGCAATTTCTGCCAGAGACTTTTCCGATAACATGGCTTACCTGTCGATCTCGCCAAAAACAATGTCCATGGTGGACAAAATAGCCACCACGTCCGCGATCATATGTCCCCGAGCCATCTCGTCCATGGCGGCGAGATGCGGGAATCCGGGTGCCCGGATTTTCATCCGGTAGGGTTTGTTGGCACCATCCGAAATCATATAAATGCCAAACTCCCCCTTGGGAGCCTCCACTGCGGCATAGACTTCGCCCGCAGGAACCGCCATGCCCTCGGAGAAAAGCTTGAAGTGATGAATCAGCGCCTCCATGCTGGTTTTCATCTCTTCGCGGGACGGCGCGGCGATCTTGAAATCATCGGTAATCACTGGGCCGGGATTCTTGCGCAGCCAATCCACACACTGGACAATTATCCGATTGCTCTGCCGCATCTCCGCGACGCGGACCAGATAGCGATCATAACAGTCCCCGGTTTTACCCACTGGAATATCAAAATCCAGATCGGCATACGCTGCGTAGGGTTGGGTACGCCGCAGATCCCAAGCCACACCGGAAGAGCGCAGCATGGGGCCCGTGAAGCCCAGCTGAATGGCCCGTTCTGGCCCCACCACACCGATACCCACAGTGCGCTGCTTCCAGATCCGGTTGTCCGTCAGCAGGGTTTCATACTCGTCCACGTAGGTGGGAAAACGGCGCGCGAAGTCCTCTATGAAGTCCAGCATGCTGCCCTGCCGGTTGGCGTTGAGCTCTTGCAGGCGCCGGGCATCACGGTAAGGAGACGGCTGGTATTGTGGCATTTGTGCAGGTAGGTCGCGGTACACCCCCCCCGGGCGATAGTAGGCGGCATGCATGCGCGCGCCGGATACCGCTTCATAGACATCCATGAGGTCTTCCCGCTCGCGGAAGCAGTAGAGAAAGACGCTCATGGCACCGACGTCCAGGGCATAGGCACCCAGCCAGAGCAGATGATTGAGAATGCGGGTAATCTCGTCGAACAGGGTACGGATATACTGGGCACGAACCGGCACTTCAACGCCGAGCAGTTTCTCCACTGCCAGACAGTACGCGTGTTCGTTGCACAGCATCGACACATAATCGAGTCGGTCCATATAAGGCAGGTTCTGCAGATAGGTCTTGTTTTCCGCCAACTTCTCGGTAGCCCTGTGCAGCAGGCCGATGTGCGGATCGGCACGTTCGATCACTTCACCGTCCAGTTCCAGTACCAGACGCAGCACACCGTGGGCAGACGGATGCTGCGGCCCGAAGTTCATGGTGAAGTTATTGATTTCGGGCATCGTAGCGACCCTCCCCTGCTTCACGGATGATACGTGGCACCACTACGCGCTCCTCGGTGCGCGTCGGCTCGTAGACCACCCGGCCCTGGTCCGCGTCGTAACGCATTTCCACCGTACCGACCAGGGGAAAATCCTTACGGAATGGATGGCCGACAAAGCCGTAGTCCGTAAGGATGCGCCGCAAATCGGGGTGGCCGTCAAAAAGAATCCCATAAAGGTCAAAGGCTTCACGTTCAAACCAGTTGGCTGCCGCCCAGACCTGCACTACGGATGGCACGATGGGCAGATCGTCATCGGCAAAAATACGCACCCGCAGGCGCTGGCGGTGCTTCAGGGAGAGCAGATGATAGACCACGGCAAAGCGCGGCCCCTCCCGGAGCCCTTCGCCATAGGCGGAGTAGTCCACTCCGCAGACATCTACCAGCAAATCAAAGGCGCAGGACGCGTCATCCCGAAGCAGGAGACATGCCGCAGAAAAGCCCTCACGGGACAACTCCACGGTCAGTTCGCCGCGATCCAGGCGCGCAGTTCGCAGTGTCGCGCCCAGCTCATCGCTGAGATGCTGGCGCAGATTTTCGAGTGCGTCAGTCATGGCTCACCTGGCAATGGTATTGGTGCGTCGGATTTTTTTCTGCAACTGGATCAGGCCAAAAAGCAAGGCCTCAGCAGTAGGCGGACAACCCGGTACATAGATATCCACGGGCACGATGCGGTCACAGCCCCGCACGATGCTGTAGGAATAGTGATAATAGCCGCCGCCGTTGGCACAGGAACCCATGGAGACCACCCAGCGCGGCTCCGGCATCTGGTCATAGACCTTGCGCAAGGCCGGGGCCATCTTGTTGACCAACGTCCCCGCCACGATCATCACGTCGGACTGGCGCGGACTGGGACGGAAGACAATACCGAAACGATCCAGGTCGTAACGCGCGGCCCCGGCGTGCATCATCTCCACTGCACAGCAGGCGAGGCCGAACGTCATAGGCCAGAGGGAACCGGTACGGCCCCAGTTGACTACCGTGTCGATGGTCGTGGTGACGAAACCCTTTTCGAGAAGGCCCTCTATTCCCATTCCAGCGCCCCCTTCTTCCATTCATAAATGAAACCGACCACGAGAATGGCGAGGAATAGCATCATGGCCAGAAAACCCGTCATCCCGATCTGATCAAAGACCACCGCCCAAGGGAAGAGGAAGGCAATTTCCAGATCAAAGAGGATGAAAAGAATGGCAACGAGATAGTAGCGCACGTCGAATTTCATGCGCGCATCTTCAAAGGCCTCGAACCCGCATTCATAGGGCGAGAGCTTTTCGCTGTCCGGCCTGTGGGGCCCCAGCGAAGACCCCATCAGCAGCGGGACTACGCCAACCACCAATGCGACGAGCAGAAATATGAGCACTGGCAAATAGTGGTTCAACATCTCCAACCCCTCCACCCGATACGGGCCCCGGAAAACACATCCAAAGCCGCTGAATAAATTATTTTTTTAATATATAAATCATATCTCTGGATGAGATCAGAGATAAAAAAACAGCCCGTAGGGCTGCAATTTGGTGCCGAAGACCGGACTCGAACCGGTATAGCTTGCGCCGCCGCCCCCTCAAGACGGTGTGTCTACCAATTTCACCACTTCGGCTAACTAACTGTTAAAACTCTCTCATGATGCGCTGGCGACGTCAAGGCTTGACGGGTGGCTTTCCTGCGGCGACAGAAGACGCCGCACTGGTCACCGGGCCCGCTGTGCTGGCTACCGACTGTGCCGGAGCAGCAACGATGGGGGCCACGGGCGCCGACGTCGTCACCGGCGCCTTGCTGGGCAGGGCGATGCCTGATAAAACACTGCTGCTGGAGTGATCGGAAAGATAGGCCAACCCGAGGCTGTTCAAAAAAAACAGCGCACCGATCACGGCCGTAGTATGGCTCAGAAAATTCCCCGCTCCACGCGCTCCGAAAATCGTCTGCGAGCCACCGCCCCCGAAGACGGCGCCAATATCGGCACCCTGCCCCTTCTGAATCAGGACAAGCCCCACCAGAACGATACAAATAATGATCTGGAACACCAGCAACACCGTGTACATCGACTCAGCCTCCTCGTCCTGCCGACTCGGCAGCACGACAAATTTGGATAAACTCACCCGCCTGCAGGGACGCGCCGCCCACCAGGGCCCCGTCAATGTCCGCCTGGTCAAAAAGCGCGGCGGCGTTGTTGCCTTTAACGCTTCCGCCATAAAGCAGCAACAGACGCCTGGCGAGCTGCGCCGAATAAGCGGCTGCCAACTCGCGGATGAACACATGAACCGCCTGTGCCTGTTCAGGGCTGGCACTCAGACCTGTGCCAATGGCCCAAACAGGTTCATAGGCAATGATCAGGTTGGGTTGGCTCGCCTCAAGATTCAGCAGGGGCAGCACGGCTTCGAGCTGGCGGCGTAATACCGCATCTGTGAGACCCTGCGCACGCTCCGCCTCTGTTTCACCCACGCAAACCACGGGAATGAGACCGGACAGCAACGCTGCTTTAACCTTCTGGACAATCTGCGCGTCGCTCTCCGCAAAAATCTGCCGCCGCTCGGAATGCCCGATCAGCACATAACGGCACCCCATATCACGGAGCATAGCCCCGGATATTTCTCCGGTATAGGCGCCGCTTGCTTCCCAAAAAAGGTTTTGCCCTCCCCAGCGCAAGGCGCTACTTTTGGCCTCCTGAGACACTGCGTGGAGCAGGGTAAAGGGCGGGAAGATCACCACCTCCGGGCGCATCGGCTCCAGCCCTGCATGAAGAATGGCCTGAGTGAGATGCACGGCATCCCCACTCAGGCCGTTCATCTTCCAATTTCCTGCTACCATAGTGGGACGCACGGTGATTCTTCCTTATGATCAGTGTCTGCGACAACCTCACCGTCCCCTGGGGGTGGCCGACAGCCCAGTAATGTAGGCGCCAGTGTAAAGATTCAGCTTCGAATGGTCAATTTCGTGGTCTTGGGACAGCACCGGCAAGAGCCAGCTTGGTTAAACCACTGGTCAACGCCGCGGCTACATCCGCCGCCATATCAGCGGATGCGGCCTCGACCATGATCCGTAATACCGGTTCCGTACCGGATGGCCGCACCAGCAGGCGCCCGCTTCCGCCCAGACGATCCTCCGCATCAGCAATGAGCTGGTGCGCCGATGACTGGTCGAGCAGTGTTTGCGCCCCGGCCATGCGCACGCTTTTCAGCACCTGGGGGAAAGCGCTATAGCCTTCCCGCAGGGCTGCCAGCGCCACACCGCTGCGGCGCAGAATGGCCAGTATCCGCAGCGCGGCAAGGATGCCATCGCCGGTAGTGTTCGCGGGTGTGATGATGTGCCCCGACGACTCGCCACCCAGCGGATAGCCATGGCGGCGCATGGCTTCCAGTACGTAACGGTCACCTACGGGCGTGCGCAGCAGGGGCACACCACAGCCAGCCAGCGCCTGCTCCAGGGCTAGGTTACTCATGACCGTACCCACCACCCCAGAGAGCCCACCGTTCTGGCACATATTCCGCGCCAGCAGCCAAAGGATTTCGTCACCGTCGAGCAACTCACCCCGATCGTCCACCAGGAGCAGGCGATCACCGTCACCATCAAACGCAATGCCCACATCGGCGCCGCTGCGTAGCACCGCGGCACGCAGCGCTTCAGGGTGCGTGGAACCCACCTGATCATTGATGTTGATGCCGTTGGGCTCCGCTCCCAGCAATTCCAGTGTGGCTCCCAACTCCCCGAAAATCATGGGCGCTACTTTGTAGTTGGCGCCGTGCGCGCAGTCCAGCACCAGACGTATTCCGCGCAGATCGAGGTCGGCGGGAAAGGTGGTTTTACAGAACTCCACATAACGGCCCGCCGCATCATCCACCCGCCGGGCCTTGCCCAGCCGTTCCGAGGCCGAGAGAGCCATCGGCCGGTCCATCCATGCTTCGATGGCCTCCTCCTGGGCATCCGGCAACTTGTAGCCGTCTCCGGAGAAAAATTTTATGCCGTTGTCCTGATAAGGGTTATGCGAGGCGCTGATCACAATACCGGCATCCGCGCGCAGGGTACGGGTCAGATAGGCGATGGCCGGCGTCGGTAAGGGGCCGACCAGTAGAACATCGACGCCTGCCGCCGCCAACCCGGACTCCAGGGCAGACTCCAGCATGTATCCCGACAGACGGGTGTCCTTGCCGATAACTACCCGGGGCCGACCTGGCGCGTCGGCGGTGAGCACGTGCCCCGCAGCCCAGCCCAGGCGGAGCACCCATTCCGGGTGAATAACAGAATCACCGACCTGACCACGCACTCCGTCGGTCCCAAACCATTTTCTGGCCATCGTTTGCCTAACTCCACATAGGAACAGCGGTCTTCAAGTCAACTCAATCCGCGCCAGACCCGCAACGCCTGCACCGTTTCTGCGACGTCATGGACGCGCACGATGCAGGCGCCGCGCGACACAGCCCAAAGTGCCGCGGCAACACTGCCCGCCACACGCTCAGAAGCCGATTCTACGCCAGAGAGCTCACCGATCATGCGTTTGCGGGAAAGGCCGACGAGCAACGGCACCTTTATGGACGCAAGGTCATCCAGATGGCGCAGCAAAGTGCGGTTTGCTTCCAGATCCTTGGCAAAACCAAAGCCGGGATCTATCAGCAGATGGTGCCGGGGAATGCCTGCGGCGACACACTGTGCTACACGCTCGAACAGGAAATCCTTCACCTCTGCCACGACATCGCGGTAATGGGTGTTCTCCTGCATATTTTGCGGGGTACCCCGCATGTGCATCAGACAGACGGGAACACCCAACCCTGCGATGGCCTCCAGTGCCAGCGGATCAGCACGCAACGCGGTCACATCATTCATGAGCCCTGCGCCCAGGGACCAGGCTGCACGCATAACAGCGGCTTTGCTGGTGTCAATGGAAATGGGCAGCGGCACCTCTGCCGCCACCGCCTCCAACACCGGCAGAAGTCGCCGCAACTCTTCCTCCTGCGTCACCGCCGGCGCCCCGGGGCGGGTGGATTCTGCCCCGATATCGATGATATCAGCACCCTCCTCCCACATCCGTTTGGCGCGCACAAGGGCGGCATCCGCAGACAGATAGGTACCGCCATCCGAAAAGGAATCAGGAGTGATATTGAGCACTCCCATAACACAAGGGCGCCCGAGAACCAGGGGGCGCCCGTTGCAATCCAGCGTCAGGGTCAAACCGGGTGTTCGCCGGGGTTGAGGCCGGGCAACGGCTGCCCGCCGGATTTGTCGACCGTACTGACATTGCCGTCGGGGGTGGAAGGATAGCTTCCCGTTCCCCCTTCCACCGGCGGCTGCGGATCATGCCCCGCCATGATGGCGTTCACCTGTTTTGCGTCCAATGTCTCATACTTCAGCAGGGCCCGGGCCATGGCCTCGACCTTGTCGCGATTTTCTTCGATCAGTTTACGGGCAATACCGTAGCGCTCCTGAATAATATCGCGTACTTCTCCGTCCACGGTCCTCGCCGTCTGCTCGGAGATATTGCTGTGCTTGGTCATTTCCCGACCAATAAATACCTCTTCCTCTTTTTCACCAATGACCATCGGCCCGATGCCGGACATACCCCACTGGGTCACCATGCGCCGCGCCAGGTCGGTGGCACGCTCGATGTCATTACCTGCGCCGGTCGTCATCTGGTTGAGGAAGACTTCTTCGGCGATGCGTCCACCCATGAGAATGGAGATATTGTTGAGAATTTCCTGACGCTCGTAGTTGAAGCGATCCTCCGTCGGCAACTGCATGGTGAGCCCCAAGGCCCGGCCGCGCGGGATAATGGTGACTTTATGCACGGGGTCCGTGCCCGGAAGCAGCTTGGCCACCACGGCATGACCGGACTCGTGATAGGCCGTGGTCTCACGCTGCTTGTCGCTCATCACCACCGACTTGCGTTCGGCGCCCATCATGACCTTGTCCTTGGCATCTTCAAAGTCAATCATGTCCACCAGACGCTTGCTTCTACGAGCCGCCATCAGCGCCGCTTCATTGACCAGGTTGGCCAGATCGGCGCCGGAGAAGCCAGGGGTACCGCGGGCAATGATTTTGGCGTCCACGTCGGGGGCAACCGGCACCTTGCGCATGTGTACCTGCAGAATCTGCTCGCGTCCGCGAATGTCCGGCAACGGAACGGTGACCTGCCGGTCGAAGCGGCCGGGCCGCAACAACGCCGGATCCAGCACATCTGGACGGTTGGTGGCCGCGACGACAATGATGCCCTCGGTGCCCTCGAACCCATCCATTTCCACCAGCAACTGATTCAGGGTCTGCTCGCGTTCATCGTTACCACCACCCAGGCCAGCGCCACGCTGACGACCCACCGCATCGATTTCGTCAATGAAGATAATGCAGGGGGCATGCTTTTTGGCCTGCTCAAACATGTCGCGAACCCGCGATGCGCCCACGCCAACAAACATTTCCACGAAGTCAGAACCGGAGATGGAGAAGAACGGTACCCGCGCCTCTCCGGCGATGGCACGCGCCAGCAGGGTCTTACCGGAACCCGGCGAACCCATGAGCAGCACACCCTTGGGAATACGCCCGCCGAGGCGCTGAAACTTCTGCGGATCGCGCAGGAATTCAACAATCTCGGCCAGTTCGTCCTTGGCTTCTTCAACACCTGCCACATCGGCAAAAGTGACCTTGTTGTTTTCCTCGGTCAGCATCCGCGCCTTGCTGCGGCCAAAGGTCATCGCGCCGCGACCACCGGCACCACCACCGCCCATCTGGCGCATGAAGAATATCCACACGCCGATCAGCAGCAACATCGGGAACCAGGAGATGAGAATGGAAAGCAGCAGCGACTGCCCCTCCGGGGGCTTGACCGAGATCTTCACTCCCGCGGCCAACAGTTGCGGAACAATCTGGGTGTCGTTTGCCGGGGTGTAGACGCTGAAATGCTGCCCCGAATTCAGGCTGCCGTCCACATGATTACCGTTGATGGTGACATCCGCGACCTGACCTTGCTTGATACTACTCACGAAGGTCGAAAAATCCATGGCCTGGGCTGGGGTAGAACTGCTCGTATTGAGGTTCTGGAACACCAGCATCAGGATAACCCCGATCGCCACCCACAACAGTATATTTTTTAAGACATTATTCATTAGCTCACCCCCCGACCGGGAGAATTTAGACTGATTATAAGACCAATATATCGTTCGATCTTAACCTTCTCAAGACCGCCTGACAAGAGTAGCTTCCTCAACCCTGCGTTCCCCCCACCGTCAGATCACGGATTTTCAGCGTCGGCTGTCCAACACCTACCGGTACACTCTGGCCATCCTTACCACAAGTACCCACTCCCGTATCCATCTGGAGGTCGTTGCCGATCATTTCAACCCTGGTGAGCACATCCGGGCCGTTGCCGATCAGGGTCGCGCCTTTGACAGGCCTGGTTATCTTACCGTTTTCAATTAGATATGCTTCCGATGCGGAAAAAACGAATTTGCCGTTGGTGATGTCCACCTGGCCGCCGCCAAAGTTGACGGCGTAGAGTCCGCGTTTGACGCTGGCGATGATTTCCCGGGGATCGCGGTCCCCGGCCCGCATATAGGTATTGGTCATCCGCGGCATCGGCAAGTGCGCGTAAGACTCGCGGCGTCCATTACCGGTCGAATGCGTCCCGGTCAAACGCGCGTTCAGGGTGTCCTGCAGATAACCTTTGAGAATGCCATCCTCGATCAGCGTCGTACACTGAGTCGGAGTCCCTTCGTCATCGACATTCAGACTCCCGCGGCGACCATCGAGCGTACCGTCATCCACGACGGTGACACCCGGCGCGGCGACCCGCTGGCCGACCCGACCGCTGAAGGCGCTGGTGCCCTTGCGATTGAAGTCCCCCTCCAGTCCGTGGCCAATGGCCTCGTGCAGTAGCACGCCCGGCCATCCCGGCCCAAGGACCACTTCCATGGTACCGGCAGGGGCCGCCTCCGCCTCCAGATTGACGAGCGCCTGACGCGCTGCTTCCCGGGCGAAGCCTTCGGCCATGTCGCCCTGAAGAAAGGTCTGATAATCGTAACGGCCGCCGCCGCCGGCGCTGCCCTGCTCACGCCGCCCGCCCTGCTCGGCGATGGCGGAGACGTTGAGGCGCACCAAGGGACGCACATCGGCAGCCATCGTACCGTCGAGACGCGCCACCAGCACCGCCTCGAAGCGGGCATTGAGGCTGGCCATCACCTGGACGATGCGCGGATCACAGGCCCGGGCGGCCCGTTCCACCCGTTCCAGCAGGGCGATTTTCTCGCTATTGGAAATGGAAGCCAAAGGATCGACCGGCGGATATAGTGCCAGCCCCGGTCGCTGCTGCCAGACCAGTCCTTTGGTCTGACCCGGACGATGGACAATGGCGCGCGCCGCATCCGCCGCCGTCAACAAGGCATCAACCGCGATTTCGTCAGAATAGGCCAACCCCTGACGCTCACCGCTCACCGCCCGCACACCCACACCCTGTTCAATGGAGTGACTACCCGACTTCACGACCCCTTCTTCCAGGCTAAAGCCCTCGCTGCGGCTGTACTGAAAATACAGATCCGCATCATCCAGGGCGCGATGGGAGAGGCGACCGAACACCTTCTCCAACGCCCCTTCGCTGATTCCGCCAGGTGCAAAAAGGGTAGCGCGGGCAATTTCCAGGGCTGAGGCAGTCATGACGTTCCTTTCTGACAGATAAGGCGGTCAGTATGCGCCCAACCCATGGTTTAGAACAAGTCCAAAACCATCTGTTGTGCCTGCTCCAGGCCGGGGCTGCCGGCAGCCAGGTCCACTCCGCCATCCGCCCGCCGACAGGGATGAAATTTCGTCGTGAAATGATATCGATGGTTCGGTTATCCACATCTTTTGCACTACTTGCGCACCATATTATGCACAAGATGTAGTTGACACCAACGGAAACAAGTCTATATTTAGTATTTAGGTGCCATGCCTTCCGCTATCGCTGCTTGTATTCACACCGCCCTGATCTGGAGTCGCCCATGTCTAAACCTACCACCCAGGCCGTCATCGGCAACCCTGCCTACGACCCTTCCGAAGCCAGCCATTACAAAGTCATTCGTCGCAACAACGCGATGGTCAATTTTGACGCCAGCAAGATTCATATCGCTATGACGAAGGCCTTCCTGGCCGTGGAAGGCGGCAGCGGGGCGGCAAGCGCGCGCGTTCGTGACCTCGTCAGCCGCCTGACGGAACAGGTGATTGAAGCACTGAAACGGCGCCAGCCGGGGGGCGGCACCTTTCACATCGAAGACATTCAGGATCAGGTGGAACTGGCGCTCATGCGCGCCGGCGAACACGAAGTCGCCAGGGCCTATGTGCTTTATCGCGAGGAGCGCGCGCGGGAACGCCGCCAGCAAGCTGCGGCGGAAACCCCAGCCGACGTCCCGGTTATTCAGGTCAGCTATCCGAATGGCAGCCAGCGGGCACTGGACATGGTACGATTGCGCGCCGTTATCGAAGAAGCCTGCAGTGGCCTGGGCACCGCCGTGTCGATAGATGCCATTCTCGGCAACACCGTCAAAAATCTCTACGACGGTATCAGTGAGGATGAGCTGTTCCAGGCCCCCATTCTGGCCAGCAGGGTGCTGATCGAGCGCGATCCCGCCTACGCCTACGCCTCGGCACGTCTGCTTCTCGACCGCGTGCGCTGGGAAGTGCTCGGTGAAGCCGCGACGCAGGCGGAGATGACCGCACGTTATCCCCAGTATTTCCGCGACTATCTGCAAACCGGCATCCAGAATGAGCTGATCGACCCGCGCCTGGGGCAGTATGATCTGGAACGCATCGCCGCCGCGCTCCGGCCGGAGCGGGACCTGGACTTCCAGTATCTGGGCATGCAGATTCTGTATGACCGCTACTTTTTGCATGTACGGGAGCGTCGCATCGAATTGCCGCAAGCCTTCTGGATGCGGGTGGCCATGGGTCTGGCGATGAATGAAGTCGACCGCGAAAACCACGCCATCGCCTTTTACGAAGTGCTGTCCAGCTTCGACTTCGTCAGTTCGACGCCCACCTTATTCAACGCCGGAACCTTGCGCCCGCAGTTGTCCAGTTGCTTCCTGACCACCGTGGGTGACAACCTGGATGACATCTACGAAGCCATCAAAGAAAACGCCATGCTCTCCAAGTTCAGCGGCGGGCTGGGGAACGACTGGACGCCGGTGCGTGCGCTGGGCTCCTTCATCAAAGGCACCAATGGCAAGTCGCAGGGCGTCGTTCCCTTCCTCAAAGTGGTCAACGACACGGCGGTGGCGGTCAATCAGGGCGGCAAGCGCAAAGGGGCGGTCTGCGCCTATCTGGAAACCTGGCACATGGATATCGAGGAATTCCTCGAACTGCGCAAGAATACCGGTGACGACCGCCGCCGCACCCACGACATGAATACCGCCAACTGGATCCCCGATCTCTTCATGGAACGCGTCGAGAGCAACGCCATGTGGACGCTGTTCAGCCCCAACGAAACACCGGATTTGCATGACCTCACCGGGTCGGCGTTCCGGGAGCGCTATGAGCACTATGAGCGCATGGCAGATGCGGGCGGCATCGGGTTGTTCAAGCGCATACCGGCCGTTCATCTCTGGCGCAAAATGCTGACCATGCTCTTCGAGACCGGCCATCCCTGGATTACCTTCAAGGACCCCTGCAACCTGCGCAGCCCGCAGCAGCACGTCGGGGTAGTGCACAGTTCCAACCTCTGCACCGAAATCACCCTCAATACCAACGCCAAAGAGATTGCCGTCTGCAACCTGGGGTCCGTCAACCTGGTATCCCATTTGCGGGCGGTGGCGGACGCCGACTCCGGCGCATTGCGCGAGAACAGCACGCCGGAAGAACTGCTCGCCATGATGGATGGGGAAAAGTTGCACCACACCATCCGCGTTGCCATGCGGATGCTGGATAATGTCATCGACATGAACTACTACGCCGTTGCCAAGGCACGCAACAGCAACCTGCGGCACCGTCCGGTGGGCCTGGGGCTGATGGGCTTCTCCGATGCCCTGTTACAGATGCGGATTCCTTACGCTTCGGCAGCAGCCCTCGCCTTTGCCGATATCAGTCAGGAAATCATTTCCTACCATGCCATTGATGCATCGGCCGATCTGGCCCGGGAACGGGGCAGTTATCAGAGCTTCCCAGGGTCCCTGTGGAGTCAGGGTATCCTGCCCATCGACAGCATCGAACTGCTCGCGGCCAGCCGTGAGCACGGCGTAGACGTGGACCGCAGCCAGCATCTGGACTGGGCAACACTGCGTAGCAAGGTACAGGGCGGCATGCGCAACAGCAATTGCCTGGCCATTGCGCCCACCGCTACCATCTCCAATATTGTCGGTGTCAGCCAGGGTATTGAACCGATTTACCAGAACCTCTATGTCAAATCCAACCTGTCCGGCGAGTTTACGGTGGTGAACAGCTATCTGGTCCACGACCTGAAACGCCTGGAACTCTGGGATGAGGTCATGGTCAACGATTTGAAATACTTCGATGGCTCGGTCATGCCCGTAGACCGCATTCCGGCCAGCATCAAGCCCCTGTATGCCAACGCCTTTGAAATCGATCCGGAATGGCTGGTGGAAGCGGCGGCGCGGCGTCAGAAATGGCTGGATCAGGCCCAGAGTCTCAACCTCTATTTCGGCCAGCCTTCCGGCAAGAAAATTGACGAGATCTATCGGCTGGCCTGGAAACGCGGCCTGAAGACCACCTACTACCTGCGTTCACTGGGCGCCACGGCAGCCGAAAAATCCACGGTGCAGACGGGCACCCTCAATGCGGTCGTATCAGGTCAACCCAAGGCCTGTGCGATCGATGATCCGACTTGTGAGGCCTGTCAGTGATACGGGAATTGTTTAAAATAAGGAAAGCATCATGTTAAGCTTTGAAGAAAATCGTTGTAAAGAACCCATTCTCAATGGACCGGTAGCAATGCGTCCCGAGCATGTTGGCGGCGTCGAGGAGACTGACATGACCAGTTTTGAACGGGTGCGCGCCGAGGATAAGCGCATCATTAACGGCCACGCCGATGTCAACCAACTGGTGCCCTTCAAATACCAGTGGGCCTGGGATAAATACCTCGCTGCCTGCGCCAACCACTGGATGCCGCAGGAAATTCAGATGTCCAGGGATATCGCCCTGTGGAAAGACCCCAAGGGGCTGACCGAGGACGAGCGGCGTATCGTGAAGCGCAATCTGGGTTTTTTTGTGACGGCGGACAGTCTGGCGGCCAACAACATCGTGCTGGGCACCTATCGTCACATCACCGCCCCGGAATGCCGCCAGTATATGCTGCGCCAGGCCTTTGAAGAGGCCATTCATACCCATGCCTATCAGTACATTGTCGAATCCATCGGCCTCGATGAGGGTGAGATATTCAACATGTACCACGAGGTACCCTCGGTACGGGATAAGGATCAGTTTCTGATGCCCTTTATCGACATTCTGGCGGACCCCCATTTCAAAACCGGCACCCTGGAAAATGATCAGAAATTATTACGCTCGCTGATCGTGTTTGCGGCGATTATGGAGGGCACCTTTTTCTATGTGGGTTTCAGCCAGATTCTGGCGATGGGACGGCAGAACAAAATGGTGGGCGCGGCGGAGCAGTATCAGTACATCCTGCGCGATGAGTCCATGCACTGCAATTTTGGTATCGATATGGCCAACCAGATCAAGGTGGAAAATCCGCAGCTCTGGACAGAGGCTTTCCAGCAGGAAATCATCGACCTGATCCGCCGTGGCGTAGAACTGGAATGCGCTTACGCCGACGATACCATGCCCCGCGGGGTGCTTGGCTTGAACGCCCCCGTCTTCAGGGAATACGTCAAATATATCGGCAATCGCCGTCTGGTGCAGCTCGGTTTGCCGCAACAGTATCCGGGCGTACAAAATCCCTTCCCGTGGATGAGCGAAATGATGGATCTCAAGAAAGAGAAGAACTTTTTTGAGACGCGGGTTACCGAATATCAGACTGGCGGGGCGCTGAGCTGGGAATAAGTGGGCTGCTCCATTGGACGACATTTTGAAAGTGAGATTAAGCGAGACCAGGCAGCCGAAGGTAGGCTGCCACTTCTTATGAAGTGACAGCGAAAGACAAAAATCCCGTCTCGCGCGTAATATCCAACCATAATTCGAATGTCCACAGTGCAGCGGAAGCGGTCATCGAGAACATAATGAGTTAGTAGCGCTTGGTAGACGTTTAGTGGACACAGAAAGATGGATGAGTTAATAAACGCATCAGGGCCGGATTTGACCCAAAGCATGCCCAGAAACGAAGTGTCGATTAACCGTTGGATTGTAAGTATTCTTGAAATTTACATAATTTGATCAATAAAAATTGTATAAAGCATCAAACTCTATCTTTCCATCTTTTTTATGGATCGTTTTATGAGCTATACCAAAAATACCTTTGCACTCGATCAAGATCGTGTCACAGCTATCTATCACTTGTTGTTCATTTGGCGTAAATTCAGATCGATTTTCAAATAAATCGCTGGTTATTATTGAATTGATATTATCATCTGTGCCATTATTTATTGTTACCATTTTTACTTTGCCAAGTTTTATCTCTTTAGTTAACCGTATAAAGGTATGACGATTTCCATCAGCCCCTTTGGCAAGAAAATATTACGCCAAATGCAGGAGCTGGCCCACTGTTTATTAAAGATGCCTTAAAGATCAATTTTGAATCATTAGTTTTAAGTTTATCAAATATATTTTAATTCCATTCCCCATTAGGTGAATACTCACCGTAAGCAAACCTAAGGTAACAGTGTGGGGATACTGCTACTTCATTTAGTTTCCTTGCTTCACCCAAAGAAGCGGAAGAAGATTCAGCCGATTTTTAGATGATAATGCACTTATTATAGATGTCGCTGCAAGCACGCCTGATAGGGCTATGGCTATCCATTGGTAAACAGTTACAGCATCATTATCTACCATAAAAGACCTTTTGCATCAATTTGTCACAAGACGCGCCCCCCGAATGAAGCCTATCTGTTTATTCTACGTGGTTTTCCATTTATACCACACAACAGCAGACAAAACGATGAACTTCCCCAACTGTACGACCATACACAAGTGACAACTTTAACCTATCCCTACGACCGCTTCCTGCTGCCGACTACCAGGGCTCAGCGGCGGCAGGGGAGCGTCTGCCGCCATCTGATCCACCATTACCTCCAGAATCTCCACCATGGATTGCTGATATTTTTAGTGCCTTCAGAAAGCGGATTTTTAACCACATAATTGCGCATAGGTGTCCTAAAGAGGCGCGTTATTGCTTTTGAACCGCACTCAGGACAGGCTAAAAACGTATCCGTATCTTCACCATGGAGTTGAAGAGTTTTCTTCCACGTACATGCAAGACACCCTAACTCGACATATCTTTGACGGATGGGATTTTTGATATGGGTTCCTTATGGTTAAATGCGTAAATTTCTATCATTGTGTCTGGTGAGTTTCCGCTCGCCCAATAGTAAGGTATCAATTGCAGATACTTGGCGAACAGCCTGTCGTGCCATTGCCATGGTGATCTCTCCTGCCGGCATGCCGTACTGGGGAAAGCATAGTGCAATTCAGCGAGTCATGCCATTCATTACGCGATCGGTTCCTGAATATCTGTTGGGCAGGTGTCTGGGCAATCCAATTGCCGTTTCCAGTCTGCTACCGACCATCAGGACTCAACGGCACCAAGGCAGCGGGAGCAGATGTCCAGCTGCGTGACCATCATGTTCTTAAAACTCGTCACCATGGCTCGAAAACGTAGCCGTCTTTTGAGAATGGTTTTCGATAATTGCAACCCATTGATTTTATGTGAAACAATGACCACCAGTTGAAGCCTCTCAAAAACGGTCGGTTGCGATAGTTCCATTCGGCATGGGCCAAATTCTTTGAACGGGTTTTAGATTACGAAATCTCAGGGGACCTTTATAACGTTCAAGGTAACTGGCGCTGCGCGGCTTCCATCGCGTCGGCAACCAGTTTGCTTTCACACGCCAAACTAGTAAGGAATATTTGATCAAGTTCCACATGTTGTTGCTCAAATATGTAGCGCCAATCGACAAAGACGCTTGAGATATCATGCAGCTTTTGCTCGAAGACAGCGATATTCTGTTAGACGCCAGCAACCAACGCAGCCTTTGAATTCTCTGAAATATCTTGGAAAAGAGCGAAAAGAGCGTGCCCTCTAGCATTCCCACCTTCTATGGTGATGATGGCCTTGAAATACAACTCTATTGCGAATGCAGTAGAAACAACCGCAGGAACCAACAGCATTTGGAACTGACCAGGCCCTGATTGTCTTTGCTCATATGCTCTCTCCGCCGCCAACAGAAAACTATTCGCGGTGTTGATGATCATTTGTGGATTGTATTCCATGAGACCTCCTGGAGATGGCTAACGTAAATTCGACGGCACTGTCGGTGCAGTGTAACAAGGAGTTATGCCGAATAACATGGAGGTCTTCCTGTTGGACCACCAGACAGAAGGGATCATTTTGTCTCATATTCGCGTTGCCAAAACGATCCCATCCTATTGTTTCTGGTTTGTTTCCGTTTTCGACGAAACATCAGACAAAACAGTGAATTTCTCCATTTTTAGGTCGGACACGAGTTCGACCATTTTAGCCGAGTCCTACGTCCGCTTCCAGTCTTTAACAGTCATCTTAGTTACGAAAAAAATTCTGTGGCTCTCCATTTAGATCATGCCGCGCGAATACTTTTGTTTGGAGCGTAGTACAGCGGCATGAGGCGATCCTCCGCAACCGCTAGGGTGACATAGTCGTCGCCCACAAGAAACTCAACTTCCACGTAACCAGGGTCCAACGCTTCCACGACGGTCCCGACCTGGCCACGCAGAAGATGTTGCTCTGGTATGGGTTCCAAAAGCGCTACAACGTCGAGTAGTTTCATGATGTCCTCACATAGCAACTTGTCAGCCTGGGAACGTCTTCTCCAGTCCTAATGATCCAACCCGTGCGAACGATCGCGGACTTTCCCTGGTGCTGCATGACAAAATCCACCTGGTAACGCTTGCCATGGCTGTCGGCCACCTTCTCGGTGGCCTCATTGCTCAGTATGGCACGGAGGCATACTGAGCGCAGTAGCTCGGCATCTTGCTGGCCTATCCCCAGGCACGAGGCGAACACCCTGGCCTTGTTGCCTCCGGCAAGGTGACCGGGATTCAGGGTGTATTCTCGTAGCTTGCGAATATCCAGGACCGCCTTGTCTGCATTGGGTGGCATCATATCCGTCAGAGGCAGGCCTTCGATTACAAAAGAATACAAGGCAGGATCATAGTGCATTTCCTGCAGATGGACCATATCTATGCCAGTCAGCCCCGTAGATACGCGGACTCGCGGGGCTGCGTAAGGAGTAGCAAGTCAAGTAATTGCCCTTCATCCGAAGTTTCCCAGGTCGGTTCCGACGCCGACCATAGAGTTCCGGAGCACTGGGTGGCGTAATCTGGGCGCTGTGGAATGGTCAGTGATGCAGCGGGAGCGGGCATTCAGAAACTGGTGGGCAGAACGCAACATACCCGGTGACGTTTACTGGACATAGAAAGATCGACGAGTTGATTGACAAATTTAGG
Organism: Acidithiobacillus ferruginosus; assembly: GCF_018854495.1. GTDB lineage: Bacteria > Pseudomonadota > Gammaproteobacteria > Acidithiobacillales > Acidithiobacillaceae > Acidithiobacillus > Acidithiobacillus ferruginosus. Next base: position 23,863 of record NZ_JABBDR010000265.1, read on the forward strand.
GCCAAAATGGCCCCAAAAGTGTCATGAAATCGAGGAACCTGATTTATTTGCTTGTTACAATTTTTTATAATTATTTTTGCACAGCTATGGCCGATACCCTGAACGCTTAGTGAAGGGCAGGGTAGGGGATATGTAAACATGGCACGGCTTCGCCGACCACGTTTAACATCCCACCTGATCAGGGCAAGCCCCGAGACCCCGGCCATTCCGCGCTTCGCTTGTCACAGCCATTATTTCTTGCCGTTCGGCGCCTTGTTTTTACGATCGCCACTAGGCCGGTTACGGCCAAGTGGCATGCCTTGTTTTTGATGGCAGCACAAACAAGTCGCCGATGGCCATTCCCAGACAGGAATCCCTATCTGGAGGTTGTGCCATGGCAAGCACAGAACATGTGCATGGTGGCTTGAGGTTACGCAATGAAAAACATTGAATTTGGTGAAACTTCAGCTAATTTAAAGTCGGGAACACAGGGTGGCACAAAAAGTGACGACACAAGGTGTTTGAGGAGGTGCAAACTGATTCGAAACTTGGACCAAACTTTCCATGAAACGGGTGCGGAAGTCAGCCCGAGTGACGTGCGCGATCCGATAAAGCTCATATCGGCATTGGAGCGCCTTTGGTGGAGCATTGAGCACTATGGTGATGAGTGGCCTGACCTCAAGCAATTGGCCAAAACGGCGGGCCTGAGCCTGTTTGGATTGAATCGTATTTTTCGGAAAAATACCGGCCTGGCACCACTGGCCTATGCCCGTGCTAAACGCCTTAATGGCGCGGCCATCTTGCTTTGTCGCACCCACAAAACCATTCTGGATATTGCACTCACGTCCGGCTACCAAAGCCAGCAGGCCTTCACCCGTGCCTTCTCCCGCGAATACGGCCTGTCGCCTGCCAAGTTTCGCGCCAAATTCCGCGAAGATATCTACCACGCGCCCCCGATTCCCGACCTCGTGCGCGCGGTGCAGGTCATAACCCTGCCCACCCAACATCTTCTGGGTCGGCGCTATCTGGGCGACTATGCCGATGTCCCCGCGCATTGGCTGGATTTTTCCTGGCGTCTGCGCATGGCAGATATAGACCCATCCGGTCTCACCTTCATGGGTATTCTCCACGACGACCCTTATCTTACCCCACCCGGCCATATTCGTTATGACTGCGCCTTCCTGCTGCCGGAACACCGGTCCATCACGCTACGTCCCCCCCCCTGCGCGCCTATCACCCTGACCTGCGGACGCTATGCCGCACTGGACCAGCACGGCCCTTATATCGAGCGTATCGCTCAGACCATAGCCACCTTGGTAACGCAGTGAACCGCCCCGGGTTTCGTGGAGGATGTCATCGATATTCTTAAAGGCCTGCTCGAACATGCGTCTCTCATGCGGTCAGTAGTTTTTATGTATGTGGCTTGAATATAAGGCATTGGAGGTACGGCGGGAAGCATGGCAGAGTTCTGACTGGACGGCCTTCTATCTATTCAGATGAGCCCGGCGAGTAAGCACAGCCAAGTTCGGTAGCCAGAGCCATGAGGCGTTTGTCGCGGGACCATAAATTGGCCTGCACGAGTGCGGCAGAGGCTAGGATAATCGCGTCAATATAGCCTATACCGCGTCCCATCAGGCCATGACGCTCAATGAAAAACAGGGTTTCTTCTGGAGAGGTGGTGGTGCATCGGGGTAAGCAGGAGAGCAGATATAAGGTCTGTTGCCGATTTTTGAGGTTGCCGCAGGCGATTTCTCCGATGATGAAATCGTGCGTTTGCACCATGGCATGATCGAGCAGGGTAGAAAGGTGTGTATCTCCAGAGCGGAAATGGTCGATCCAGACGGAGGTATCGACCAGAATCAAGCGGCAGGCTCCCGTCTGCGGGGAATGTTCTGTAATTGCGGTTCTGTTCCACCCAAGCGAGCAAGGCGACGGGCACTTTCACGTTCAATCAAAGCACGCAGGGCCTCTTTTAAGAGGGCGCCACGGTCTTCTACGCCGCAGAGCGTTTTGGCTTGGGCCAGGAGCTCATCATCCAGGTTGATCGTCGTTCGCATAAGGGGGCCTCATCATGGCATCACATGGTGTTATTTTAGATGATCGGCGTTGGTTTGTCATGGGCTCGGGTGCGCATATTTCAGAATTTACACTCAAAGTACTCTAGAGAACTGGTGGTGATTCATTCCCTCAGGAAAAGGGCGGCGCCATAGGGTCGGGAAAAATCCGGCCATTCGTCCCGAACAATGGCGGACGGAATAATAACCCGTCCCGAATTCAAGGACTCGATAGCCCGAGCATTCCCATGAGTTCCAAAGCATTGTGGGTGGCGTAGGCGGCTTGGTCATTGTCGAAGTAGACATAAACGGTGCGCAGATCCCAAGTCTGGATGCGCGCCGCCCAAGCCCTAAGGGCCTCAGTCGTGTAACAGCCGGCATAGGCGGCGAGACTGGGGCCGTGCAGCCGGATATAGGCGAAATCGGTCGTCAGTTGGATGGGGGATTGAAAACCCGCGATGTCGAAGATGCAAAAGGCGGCGTTATAGGCCTTGAGTAGCGCGTAGATCTCTGGATGATGCCAGCTTGGGTCGCGTATCTCGAAGGCGTAGCGATGTCCAGAGGGCAGCACCCGTAAAAATCCCTCCAGGCGCTTGGCATTCCGTCTCCAGTGGGGTGGCAGCTGGAAGAGGACGGGTCCCAGTTTCTCCCCCAGGCTTTCCACGCACCCCAGGAGCCGGGCTAGTGACGCCTCGGAATCCTTGAGTTTTTTCATGTGGGTGATGAAGCGGCTGGCCTTGAGGGCGAAGAGGAAGCCTGCGGGCGTGCCGTCATGCCAGGCGCGCAGGCACTTCTCGCTGGGCAATCGATAGAAGCTGTTGTTGATCTCCACCGTATGGAAGCGCCCGGCGTAAAAGGCCAGCCAGCGTGTCGAAGGCAAGTCAGCCGGATAAAACGCCCCGACCCAATGGGCGTAATGCCAGCCGGAGCAGCCGATGTGGTAAGGCGATGAAACCGGCTTTCGCACGCCGCGGACTAGCCGTTCATGGTCGCCGCCAGCGGTGGCCGCAATTCCTTCACGCCGGGTACGCCCTGCGGGTGGCGGATCAGGGCGGCTGCATATGGGGCGGCGTTGCGGACGGGCATAGCCTATGGCTGCACAGCGACGAGGATGACGTCCTGCACGGCTTCCAGATCGGCGTCGTCCCGTACTTCGTGCACCCGCCCGAAACGGGTATATGTGGATAGGTAGGGCCGGTCCACGATGGCCACTACTGGACCGAAGCCCTCCAAGACCTCCACTACCCAAGTGTAAAACAGGTCTGAAGACAGCTCGATGGGGCCGATCTCGTCGATAATAACGAGCCGGGACTCCAGGAACTGGCTGCGGCAAACACCGACGATATAATCGATGGCCGCCGTGTCCACACCGAACTTCTCCATCATGGGGGGACCGGAAAAGTCCATGGAAGCCACCAGTGCTTCCTCACCGCTGCTGAGATCCTGCAGCAGGTAACCGGTATGAGGTCCATGGTCCACGTCGCTCACGGGGACGCTTCGGATGCCGGCCACGGGCCAGCCGCTACCGGCGATGATGTGATCCAGCAGGGTACGCAGCTTGCGCTTGTCGTTGCCGACGATGAGATGTTTCTTATCCTTATCCATGGTGTCACCTTCCTCTCTATCCATTACCCCAAAAACAGCAGTTGGCAGGGATGTTTTTTTGCTCCGGCGGGCTTTGCTCACCCCTTGGTGCAGACCTTGGGACGCAGGAAGACCACCCTGTGCGCCCCCCGACCCAGGTCCTCTCCCGCCAGGGCTCGCCCCAGGCCTCTCCCTGCCAATGGCTGTTATCGCGGACGAGCCGAAAACGTCCCAAGACCAGACCACGAATCCCCGCCTCGACCAGCAGGGTATTCAGCGAAGTGACCAGGGCCAATTCGAGGTCTTCCTCCTCGAAGTCGATCCGGACCGAACGGGTTGCCCGCACCTGGGCGAGGCCTTCGAAGGACTCTTCCAGAGTCCTGCCCCGACCGATGACACCGATGTCGGCGTCATGATCAACGTATGAAAATACCGCCAATGGCTACGCTCCATCCTCATACTTGCCTTATGGACGACGAGGTCGGATCCTCAGACTCTTGAAAGTATAGGACAGATGAATGGCGACCAACGGCCATGTGTGGGCGCCGCATGGCCTGATGCAACAAGGCCGTTTCTATACCCAAGTCAAATATTCGACAGGACAACACCACCCGCTGGACCTCGTTTTCCCGCAACAAGGAAACCATGCCGGAATAAAAAATCCAACGCCGCCATGTCAACGCCGCCATTGACCACCACTTTTTATGTTACTACACTAAATCTAATGACAAAGGCTGGATTTTCGCGATGTGTTGGAAATGTTTCGCGCCTCCGGCCCAGGCTGGCAGACCCGCATGAATGCCGCCTTGCGGGGTTGGCTCAAAACCCATTCTCCGACGTGGATCTCCTGATCATGTCATCGACGGAGTATGGCTTGATCGTGCCACGCCCCACGGTGGTCTGGTGACCCAGGGCGGCGGCGTGACGCTTCGCCGGACCAGCGGTGATCGCATAAACGTCAGCGAACTCTGGGGCCATGCCGTCGCCAATATCACGCCGTCGGCCATGCCGGCCGTCACGATTTCTCTGGTGGCCATACACGGCGGCTCCTTTACCTGGCTGGCCTATGCCCTCATCGGCGTGCTGATGACCCTGGTGGCCTTGCAGGTGGGCATTCTGGCCAGACATTTCCCCTCCCCCGGCTCGCTGTTCTTTTATCTGAGCAAGGCCCTGCATCCGATTTCCGGCATGGTCGCGGGCTTCACCATGATTACCGGCTATTTGGGCGCCTTGGCGGCGGCCCCGCTGCTGGGCGGGCTTTTTGTCGAGCAGGCACTGCGCTTCTTCTGGCCGGTTTCTGGGGTGGGCTGGATTGCGGGGATTGGGGTGCTCTATCTGCTGGTGGCGTGGCGACTGGCCCTGCGCGGCATCGAAATCTCCGCGCGTTGGGGGCTCTGGGTAGAGATCTTCTCTATCCTCTGCATCGTCTTCATTGCCGTGGCGACGCTCGGGCATTTTGGCTGGCGCGATCCGGCCCAGTGGAATTTCCAGCGTTTGCACACGGCACCGCTAGCACAGGCATTGATTCTCTCGTTGCTGGCTTACGGCGGCTTTGAGACGGCGGGCAATCTGGCGGGTGAAACCAGCGCGGCGCGCACCGCCATCCCGCGCGTCATGGTGCTTTCCGTGCTGATGGTCGGTGGGTTTTTCGTCGCCATGGCGTATATCGAAGTGCTGGCTTTTGCCCAAATCCCTACCCCTCTGGGCGATAGTGCGGCCCCGCTCAATGCCATCGCCAAGGCCATCGGGCATCCCTGGCTCGGCATTTTCTCCGATCTCGCCATGGCGACGGCGGCATTTTCCGCCACCATCGCCACCCTCAACAGCATCTCGCGGATTCTTTACAGTATGGCCGGACACGGGGTCATCCCACGTTTCTTCCATCACCGGGACGTACGCCACGGCACCCCGGCGCGAGCATTGCAGGTACTCGCCATCATCGTGCTCGTCAGCATGGCGGTGGTTACCCTGTGGAAAATCCCCATATTATCGGTGGTCGGCACCTTTGGCACCTTTACCGGGCTGGCCTTTCTGCTGATTTATAGCCTGGCCAACGTCGCCACACCCTGGTTCCTGTTCCGCCAACGCCATGCCTGGCGCTGGATCAGCCTGATCATCGCCGGCATCAGTCTGCCGCTCCTGATCGAAGTGACGGCGGTCAGCCTCTGGCCCTTGCCCGCCGGCGGTGAAGGCGCGGCCACTCTGCTTTTTATCGCGTTGGTGATGGTTATTTTTTTCTGGGGACTCTACTGGGCGGCGTTTCGGCCGGAGCGTTTGCGGCATATCCTTGTTGCCGTGGACGAACCATAAGCCTGCCAATCCCCACTGGCTGATGGTCTGCGCACCAACCACCAAAGAGCCTTTACCCTGAGCCGCTGTCAAGCCTTCGGTAGGGTTACGCCACTCTGGCCCTGATACTTGCCGCCGCGGTCGGCATAAGACACTTCGCAGACCTCGTCCGACTCCAAAAACAGCACCTGCGCCACGCCTTCATTGGCATATATTTTCGCGGGTAAGGGCGTCGTATTGGAGAACTCCAGTGTCACATAACCCTCCCACTCCGGCTCAAAAGGCGTGACATTGACGATGATGCCGCAACGGGCATAGGTGGATTTACCCAGACAAATGGTCAGCACATTACGCGGGATGCGGAAGTATTCCAGCGTGCGCGCCAGGGCGAAAGAGTTCGGCGGGATAACGCAGGTATCCCCGGTAAAATCGACAAAAGAATCTTCACTGAAATTCTTCGGATCGACAATCACGCTACGAACATTGGTGAAGACCTTGAACTCCCCGGCGCAACGAATATCGTAACCATAGGAAGACAGGCCGTAGGAGATAATGGAATTTCCCTCGACGTGCCGCACCTGCCGCGGTGAAAAGGGCTCGATCATCCCGTGTTCTTCCGCCATGTGACGGATCCAGCGATCGGATTTGATGCTCATGGCGGAAACTTCCTGTAGGCGGCTGGGAATCAGCGGTTCTGGACGACGATGTTGGGGAACTTGTGGCTGTGATCGACCGCCTGGATCGCCACCCGTCCGGCCACATGGCGCGCCAGTTCCAGATAGATTTTGGCAAGACGGGAATCCGGCTCCGCCACCACCGTCGGTGCGCCATTATCGGCTTCGTTACGAATGCTGCGGTCGAGCGGTATCGCCCCCAGAAATTCCACTCCGTCCTGCTCGGCCATGGCCGCACCACCACCATGTCCGAAAATATCGTCCTCATTGCCGCACTTCGGGCAGATATAAAAACTCATGTTCTCGATGATACCGAGAATAGGTACGCCCACTTTCTCAAACATCTTCAGCCCCTTACGGGCGTCCAGCAAGGCAATGTCCTGTGGCGTCGTGACGATCACCGCACCGGAGACCGGCACCTTCTGCGCCAGGGTGAGCTGGGTATCGCCGGTACCCGGCGGCAGATCCACCACCAGATAATCCAGCTCGCCCCAGCGGGTATCGGAGAGCAACTGCTCCAGCGCCTGCATGACCATGGGGCCGCGCCAGACCATGGGCGTTTCGTCGTCGATGAGAAACCCGATGGACATCGCCTTGATGCCATGTCCTTCCATGGGCTCCATCTTCTTGCCATCTTTACTGGTCGGTTTGCCGGAAATGCCCAGCATGCGCGGCTGGCTGGGGCCGTAGATGTCGGCGTCCAGCATACCCACCTTGGCGCCTTCTTTGGCCAGCGCCAGCGCCAGGTTGACGGCGGTGGTGGATTTACCGACCCCACCCTTGCCGGAGGCAACGGCAATGATGTTTTTGATGCCTTCCATCAGCTTGACGCCGCGCTGCACCTGATGCGAAAGAATGCGGTGCCCGACGGTGACCTGCGCGCTGATGCCATGATCATTCTGGATTTGGCGGGCCACCTCCTCGCTCAAACTGATGGCCACTCCCAGGCTGGGATAAGGCAATTCCAGCTTGATGACAGAGTCATCGACCCCCTTGAGGACCCCCGCTGCTGCCAGATCTTTGCCCAGATAAGGGTCCTGCACCGCGCGTAACGACTGCTCGACCTGTTCCCGCGTCAATCCTGTCATGACCTTCTCCGCTCTCAGCGCGACACTTCAGAATGGATGATCACCTCGTGGCGCTCGATACCACCGCCCTCACCAAAAGCTTCTTTGGGCAACGGATTGGTGTGGGCGGTCTTGAAGTCGGCACTTTTCATCCAGGCCTCAAAGGCCGCCTGATCGACCCAGTGGGTCAGCACCACATACAGACCGTCATCGTTTACCGGACGCAGGATCTCCATACGCACGAAGCCCGGCTGTTTGTCCACCTCGCCCGCCCGGCGCCGAAAGCGCTCCTCAAACTCTGCACGATACTCCGCCTTGACAGGAACCCGGTTCGCTACGACGTATTGCATGATGATGCTCCTCGTATATCAGATGGTGTTCATTGTAGGGCAGTCAAATCTTTCAAGCCAAGAACATCCTGCATATCATACAGGCCTGGTGCCCTGCCCCGCAGCCAACTGGCGGCACGCAAGGCACCCTCCGCAAAATTGAGACGGCTGGACCCACGATGGGTCAACTCCAGCCGCTCTCCGGTCCCCGCCATCCATACCGTATGTTCACCGACCACGTCCGCACCGCGCAACGTCGCAAAGCCAATACTGCCCGCCATCCGGGGGCCGGGAATGCCATTGCGATCCAGACACTGGACCTCCTCCAGCCGCTGGCCACGTCCCGTCGCCACCGCCCGCCCCAGAGCCAGGGCGGTACCCGAAGGCGCGTCCATCTTGTGACGATGATGGGCCTCGACGATCTCCACATCGTAGCCCTCGCCGAGGACTGCGGTGATGGCGGGCAGAAAGGCCAGCAATACATTGACGCCAACACTCATGTTCGGGGCCAGCACCAGCGGAATATGCCGGCTGGCGTTTTCCAGTTCCGCACGCTGGTTCTCGGAAAACCCCGTCGTGCCCACCACGACCGGTTTCACTACCGCCACACAGGCCGCGACATGCGCCAGAGCGGCCTCCACCGGACCAAATTCAATCAGCACGTCCAGATCCGCCAGCGCGCCCACGAGATCAGCGGTAACCGGCAGACCCAAGGCCTGAACGCCGGCCAGACGGCCGACGTCCTCCCCCAGATAAGCAGCCCCGCTGCGTCCTATGGCTGCCACCAATTGCAGTTCGGGATGAGCGACAATGGCCTGCACCAAGGCCCGCCCCATTCGGCCCGCCACCGCCGTGACGCCGACGCGCCATACCCCCGCCATCAGAGGCCCATCCGGTCGAAAAAGTCTTTGGCCTTATTCCACCAGCTTTCCTGCTGGGGATGCTGGATGTTATCGCCGCCTTCCCGGGCGAACTCCTCCAGCAATTCCTTTTGCCGGGCAGAGAGATGTACTGGCACCTCCACCTGGAGCTGGCAATGCAGATCGCCATTGAGCTTGCTGCGCACCCCCTTGATGCCCTTGCCACGCAGACGGAATACTGCGCCCGACTGGGTACCCGGAGCAATCTGCACCTTGGCACGTCCGGTCAAGGTCGGCACTTCCAGTTCACCGCCCATGGCCATGGTCGTAAAGTGTACCGGCACCGCACAGTGCAGATCATCGCCGTCCCGCTCGAAGAGCGCATGGGGCAACACCCGCACCTGAATATACAGGTCTCCCGACGGGCTGCCCCGCTCGCCCGCTTCGCCCTCGCCGGTCAGACGGATACGGTCCCCCGTATCCACTCCGGCGGGGACTTTGACCTGCAAATCGCGGTTCTTGCGAACCCGACCATGACCATGGCAGTTCGTGCAGGGCTCCTTGATGACCTTGCCGCTACCATTGCACTGCGGGCAGGGGCGGGTAACGGAAAAGAAGCCCTGTACCATCCGGACCTGGCCACGGCCGCCACAGGTGGTGCAATCCTCCACCGCGCTGCCCGGCTTGGCGCCACTACCGTGACACACCTCGCAAGTGGCCGAACTGGGAATCTGAATGGTGACTTCTTTACCCAGAGCCGCTTCTTCCAGCGTAAGCTCCAGCTCGTAACGCAGATCGGCACCACGCCCCGAATCCTGGCCGCGAAAACCACCGCCAAAAGCCTGTTCGAAGAGATCGCTGAAAACGTCGCCGAACCCCCCACCGCCTCCACCAAAGCCGGCACTCGGCCCACCGCCACCGCCATTCACTCCGGCATGGCCAAATCGATCATAGGCCTGCCGTTTCTGCGGGTCGGAGAGCACCTCATAGGCAGCGCTGATTTCTTTAAAACGCTCTTCTGCGCTCGCGTCATCCGGATTGCGATCCGGGTGATAACGCATCGCCAGACGCCGGTAAGACTTCTTGATCTCACCGTCGTCTGCCGTGCGGGAAATTTCCAGTACTTCGTAGTAATCCCGTGTGGCCATCTTCTTTCCTGAAACGGGCAAGGGGACAGGATAACCAATCCCGCCCCCTTGCGACCGATGGTAATTTTACTTCTTGTCGACTTCTTCGAACTCGGCATCCACCACGTCGTCCGGCTTGGCATTGCCCTGGGCACCCGCACCAGGTTCTGCCTGGGCCTGACTGGCAGCGGCACTCTGCAACAATGCCGACATGGCGGCCATCAGGGTGGCGACGGCCCCCTTGATCGCTTCCACGTCCTCACCCTTGGCGGCGTTTTCCACCGCGGAGATCGCTTCCGTCACCTTGGTCTTGTCGTGCTCAGGCGCCGCGGCATGTTCCTCCACCGCCTTGCGCGCGCCGTGCATGCTGGCGTCCGCCTCGTTACGCGCCTCGATCAGCGCACGCGCCTTCTTGTCATCCGCAGCGTGGGCCTCGGCCTCCTGAATCATCCGCTTGATTTCTTCCTCGGACAGACCGGAGCTTGCGGTGATCTTGATGGACTGCTCCTTGCCGGTCTGGTTGTCCTTGGCCGAGACATGGAGGATACCGTTGGCGTCGATGTCGAAGGTCACTTCGATCTGCGGCATGCCCCGTGGGGCGTTGGCAATATCGGTCAGATCAAAACGCGCCAGCGACTTGTTATCCCGCGCCAGTTCGCGCTCACCCTGCAACACATGCACTGTCACCGCCGACTGGTTATCTTCCGCCGTCGAGAAAATCTGCGACTTGCGGGTCGGGATGGTGGTGTTCTTCTCGATCAGCTTGGTCATCACGCCACCCAGGGTCTCAATGCCAAGGGACAACGGCGTCACATCCATCAACAGCACGTCCTTCTTTTCACCGGACAATACCGCGCCCTGGATGGCCGCACCGATGGCCACTGCCTCGTCAGGGTTCACATCCTTACGCGGATCCTGACCGAAGAAGTCTTTGACCTTCTCCTGCACCTTGGGCATCCGGCTCTGGCCGCCCACCAGAATCACGTCGGTGATCTGGCTCGTCGCCAGATTGGCGTCCTTCATGGCCACTCGGCAGGGCGCCATGCTGCGGTCGATCAAATCTTCCACCAGCGACTCCAGCTTGGCGCGGGTCAGCTTCATGTTCAGATGCTTCGGCCCGCTCTGGTCCGCCGTAATAAAGGGCAGATTGACGTCGGTCTGCTGCGCCGAAGACAACTCGATCTTCGCCTTCTCCGCAGCTTCCTTCAGGCGCTGCATGGCCAGGCGGTCGCCGCGCAGATCGATACCCGACTCCGCCTTGAAGGAATCTGCCAGGTAGTTGATGACGCGGGAGTCAAAATCACCGCCACCGAGGAAGGTGTCACCATTGGTGGAGAGCACTTCAAACTGGTGCTCACCCTCCATTTCGGCGATCTCGATGATGGAGATATCGAAGGTGCCACCACCCAGGTCATACACCGCAATTTTGCTGTCGCCGGGCTTCTTGTCTTCGCCAAAGGCCAGCGCCGCCGCGGTTGGTTCATTGATGATGCGCTTGACCTCCAGACCAGCGATACGGCCCGCATCCTTGGTCGCCTGACGCTGTGCATCGTTGAAGTAGGCGGGCACGGTGATGACCGCTTCGGTGACCTTTTCACCAAGATAATCTTCGGCCGTCTTCTTCATCTTCTGCAGAATGAAGGCAGAAATCTGCTGCGCGGAATACTTCTTATTGCGCACTTCCACCCAGGCATCGCCGTTGTCGGCCTTGATGACCTTGTAAGGCACATGCTTGAGATCCTTCTGGACCTCGGCATCGTCGAATTTGCGGCCGATCAGGCGTTTGACCTCATAAACGGTATTTTCCGGATTGGTGACGGCCTGGCGCTTGGCCGCTTCACCCACCAACACTTCGCCCTCTTCGGTGATGGCGACGATAGACGGCGTGGTGCGCTTGCCTTCGCTGTTCTCGATCACCTTGACCTTGTCGCCTTCCATCACGGCAACGCAGGAGTTGGTGGTTCCCAAATCAATTCCGATCACTTTAGCCATTCTATCGTCTCCTCAATATGCAAAATTTGTCTGATATGCGTGGTATCATTGTGCCGCTTTGGGTGCCTTGGACACCGACACCATGGACGGTCGCAACAGCCGGTCATGCATCACATAACCTTTCTGATGCACCGCCAGAACCCGGTTTGCGTCCCCTTCCGTTTCCACCATGGCAATCGCCTGATGCAGGTGGGGGTCAAAACGGCCTTCGCCCATCTCTATGGGGGCGATGCCGGCCTTTCCCAAGGCCTGGGCGAACAGCGTCAACGTGTTTTCCAAACCCTGCCGCAATAGTGCGATGCTCTCCGCGCCCTCCACCGGGCTGGCCAGCGCCAGTTCCAGACTGTCGACCACCGGCAGCAGTTCGCGGGCAAAGCGGTCCACCGCATAATTGCGGGCATCTTCCAGCTGCTTTTCATGACGTTTGCGCAGATTTTCGATATCCGCCAGGGCGCGCAAATAATCGTTGCGGTAGCCTTCCGCCCTCTCTTCCCAGTTCACCACTTCTGCACCGGCCCCTTCCGCTTCGGTAGACGGCGATTCCTCTTTTTCTTCATTCATATGCGATCAACCCCTGAAAGTTTGAGTCCAAGACCATATGGGGAAAGGACTAGGGTATTTCAAGACCCGGCGCTAGCCGGATTGCGACAGGGCGCGACCGAGCAGTTGCGCCGTGCCGTCCACCAACGGGATAATTTGCTGGTAGGGCATCCGCATCGGCCCGATCACCCCCAGCACTCCCACCACCTCTCCATCGACGCTGTAGGGCGCCGATACCACGCTGCAATCACTGAGCGGCGCGTAGCCTGACTCCTCACCGATAAAGAGGCGCACTTCACTACCACGCATACTCTCATCCAGCAAATGCACCAGATCCCGTTTCTGCCGCACGGCGGCCAGGAGTTCACGCAGGCGTTCGCTCCCCGCCAGCTCCGGCAGGTCCAGCCATTGGAATTCGCCCTCGATGAGCATGCGCTGCTGGTCTTCCTCCAGCATTTCCTCACCCAGCTCCATGGCGCTGCGCAGTATGCGGTCCATCTCGTGGCGGGACTGCTGCAGATCCCGCTGCAGGTTATGGATGACATCCTGCAGTGGGCGCCCGCCGTATGTGGCATTGAAGCAATGGGCCGCCTGAGCCAACTCC
>NZ_JABBDR010000266.1 GCF_018854495.1 Acidithiobacillus ferruginosus
CAGCGACTGTACCTGCGCATTGTGGGGCTGGAAACCCCAGACCAGGACGTTGCCGTTGGGTAACGCCATCTGGGGCAGGGGATACAGATCCATGCCCTGTTCCAGGCGTTTCAGCAGGGAGACCGTCTGTTGCCCATCCTGGAATTTTATTCCCCCCGCGAATTTCTTCAGGGCCGCCTCGTCCAGAGGAGGGCGCAGACGATCTTCGATATCCGCTAAAGTCCTCGACCAATTCCCCATGACCTTGAGAACGCAGTCTCCGTTGTTGCCGCAGCCTTGGAGTTCCTTCTCATAGGTCTTATGGCTTTCGAGCAAAGCCTTGCATTGGGGTGTGCCTGCGCCGGCAGCACGCAAATCGCGGACGTAGCTGACGCCTACGGTAGTATCCAACATCCGGAGATCGTCGAGCCATACCCTGGGCTTGTAGTTGCAAATGGCATCCCGCAGCGGGGTAGTCAACGGTGGTTTGCAGCTGCGCGCATAGCTTTCTGGGGTTTGGGCAGCGATGGCCGGGCAGTTGAAAGGTGTGTCTGCTGCGCTCGCGCTCCAACTGAAGGTTATGGCCATAAAAACGCCCATGCCAAAAATTAATTGTCGTGTCATGTTATGCCTCATTAACTGTAGTAAAGTTAAACCTCACGCCCAACGGGGACGCCGCTGGCTTTCCCACCTTACAGAACGCTCGAATGCGACAGGTGTTTTCTTGGGGGCACAGGGATCACCCTGTTTTGGCAGGGATTGATCCGTGATGGCATCGCGCAGGATTTGGGCGCGCGCCTGAAAACGGACTTTATATTGGGTATATTTCCCGGTGGCAAGGGCCTCGAACTCCGCCGCGGCCCCCTCCCAGTCCGCCCGATAGAAATGTTGGGCGACGCTGGAAATATAGGACTGGTATTTCATGTCGGTGAGGGTGGTCTGTATGGCACCAGGTAAAGCCCAGAAATTCATTTTTGGGTTGGCCTTCTTGTTGAAAAGTGCCGCTGCGTCTTCGGCATAACCGTGTTTGACCGCCGAGGAAACAAAATCGGCTTCTGCCTTTTCCAGATATGGATATCTCTTATAATGTCCATAGTAGTCATTTAGTGCATTCACTGCCTTTTCTTTTTTTAAGCCAATGTATGGCTTTACCAGGGATAGTATATATTCTATATCGACGCTATCAGGCTTCCCGTATTTTTTCTCCTCTATTTCCATGTAGCGCCTTAGTGCGCCGATGGTTTGCTGCCCGAGATCCACACCTTCCCCTACCGTGACTCCACTGGCCGCCATGGCTCTTTGCGTGAGATCGCCGGTCTTTTTATTCTTTTGATATCGCGGTCCTAGATTTCTTCCCGTTTTGACATTGGCCTTGAATGCTCCCGGCACATAGAAGTCGAGCATGGCGCCTTCGCTCTTTTTTATAAAATCGTAGTCCACCCGATCCGTCGGCGAACATGCCGAGGTCGTTTCCCTGGGTTGCGTCTGGGGTGGCGCAGGTTTCGGCGTTGGAGTTGATTGTTCATAGATGGGGCTGTCGTCTCGTGGATAACAGACATGACTCTGCAGCAGTGCGAGGCGGTTTTCATAGGCGGCTTTGAGGCAGACAGCGTCGGTGCCACAGGCATTTCTCTTCCGAAGCCATTCCTTTTGGCCTGTTCGCGTCTCGGCGACCAGATGGGTGTAATGCCCGGTGTCGGAGAAGACCTTGATGAATTTACGGTAAACAATCGTCAGGTCGCGGTCCAAAAGGAGGAGTTTCTTGTCTCCGCAAATGGTCCACTCGGCAGACGTTGACGCCCGGCTGCAATCCATGGCGTCAGCATCTCCGGCCAACATGGCACCCACGGCCAGCGTCAGGACGTTTAAGGGAGAGACGACTGGAGGTCGGCGTCGCAGCATTTCAGCTCCTGATACAATATGGGCGATATTCCATTTAGCGCGCACAAAATTCGGGATCTGGTGGCGGTGTATAGTCGCCAATGTCGGGGCCCGGTGTGGGCTCTGGGGACGGCAGGTTCCCCGTCGATCCGGGGTTATTGCTGTTTGCAGCCTGCCCCTGCGCTACACTCCGACTGCTCGGCAATCCCTCTGCCAGCACCGGGCTCTGCATGCGCATTACCGCTTCAGCCTGCAGAGGGATACCCCAGCGGGTTTGACCATCCGCGCCCACCACCGGGCTCAGGCGGATCCCGAAGAGGGTGGGTAGTCCGATGTTATTCAAGCCGTTATTCAACCGGTAAAGTCCCCTGCCCAGTTGATCGATGAAGGGCACGATCAGGGGCTGGACGATGGTGATCTGTACCTTGAGCAGGTTTGCGTCCTGTACCGACAGCTTGCTGGCGGCGCCGACACTGGTTTGGCGGTAACCCAGATGATCTACGGGTATGGCTCTGACCCAGGTGCCGGAGGCATCGCGGGTCTGTTCGGCAAAATCGTCAAAGGCCTCGCGGGTAGGATTCAATATCCGGATCGATGCTTGTCCTGCAGCAACTTTGGCGATGGCGTAACCTTGGGTGAGGGCATGGAGATTCTGACCGTGGGTGTAGAGGGGCGTCAGACCGCGGGCGAGGGCGTCGCGCATGGAGGCGGCGCTGGCACTATGCAAGGTGCCGGCCCGCACTGCCTCCTGAGTGGCGACTTCCAGTTGAGCGCGGGCCTGGTAGAGCAGGGCCCCTTGAAAAGTTCCAAGCAACGCCAACAGCAGTGCGGGTGTTGCGATGGCGAATTCGACAGCGCTGGCGCCCTGTTCCCGGCTGAGAGCAAAGCCCTCTCGGGCTAGGTGCGAGGTTTTCGCCGGCGATATCGGATTGCACATGGTTCCGGATGGCGTCCAGAGGCGCAGCGTGTTTCGGAGCTTACACCTCATGATGTACCTCCTCCCGCCCGCGCAAAGTGTCTTCGGTCCGGAAGATAGATAAATCTACTGGTAGACCACGCTCACGCATCGTCTCAAAAAATTCCGGTACCGCACCGGTTGCCCGAAAGACGCCCCGCACCGTGCCTTCGGCATCATAGCCCTGCTGCTTATAGGCGAATAGCTCCTGCAACTGGATGGTGCCGCTCTCGATGCCGGTTACCTCGCAGACGCTGGTCACCTTGCGCGAGCCGCAGGAAAAGCGCGTGATCTGAACGATAATGTCTACTGCTGAGGCGATCTGTTCCCGAATGGCGATAAGGGGGATGTCCATTCCCGCCATCAGCACCATGACTTCCAGACGGGACAGCATGTCCCGCGCCGTGTTGGCGTGAGCGGTGGTGAGGGAGCCGTCATGGCCCGTATTCATGGCCTGCAGCATATCCAGCGCTTCGCCGCCGCGACATTCGCCCACTACCATGCGGTCAGGGCGCATGCGTAGGGCGTTGCGCACCAGTTCGCGGATGGAAATCTGGCCTTTTCCCTCCATGTTGGCTGGGCGCGCCTCCAGCGAGACCAGATTGGGCTGGTATAGGCGCAGTTCCGCCGCATCCTCAATGGTCACAATGCGTTCATGGTCGGGAATATAGTTGGAAAGTACATTGAGCAGGGTGGTTTTGCCGGAGCCGGTACCCCCGGAGATGATGATGTTTTTGCGTTGCTGCACACAGACCTGGATGAAATGGGCCATGCGCGCCGCAATGGAGTCGTAAGTTATCAAGTCTTCCATTTGTGGCCGTTTTTTGGAAAATTTGCGGATAGTGATGCACGCGCCTTTCAATGACAGCGGCGGAATGACGGCATTAACGCGGGAACCATCGGACAGACGGGCATCCACCAGCGGTGCGCTTTCATCAATGCGCCGACCGATGGGCGCAACGATACGGTCGATGATGTGCCGCACCGCCATCTCACTGCTAAATAGCGCCGGGGCGGCCAGCAATCTGCCTTGGCGCTCGATAAATACTTCGTCATATCGGTTCACCATGATTTCCGTAATGCTTTCATCCGCTAGAAAGTCTTCCAGCGGGCCAAGTCCGACGGCTTCATCCAGCACCTCTTTTACGAGACGCTGCCGGTCGAATTCCGGGGGCGAATTCATCCGCCACACGACTTCCCGCACCAACTCGCCGACGACACGGCGCAGATCCTCCGGCGATAGCGCACTGAGGTCGACACGTCGCAAATCCATCTGACTGCGCACGGCTTCGTGGACCTCGCGCACCAATACCAGCCAGTGAGCGTCGTAAACGGGACGGATTGGCCAGGTAACTTCCTCGGTCAGCCGCTGGTTCCAATACGGTGATTGCTTAATAGCGGGCGCACCACCGGTTGGCTTGGTACCCGAAAGGGAAAGGTGGGCAGATTCCTCGGTGGATGCCGTCACGTTATCAAAGCGCGGCATGATTTGCAGACGGTACCCGGCGATAAATATTTCGTCGTGCGCCTCCACCGGACCATAGGCTCGCATGCGTTCGCCGTTGACCAGCACTGCACCGAACCCTCCTAATCCTTCGATATAAACACCACCTTGTTCGGCGTAGATCCGCGCGTGTTCCTTGCCGACGTTCCAGCCCTCCATGCGCAGATGGGCATGTTCCGCCTTGCCAAGAAGACAAACGCCATCACTCGGTGATATGACCTGCGTGCCGATTTTGGGATGTGACACACGAACGGTAAACATAGAGGTTCTCCTAGCGGATCAGCCCTTTTTCAGAACGCATCTTGTATAGGTTTTCCAGATAACGACCATGGGATTCCGCATCGATATTCTCTAGGGAATCAGCAGTGATCACCTTGGGTGTAACGAGAAAAACCAAATCTGACTCGTTGTTACGGAAATCGTCAGATTTAAATAGGTAGCCAAGAACAGGAATATTTCCGAGCCCTGGTATTTTGCTGCTATTATTGGCCATGCTGTGATCTATTAATCCAGACATTACCAGTGTATCACCATCTTTCAGGTTGATTTCCTCTTGAGTCCTGGTAGTAAAAAATCCGGGTACGCCACCAACGCTCAGTGCTGGGTCAATGTTACTTACCTCGGAGAATATCTTCAGGCTGATATTGTTTCTATCATCCGCAACCGGAGAAAATTTCAGGCGAATGCCAAAGTCCTTAAAAATGACAGATGTTTGCCCAAATCCAATGGCCAGGGGAATGGGGATCTGCCCGCCCGCCAGAAACTCTGCTGGCTCCTTACTGCCACTTTTGGCGCTGAGTTTGGGATTGGCAATTTCGTACGCATCACCGTTTTGAAGTGCGTAGTTGATGCGGGAAGCCACTGAGGCGATCATACCGAAATTGGTCGCAAATGGAGCAACCTTGAGGGGAAGGTTTTGCACCCCTGAACTGGGGAAGGAAAAATTGGCAAGGGGGCCGCCAGTGCCGTTTGTAGATGGTACATCCATGCGGAAGTATGGATTAGAACTGAAATCTCCGACGATGCCAGCTTGTGGTCCGGAAATGGATTGGTTCCAGTTAACTCCGAGACTACGGAAAAAATCATTTTTCATCTTCAATATTTTTACATCCAGAAGCACCACTTTTTCCATTCGTATCGGTTCTTTCTCTGCGAGGTTGACTACATTTGAATAAATCGCCTTGAGTTTCTCTATTCTGTTTAGGGTTTCATCCGATAGATTCTTACCATCAATAATGACTTTGTCGCCGACCACCTTGACCTGTGTGTGGGCGCCATTTCCGAGTAAAGTAGATATTTCCTCGGCGGCGCGACCTACATCTTTTGGCGCGATGACGACTCGCGACGCGCTCTCGTCCCCATTTTTATACCAAAGGTGTAAATTTGTTTCACCAGCCCCCTCAGCCAGAAGAAGTAATTCCTTGTTGTCAACCAGGGTAACGCTGAGTATCTTACCATTACCGACGGCGACTCGTTTCACGGTATTGGTAGGGATGATTTTTACCTGGCCAGCGTACATGGAAATATTAGATTGCTGCTCCAGACTGAGGATATCGCCAGCATAGGTCAGAGCGGGCAGAATGCAGGTTGCTATGACCGCAGCCAGGGAGTTAGGGAGGTATTTCATCGGAAAAATGTCCTGTCAAGGCTTGGGTAATGATGGTACATAAGGGAACGGCAGAGAGGTGACCTCGCGGTTCTGAGCCTTATTCCGCAGCGTCATATCCCCGCTCTCGGGGGTCGCGTATTGCGCCGCATCTCCGGCTGTTTGCACGTTACGGATACTCGTGCTACCACCATTCGATGCGCCACCGACAATATATTCCACCCCAGCAGGCAGGGTGTGCGGATATCCGATAATATCGTGCAGCGATATCGCATGTTTTGGCCAGGCACCAGTATTGTTGTTACCTCTTAAATCCAGGCGGATTTCCCCGCTTTTCTGAGCGACCAGGATTTTTTGCGCCTGCTGCGGTGTGACTTCGAGGGTAATGGTGCCATAGCCTTCTGCTCCACCCGGGTTATTGGGGGACATCTCTCGCCCAGTCGCGAGGACTTTCAGGTTCTGCCCTAAAAATCGCACCAAGGAGCCATCTGGCGCTGCAGGAGCGGTCTGCAGGTTGGTGATGATGCTTGCGGCTGCATTGGCGCGAACATCGGCTGGCGTGATCCACAGCATGTCGATGTGGTCTCCGGGACGAAGCATTTTGTTGATGGAGTTTTCCGAATTGACCGAAATCGTCAGGGCGATGTGATGAGCGTCGAGAATATCTGCTGGGCTGCCCACGTTGCTGAACATCGACATTGTCAGCGGTTTGCCGCCTTCTGCCGGAAACAGGAGTCTTTTGTTTTCAATTTTGTTGAAATCGGATTCCAGTATGATCCCGGCCGGTGCGCTGTCGACCGGGATCCTTCGCCGCGCGACCATAGACCACGTGAGGATGGTATTCGCGGGCAGATTCTCGATCGGCACAACCGCGGCAACGGTGATTTCCTTTTTGGAAGACATTTCACTTAGCAGGCGCTGCTTCAAAGCGGACTCCTTGGCATGGAGGGTATGCACAGCAAGATACGCTGCGCCAAGCCCGGCCAGCACCGCGAATGCCAGGAGAATCCATCCGGTGATGGCGCGACTTTTCTTTTGCAGAATCGGCCGCATTACGGGATCAGGTTTAATCGGGGTCGACATGCGCTTCCTCAGAATGGCAAGGTGGCTATGGACGCAGCCCAGGAGAAATCGCTGGAAAATGTCCGCAGTGCTTCCATGAGCCGGGTAATGGGGCTGGGATTGCCGACAAACAGCAATCCCAGGGCGAAAACCGCAGCGATGATGTACTCGATGCTGGACTGGCCTTTTTCGTTCATGGCACGCCCCTAACGTTGATCCAGAACCACTACCAGACGGCTGTTATCGGTACCGTCTTCGCCAATTACAATGTCCAGATGGCGGTTCCCTTTATTCATGGAAATCACGGATGGGTTGTTGCGCATAGCCGGAGCCGGTTGCCATTGTTGTACCATTAATGCGTTTTTGAGCGTGCTGCGCAGTGTTCCGGCAGGACTGTCGGCACGTACATGCAAAACCCGCCCGTGAATGCCCGCGTCATTAGTCTCCACATCCTGCAACACGGAAGCGTTGGACGGTAACGGCAAATCGGCGGGTAGCGGGTCGCGCTCCATTTCTTGATCCATACGCAGACTGGAGAGGGTGCCATAGGCTGAATCGCCCTCCATGTGCCACTGGGTGGTCAACGAATAAGGTGGCGTAATGCACCCTTGAACATGTTCATGGCGAAGTTGATTTTCTGTATAGGATCCGCCCAGTTTTGCGCACGCCTCTACAAAATAGGAGCGTAGCCGTTCTTCCTCCGCGCCCACATGAAATTGTACGGCACGCATATCCAAGCCGTTGATACGAAGGTGACTTGCCAGTGGTTCGGTGATTGCGTTGTCTGGAGGGGGCAGGAGTGGTCCCTTCTCATCCGCCACGGCCAAAGTCGGGATGCTGAGAATCGCAAGGATACAGAACATGATCGATCGGATGTTCATGATTATTTGCCTCCACTGGGATAAGGTCGCAGGCGGTCGCCATACTGCACTTCCGGATCGACATGCCCGAAATCCAGCCGTTTGAGTTCAGGAAAAAGGGTGCCTCCCACGGTTGGTACCGCTTTTATTGCCCCGTCATCCAGATATGCGGTTGGCAGGAGTTTTTTAACCATCCGCGCTTCCTCTGCCGGGCCGTTGGCCGTCCATGCATCCGTGAGTACGGCGGCCTGCGCGGTAAACAAGGGGCCGCTGGCGAGCGGAGTGTCCGGTAGATAGCGATACCCAGGCAGTCCTTCCAGTTGAACGTTGACGGTGGCGACTGTGGGTCCGGTCATGCGCAGCGGAATGTCCGTAATTTTCATGAGAGTTCCCAAAAAATTCATAGAAACTCCACTGGAGATGGGTTCCTCATGGGTAGCGACCTGGATATTGGTGAGATCACGTAACAAAGGCCGACCATCATGACGGGTCAGAATCGGGTCTATAATTGTTCCGTTCCCGGTGTTGGCTAACGCCATACCGTGTTGCCCGAAAAATCTCACGGCCGCCTCATCCCGCAGATCGGCATCCGGTTTAATGGCCACCCACCCCCGTCCCTGCGGTGGCTGACTGCGCCACACCGTGCGCTCCCATGCCACGTAGCGTGCCGCTTCGATAGTCCGTAGCTGGGTGAAGCTCCATTTCCCGGTGTAGATCACCAGAAAAAAAAGCGGAATAAGCGCGAACGCAGCCACCACAGCGAACTCGGTAAGGGATTGACCGCGTTCGTTGCAGGTATGTGGTAGGCTTATGAGTGACTGATATGTCATATTTTTGATTATTGGTTCATAGGAATTCCGCTGACGGCGGTGTCCAGTCCGCGGATGGGTTTTAGTGGGGCATCTAGCGGGGTCAAGGAAATCTCATATATGTTTACGACCGTTATTTTACCAGACTTTTGTAAATAGTTTTTTAAATTATCGATCATTGGTGTATATTTGGTTAGTTTTTCTGGGTGGCTAATGTATGCGGCGGGCATAGCTTCAGCGGTCGCGCCGGCAACAGCTATCGCTGCGCGGCCTTTATTTGAAAATATAGCTGATCTATAATTTTGGTCATGAGGATAACTGGGAAGTTTTATTTCATCGTATCCGTATTTTTGTAGATTTTTTCGCGCGAGAGAGATGGCTTCGTCTGCTAAACCGCTAGTGATGCTGGCATAAAGATGGTAAAAATATGTCACAGACTTTATCTTTTTAGTGGACTTGACCTTTGCCACGCAGGAGATAACGTGCCATTTGCTGGTATGGGCTGGCGCATTCACTGAAGTACTCCTGATGATGATAGGAGAGAGTGCCGGAGGATTGGGAATCCATCGGCATCCTTCTGGCAACTTTAAATCACGTTCCCAGTCCGTTATCGCTGGGTTTGTATAGTCTGTAATGAATTTTCTGAAATGGTTCAAACCGGCAACGATAACATCGTACTCAGGAACATCTCCATTTTTCGTGAAGTCGCCCGGCGCATTGGCGTAGTCCCCCGCTTCACGTAATGTTTCTAATTTTTCGTCCAAAGTGGTACCGATCTGGCCCGAGCGAATCTTCGCGCTTAACGCAGGGTTCGCATGGGGCGAATCCGGAACCTGTTCCGTCACCTTTTCCGCATCGGCGTAGGTGGTGAGGGTGAGGCTGGCCACTGCCATGCTGATTTGCAGACCGATGCGAATTACATTTCTATCTTTGATCATGGATTGTCCTCAGGTTAGTGCAGACCGAGCATGGTGGCGTATTGCATGCGGTCAGCCGCATCTAAGTCGACGAGACGGGCTTCCCAGAAGGGGCTGAACAGGTTGCCTCTTTCGTAGAATCGGTCGTTTCGTTGCCAGATTGGCGCAGGACGACGGAAGTAGGCCTGTGCTTTTGCAACGGCGCGTACCTGACCTTCTGGCGCCTTTTGCGGCAAGACCAAGTTGATATCCTGGCGGGATGGCATTTGATTGATGCGCAGGGCGTTTGCTGCATCCCGAACACTTCCCCGTGCATGCTCCACGACCACCGTGTAAAAAGGCATGATGTCTGACGGATCGCCGTTGGCATCCACGAGTTTTTGGTTGCGACGATTGAAGTCCCAGTAACGGGTAATCCCACCCGCTGCCGCGCGACTACTATCAGCGCCGGGGCGTTTAAGTAGTGTGCTGCCCACGCCGTTCTGGTCGTCCGGGTACAGACTGGCGGAGATGCGAGAGGCGCCGGGATTGGCATCCCAGGAATTTTGATAGGCGGGTAAAAGCACGTTGCGGTCATTGGCGGAAAAGCGCACTTGCGGTTGTGCCCGGGTTTCGGTGTAGTTGCTGGGGTATGGAAAATTGTCATTACCCGTCTGAGAGGCACCGTAACCTAAAGGTACTTCGGACCATTTTTTCCCGCCAAAAAATCCCGCTTCCCTCTGCCAGAAGTGAAAAGAGAGCGTATCCATCCCAGACCAGACATAACGACCATCTCCGTTGGGAGCTAACTGCGTTCCGCCTGCACGGCGAAATTCCCACCCAAAAGCCCATAAATTTTGTGAGCCAAAGAGACGCAACGGTGTCGGCAAATCATTCCGAGCCGCCGTAAACCCATCCCGTGAGGCGTTGATCATATAAGCCATGCGTGCCTGTGCTCTATTCTTATCTCCTCCCCAACGCTGGATAAGGTCGCTACGATTTTTGAAATACTGCCCAAGATTGCTTGCTAAAAGAATGGCGTTTAATCTGGCATCCGGATCATTGATTTTGATTATCTGTTCAGCTACAGCGGTCATCGCGCCTCCTGGTTTGCTGTTGTCTGTTCCGGGATCGAAAGCGCCGTTGGATAGATGATAGATTTCTTGCGCACCGCTAAGTGCGGCATCGGCGATATCCAGAGCGGGAAGAGCCACCTTGGCAGCGTTGGAAACGCTTTGATCTAGCAGGATTGCGGCTTTGGCAATACTGTTGGTAATCATCATGATTGCCTGACCAACGTAAGGTATGAAAGAGGCAATTGTGCCGACTCTCTGAATGTTCAGGCCAAGACTTTTTACATAATGTGCCCACGAAACCAGGCTGATGCTTTGTCCGATGGCCACCTGATTGGCAATCATTGCACGGTTGGTGTAGGAGATAAAATTGAGTTCTCGTGCTTCCATCTGCATGGCGGAGAAAGCGGCGGCATCGGCGGCATTCTGGGTTTTCAGTTTGACGGCGGATAGTTGCCCGGTGTTGAATACGAAGAGTGCCGCCAATAACACTACGGGAATCAGAAGGGCAGAGAATAACGCGGCCTGTCCGGATTCTGCATGCTTTACTGCGGCAGGAGAATCGCCTCGTGATCGAAGAAAAGGAAACACTGCATCTCCCCATAGTATATGTTATATTTGCGGCGTACCGGTAGGAATCGCCTCAGATTGCGGACGGGGCATGCCCCGTCCTGCGAAGAGAAAATTACTTACCCATATCTGATTTGTAATCGCTCATGTTCTTCTGCTTGCCCGCGTTGTTTGTCGCCTCTCCGGCGGTACCTTGGGCTAATCCAATCTCGGAGTCTGCCTTTTTACCAGATAATTCCTGAGATATTCCTGCCATCTGATGACGCAAGGTCTGACCGAAGAACGAATATACGGCAATACCGGTGATAGCGATAAGAGCGACGATAATCAGATATTCTGTCATGCCTTGGCCGCATTCCGTCTGAAATGTTGGAGTAGCGAGGTTTGGTTTCATGGGTTCTCCTGAAAGAATGGATGACTACCACGAGTTCATTCAAGCATAGGTAAAATGGTAGCGCAATATGTTCAATAATCACCGAATATATTTTGTAATTATATGAATACAATGATCATCCGTGGCGCTCCCGTATTGTTATAAAAATGGTGTGGTTCCGGATCTGTGATGCGGGGTTAGACCATGGTGCTCTGAGTGTGAACAACACGAATAGGTACTCATAATAGTCAAATTGTACGACTATATGTAACATTAGTGTAAACGTGCCTGTGTGCCGTTCTGTAACTTGGAGGTAATGCAAAAAATGCCTGGCATCACGGCGTAAAAAAGCGCCGGAGAAAAGTTTCGGCGCTTCTGGTGATGGTGGTCCGGAAGGTGCAGTAGTCAGTTACCAAATACGCCCTGGATCAGGTTGCGGACGCCCTGCTGTATCTGATAGCTGGTTTCGCTGCGAGCAGTATCCAAGGCATTAGTCGCCAGTGCGGCGCCGGGGATGTCGGTGGTAACAGGTGCTATGGTTTGGGGCGGCGGCACATGTGTGGGCCGGAGTCCAACGGTGGTGCCGGGAGTCAGCTCGACTACTTCGACCCTACGATTTTTTGCCCGGCCGTCGTCGGTGCTGTTGGATGCCACAGGACGTGAGGCCCCGTATCCGGTGACCTCAATACGCCGACCCTCTATACCTTGCGCTGTCAACGCTGATTTTACGGCTAGAGCGCGATTCAGCGACAGCTGCTGGTTATAGGTGGCGGTGCCCACCAGATCGGTATGCCCGTCCAGGCGTACCCGCAGGGAAGAATGCTGCTGCATAAGCTGAAACAACGCCATGATGGTGGGTTGGGCATCCGCGCGCAAGGTCGCCTGGTTGAAATCGAAGGGCAGGTGCATGGTGAAGCGACCACGTTGAGCCAAGGCGTCGGCCATGCCCGCACTGGTCAATGGTCCGGCATCGCTGCTGACCACACCGCCTTGCATGGGTCTGGTTTGCACCGAATACACTGAGGCTATCTGGGAGTGTCCAAACAACGTGTTGTCATTAATGAAAATCAGCGTACGTACGCCATCGGTGGCGTGATGCTCGGCGGTCAGCATCCTGCCGTTTTCAAACAAAAAGTTCTCTACATTCCCCTGGTAATTGGTTGGAGCGCCGCGCCACAGGAGTGTGTTTACGGGGGCGTCGTTGTTGGTTCTACAGCCAAGGTTGGCACATTGCCACAGGATCTGAAACCCTGCGTGCCGCAGGGCCTGTTGATAGTTGCGGATGAATTCCAGGGGGGAACGGTCTTCGGGTACGTTGTAACGAATGTACGTCACCTGACCCTCTACGGTCTCTGAACGGGTCAAACCATTTTTGCCCAACGGGCCGAGAGGAACGGTGATCTCGTCATAATGGGTGGTTTTGTAACCGTCAATGACGCTGCCAGGGTAACGTCCCAGATAGGGCAAATCCTGTCCCGGTTCGTCCAGTGCAAGGGCGGGGTCGGTGAATAAGAGCGGTATCAGGCCGAGCCGCAGGATAAACGTGCGCATGCTTTTCACTCCGATGGTGACAATTGGTTCGGGAACGATCGTTTGCCGCCAGATCTTTTGTTTTCGATGGTTTTGAGCAGGCGGGCCAGGAGCATCCTCCGGTTAGGCACCCCGTGCCGTCTGCACATGACGGCGATCCGGGAGCGGATGGTGCTTTCACTTTGGCCAATTTGGGCCGCAATCTCATTCTGACCGATTCCCTCCACGAGCATTTGGGCAATACGTAAGTCCGTCGGAGTGAGTTCCGGGTGAAAAGGTTCTTTGGTTTCGAGGGAAGTGTAGAGAATTAGTAACTCTGCCTGGATATCCCTCAGTTCCGTATGGCTCAGTTCTCTGGTGATCTCCAGGTGGCATAACGCGATCTGCGTGGGCGTGAGGTTGCAGAGGATACTCATGGCCAGTTGCGAGGACGTAGTGATGCAGTAGGGGTGTGGATTCCCGGCTATGGCCTCGCGCTGCGCCCGGACGATCAATTCCCGGGGCAGGGCAGGCCAGCGTCCGGCGGGATAGCGCCACCAGGAAGTCGTCTGCCAGCCTTTGCAATGACGGTGCAGGCGATAGACCTTGATTTGTCGGAACCAGCCCTGCTCTCGCCATCCTCTGGCGATATCCGTGGGTGATCTTCCCAATGCGTAGCATTTCAGTGCAGGGCCCGTGCCGCACGCCGCCGGTTGGGCCAGTAGGTTCAGCCACATATTCGCTCCCTCCGATATGGAGATTAATTTATACTATGGTGCGATAGTACCGCCCTCGGTGCCGATGTCAATATGTACTGAAGCGGCTCACTATAATGGCTATTGTGAAGCTATTATTTTTGATTTGCTGTTAAAATAATAAACAAATACAGTGAAATATAATTTATAGTACGTGATTGTTGAATATCTGTTGCTGATCTGTGAATTGTGTTTTAATGCAGAAAACACAATAGCGCCCGGGGTAATGGGCGGAAACTGGCGTAACATACACGATACTGGTGCGATTTCGTTGGGAATCGGTAATCGGATCGAAAAAGGGGTGGAGGAGCGGATGGTAGACCAAAATGTACTTGGTATTCTGGTGTTCGCTGCGGTGGCCGGATTTGTTTTTGTGGCTCTGGAGGCAACCCGACAGGCCTTGATGAAGGGACGCGCGATCTTCGCCCGCGATGGGCAGGTCAGGTTGGCGGAGTTGTTCATCTTTGCGGACCCTGATCTGTTGTGGAAGCTGAACGTGGCGCTGGTGCTGATTTTACCGATCACAGCTTGGCTGTTGCTGGGTTCGCCGGTGTTGGTCATTGCAGCGGCCACCCTCGCCGCATTGTTGCCGCGTTTTGTGTTGCGCTGGTTGCGGAAGCAGCGTTTGGATCGTCTGCATGTCCAACTGCCGGACGCGCTCATGATGCTGGCCAGCAGCTTGCGCGGTGGTGCCAATTTGCAGCAAGCCATGGAGGGGCTTTCCCGCGATCTGAGCCCGCCCATCAGTCAGGAGCTGGCTCTGGTGGTGCGGGAGCAACGTCTGGGAGTTGCCTTTGAGGACGCTATCGACCATCTGGCGCGACGGGTACCGTCACGGGATGTGCAACTCGTATCCTCGGCGCTGCGCATCAGCCGAGAGGTGGGGGGCAATCTTGCCGAAACGGTGGCGCGACTGGGAAATACCATCCGCAAACGATTGATGATGGAGCAGAAGATTCAAGCACTGACGGCACAAGGCCGCCTTCAGGGTATGGTGATGACCGCACTACCGGCTTTGATTGTTTTTGCACTCCTGCAGATCGAGCCGCAGGCTATGGGTGCGCTGTTCAATACGATACAGGGCTGGGCAGTGCTTGCCATCGCCATCCTGTTTGAAGTGCTCGGCTATTTCTGGATTCGAAAAATCGTGAGTATCGAAGTATGAGTACGCCATGGACACTGTTAGTAGCCCTCGTCACCGGGATTTCCATCGGGCTTTTGATCTATGCGCTGGGTTTGCTGGTGCGGCAGATGGAGCCTTCACTGAGGGATTATATGGACCCCCTGCCAAAGGGGTTACGCCTGTTCTGGCCCCTTGTGCAATTCATCCGGTCCACGGTGATTATTTTTATTCCCGACCGCCTTCTGCTGCGTATCCACCAGCGATTACAGCGAGCGGGCGTTAATTATATGCTCAATGCTGGAGAGTTCGTGGCGCTCAAATGGATCGGCACTATGGTCCCGTTGGTTTCGATCTTTTTATTCTACATGGCGTTAGGATTTTTCAATATCTGGCTGAGCCTGCTGGCCGTGTTTATCGGCAGTTTTTATCCCGATCTGTGGCTTGTGGAGCAATCCCGGCGGCGGGGGCGGCTGATTCTGAA
This sequence comes from Acidithiobacillus ferruginosus, assembly GCF_018854495.1. Taxonomy (GTDB): domain Bacteria; phylum Pseudomonadota; class Gammaproteobacteria; order Acidithiobacillales; family Acidithiobacillaceae; genus Acidithiobacillus; species Acidithiobacillus ferruginosus. The sequence goes on from NZ_JABBDR010000266.1 coordinate 15,437, forward strand.
GGAGTTACCCGTTTATCTCGATTTTATCACCCTGATGATCGAGGGCGGGCTGAATTTGACTGGTGCCATGCAGGTGGCGGTGGATAAGGGGCCCCCCGGTCCGTTGCGTAATGAGTTCAGTGTCATGATCCGCGATTTGCGCGCGGGGACATCGAAGACGGATATTTTCCGGCGCTTGGGCGAGCGAGTTCCGTTGCCGGAGGTCCGGAGTCTGGTCAGTGCGCTGATTCAGTCGGAAGATCGGGGTGGTGATCTGGGGCCAGCGTTGCGGGCGCAGGCGGAACAGCGGCGCGAAGAGCGTTTCCTGCGCGCCGAAAAAATGGCGCTGGAGGCGCCGGTCAAGTTGCTGGCGCCACTGCTCGCCTTCATTTTTCCTATCACCTTTTTAATGCTAGCTTTTGTCATCTACATGAAGTTTCTTCAGGAAGGCGGCTTTTGACACAACAAGGCGTAGTTGGTCGGGGTGATCAGGTGCTCTGGTCCGAGGTGCGGATGGCGGCCAGTTTTCTCGACCGTTTGCAGGGTTTGCTGGGCAAGGCCGGGCTCTCTGATCAGCAAGGGTTGTTGTTGACGGCCTGTGGGAGTATACACACCGCGGGTATGCGGTTCCCCATCGATATCATTTTCCTGGATGCCGATCTGAAGGTGTTGGCGTGCCATTCGCGTGTTAGGCCATGGCAGCTCAAATCCTGCCGGGGCGCCCGCATGACGCTGGAGGTGGCGGCAGGCGGCATTGAACGTCATGGGGTGCTTTCGGGACAGCGTCTGACGTGGCGGGCTGCATAATTACGGCCTTGACGGATTGGAATAGGGCAGAGGAATGCAACAGGATTCCGTCGTTTCACGGATCGGAGGGCTTTAATACATGAACGTTAGCTTGAGCCTGCGTGCCGATGCGTTCCCCACGGCCGAACGTCTTCTGTATGACGCCGGGCACCGCGCGGGCAGGATCTAGCGCAATGGCGAGGGATGGGCGTCGGCCGACCTGGGCCATATTCCTGCTCCTCGGCGTGGTGTTGACGGTGACTCTGCAACTCGCCTCGGGTTTGCTCCTGGCCTTGGGCTGGATCTGGCTTCTGCCCTTCCACATCATCGACGGCCAGGTGGCCGCGCTTTTCCTCGCCGGTGAATGGTCCTGGCTCCTTGGCTCTGGGGCGGGTCGGCGGAGTGCGGCGCGGATCTTTCTACTTTCCGCGGCGACACGGCGGCGGGTCGCTCGCCAGTGGAGCAATTTGGGGCGCAATTGGGGGCGCGACGGCGCTCCCTTGCGCGAGGGGCTGGACGCCGCCGTGGCGGGGATTTTTCTGCTCCTGGCGAGTGTCACCGTGATTCTGGGTATCCTGCTGTGGCGGGGAGCGGGAGATCTCCTGCCCTGGCACCGCACCCTGGCCGCATTTCTGTTGTTGTTGTGGGTACTGCATCTGGCGTTCAGCATCATCGATCATTGGCCGCGTCGGCACCGCAAAGGCGTGTCTCCATGAGCGCATTCCGGGCGGCCGGTTCGTAAGCTTCCGCGCGCTGTCGCCTTAGTCGGAACAGCGCATGCATTGCACGTCATAGCGCTTGATCCAGGCCTGAAGCGCCGCGACGGCATCCGGACCGGTATGGAGGCGCTCCAGGGCCGTGGCCGGATCATCGGGCCGCACCCGTGCGATCCAGGCATCGCCGTAGGGGTCGATGTTGATGAGATGGGGATTTTCCAGCAACGCGTCGTTGCGCGCTATCACCGCCCCGGCAAAAGGCACCGGCACGCCGCCGGCCCATTTGCCGCTCTCCAGGGTGGCCACGTGTCGACCGGCCTCCAGGTGGGTGCCCACCTTTTTGATGCGGGCCTTTTGCAGGCGCCCCGACATCGTCTGGGCCGGATCGGTGACGCCGATGGTGAAGGTGCCATCCTCCTCGGGACGTGCCCAGACATAGTCCAGATCATAATGGAGGTCTTCCGGCAACTGGCAGCCTTGAAACTCACTCATGCCCTTTCTCCCTTTGTCCATCCGCCATGCGCTGCGCTGCGGCGGCGCCGTGATCCGGCATGGCGTCCGCCAGGTGGGGATAGAGTTCCGCCTCCTCCCTGGCGTCATGCTGCCTGAGAATGGTCTGCACCGTGCTCAGGAAGTCGTTGAACTCCTCGGCATCCTGCGCCTCTATGGCCTCGGCCATCTCTTGAAAGAACACCCGCAGGTCCTGATGCCCTTTGCGCAGCAAGGCCGTCAGGGAATGCTCGCCGTCGCCCTCCAGCGCTTCGAATGCGGGAAACAGCATCGTTTCCTCCACGAACATATGTCCCTCCACGATGCCGCGACGAAACTGTTCCAAAAGCCCTGCAGCATCTTGCCATCGACTCTCCTGCACGGCTGTAGCGCAGGCTTCCAGAAGCGCGTCCAGCCGTTCATGGTCGTGTTGCATGATCTGATCTATGCTACTCACGGTGCTCTCCTTTTTGAGTGCGGAACGGGTAAAACGGTTACCAAGGCTGAACGGGGGGCTTTTCACACTGCTCCTACAATCATAGCCCAATGTCGCCAGAGAGGTCGGAAATGAAAGTGCAACTGTTGGTGTCGAAATGGTGCCCCACCTGCCCACAGGCAGAAAAAATCTGGGCAGAAGCCGCACAAAAATTACCCATGGACCTGCAGATTCTGGACGTCGCTGAGCGGGATGGTCGCGAGGTCGTCAGCCGACTGCGCATCAAAACCGTCCCTGCGGTGGTGGTGGATGGCACCTTGAAAGCGGTAGGCGTCCAGCCGTTAGGTGACGTTTTGAAATTGCTCGGCGCCTGACGCCTGCCGTGCTGGGCAGTGGGGGCACCGAGGGTGCGACATCGTTCCATGAAGGGCGCTATTGCAATGAATCAACGAAAGTACGTATATTGCACAAGTATTATTTAACCTCAAGGAGGAAGCAGGGTAAACCCGGCATTGGATCGGGATACCTTGGCCCTGAATACGCTATTTCTTTCACCGAATAAGGAGCATTACCATGTCCTGCTGTGATCGCACCATCAAAGATGTCAGCACCGTGCAAAAAACGGCTGAGGGTGTAGCCGTACATGTCGACCACTCGGTAGAGGCCAAAAAGGTCTTTGCCATCGTGGAAAACTGCCAGACCGGTCAATGTGACTGCATGAGCGCTGAAACCAAAGCCAAGGTGACGGGTATGGAGGTGGTTCAGGGAGAGAACGGCACCCAAATCCATATTGCGGGAGACCTGAGTCCGGAAGAAATCACTGCAGCCATGGCACGTTCCACGAAAACGCTCTGAGGAACGGTGACCTAAGGGCGGGGCTGGGGACGCTGTCGTCCCGGCCCCATTCTTTTCACGATGCGTCCGCTTCGTGATGGTCGGCGGGATGCGTGTGCAATCGGCGATGCGCCATGGCGGGCGTTTGGCCCCGGTTCTAGAACGGGCTCAGATCTTCTTCTGACCAAAACCCAGACGCTCCCGTCTGCGTACGACATGATCGGCCAGCCAGGCTCCGGCGAGATAGCACAGAGACCGGGAGAGTTGCGAAAACCACGGAGACGGAATCCACCTGTTCGATGCTTCCGCCAGACTCCTCACCAGGTAGGGATGCAGCACACCGCTGACGCCGATCCCCAGCAGCAAGGCGGTCAGTAGTGCAACTGCCCAGGCGCAGCAGCGTTTTTGCAGGAAGGCGTAAGCCAGACGAAAAATTACCGCGCCGAGCAGTGCGCTGAACAAACACTCGATAAACAGGATACGCAGCATTTTCAATTCCTTGGGGAAGCGTATGGAGAGCATGGGCGCATCATTGCATCCGGTGCCGGAAGAGCCAGGCGGCAGCACTCATGGAGAAAATCGCGATGAGCGCCAGGGGCCAGTATTGCGACCAGAGCATGGGTATATTGTCCCCCTCCAGAAACACTCCACGCACGATCACCAGAAAATAGCGCATGGGGTTGATATAGGTCAGATCCTGTACCAGTTCCGGCATATTGGCGATAGGGGTGGCGAATCCCGAGAGGATAATGGCGGGCACCAGAAAGAGGAACACGCCCAGCAGTCCTTGCTGCTGAGTCACTGCCAGTGAGGAGATCATCAGGCCGATGCCTACCGCCGCCAGCAGGAACAGGGCCATACCCACCAGTAGCGCGAGTATGCTGCCCACAAAAGGCACCTGAAACCAGAACACCGCCACCAGAGCGATGAGCAATCCCTCCAAGCCGCCGATGATGAAACCCGGCAGGGCTTTGCCCACCAGTATCTCCACCGGACCCATGGGGGTCACCAGGAGCTGATCAAAGGTGCCTTGCTCCCGTTCGCGCGCCACCGACAGGCCAGTCACCAGGAGGGTTACCACCAGCATGAGCAGGGCCACGATGCCCGGCACAATAAACCAGCGGGACAGCAGATTGGGATTGAACCAGGAACGGACCACCAGTTGCGCCGGCGGCCGACCCCAATGATGGTCCGCGGCCCAACGGGTATCAAAGGACAGCAGCACCGTATTGACGTAATTCAGGGCCAAAGTGGCCGTGTTGGAGTTGCGGCCATTGATGATCACCTGCACGGGAGCCGGTCGATGCAGCAGCAGGTCGCGAGTGAAGTGGGGGCCGATCTGCAATACGAGCAAGGCCTTTTCATTATCGATGAGCGGGGCTATCTGCCCCTCGTTTGCAATGGTCTCCACCTGTTGAAAAGCCGGAGAGCCTTGAAAATCCCCCAGCAGTTCCCGGGAGGCAAACCCGGTGTCCTGGTTGTAGACGGCATAGGGGATGTGGCTCAGGTCAAAAGTGGCGGCATAGCCGAAGACCAGTAACTGGATGAGGGGTGGACCGATGAGCACGAAACGGCTTTTCTTGTCCCGCAAGAGCGCGAGGAATTCCTTGATGACCAATGCCCAGATCCGTGCCGGCATCAGTCCAGCCTCTTATGTGAACGACGCAAGGTGACGCCGAGGAAAAACGCCGCCATCAGCAGCAGTGCCAGACTATTCCAGAGAATGATGGGCCAGACATCCCCGGCGAGGAAGATGGTCTGCAGGATACTCACGAAATAGCGGGCGGCGACGATATGGGTGATGATGCGGATGGCCGCCGGCATCGACTGGATATCGAAGATGAAGCCGGAAAGAATGAAGGCGGGCAGAAAGGTGACGATGATGGCGATCTGCCCGGCCACAAACTGATTACGGGCGACACTGGAAATCAGCAACCCCATGCCCAGCGCCGTCAGCAGAAAGAGCGCCGAGCAGGCGAGCAGCACCCAGAAACTACCGACCAGGGGGACGGCGAAAAGCCAGACGGCCAGTGCCACGGAGAGCAGCATACCGCCCATGCCCATGATAAAATACGGAATCAGTTTGCCCAGCAGAATCTCGCTCATGGTGACCGGAGTGGCCATGAGGGCCTCCATGGTGCCGCGCTCCCACTCACGGGCCACCACCAAGGCGGTCAGCAAGGCGCCAATGAGGGTCATGATCACCGCGATCAGACCCGGCACCAGATAGTCCCGGCTGCGCAGGGCGGGATTGAACCAGATGCGGTCTTCGCCGTTCACCGGGATGATCAGCGGGGCTCCGACATTGAACGCGCGCTGTTGCAGCCAGTTCTGCCAGATGCCCTGCATATAGCCCTCCAGAATGCGCGCATTGTTGGCATCTACCCCATTGATCAGAACGCCGATGGAGGCGGTATTTCCCTGTAGTATCTGGCGGCTGAAGTCCGCGCGCAGCCAGAGGATGCCATCGGCCTTGCGTGCCATCAGTGCCTGCCGGGCACTGTGCATGCTGGTGTATATCTGTGGCTCGAAATAGAGGGACTGTTGCAAGCCGCCCACGAAGGCACTGGTTTCCGCCGTCGGTTGATCCACTACGACGGCGACCGGCACGTGCTTGGCATCCAGAGACACACCGTAGCCAAACAGAAACAGCAAAAATACCGGCATGAAAAAGGCGATGGCGATGGCAGAAGGGTCGCGCAGGATCTGGATGAATTCCTTGCGGATCAGTCCGCGCAGGCGTTGCAGATTCATGATGCCCTCCGGATCTGGCTTTCGTGGGCCTGGATCAGGAGAATGAAGGCGTCTTCCATGCTGGGGTCGGGATGCTCCGCATCTTTGGCCTGGGCACGCACCTGCTCGGGGCTGCCCTGGGCGAGAACTTCGCCGAGGGACATGAGCACCAGATTGTCGCAGTATTCGGCCTCATCCATAAAATGGGTGGTGATCATTACGGTGACACCCGACTCTGCAAGGGCATTGACCCGCTGCCAGAATTCCCGGCGCGCCAGAGGATCGACACCGGAGGTGGGTTCGTCGAGGAAGAGGATGGGCGGTTCGTGCAGCAGCGCGCAGGCCAGGGCGAGGCGCTGCTTGATGCCCAAAGGTAGATCGTCGGCATTTACGTCGCGGTAGTCGCGCAACTGAAATTCCTGACGCGCCCAGTTCAGACGATCCTGCCGCCGGGTGCCGCGCAAGCCATAAGCCGCCGAGAAAAAGGCGAGATTCTGGTCGCAACTGAGGTTGCCGTAGAGCGAAAACTTCTGAGAGACGTAACCAATGCGTGCCCGCGCCCGGCCGCTGGCGTGGCGCATGTCGACCCCGGCGACGCGCAAGGTGCCGGAGGACGCAGGTAACAGGCCACAGAGCATGCGGAAAGTCGTGGTCTTGCCAGCGCCATTGGCGCCCAGCAGGCCAAAAATCTGCCCTTTCTGTACACGGAAGGTGTTGCCTTTGACGGCCTCGAAGTGACCGAAGAATTTGCAGAGATCGCGTACTTCGATGACGGTTTGCGCTGCCGATTCCGGGTCCGGTTGCGCGCTGGCCGACGCCTGGGGCGCGGCGGATGTCGCAGGTGCAGGGGTGGTTGTCGCCGCGGTGGCTGCTGCAGCGGTCACCGGCGAGCCCAGCAAATCCACAAACGCATCTTCAAAGGCCGGATCGACGGGTTGCCATTGTTCGCCCTCTGTAGCAGCGGGCTGCGCGGTGGTCCGGCAGAGCACCCGCACTCCCTCCGCCAGAATGCGGGCATCCTGAACACCCGGACGGGCTTGTAACGCCTCGCGCAGATGCCGCTTGCTGGTGGCACTGTTGGTCACCAGAAAGCAGCGTCCCTGCAAGGGCGCGCTGAAGGCCTTGGGGGTGTCTTTCTTGAGCAGTTTGCCCTGATGGAGCAGGATGATTTCGTCGCAGCGCTCCGCCTCGTCAAAATAGGCCGTACTCATGAGGATCGTCACGCCCTTGTCCCGCAGTCCCTGAACAATGTCCCAGAGCTCGCGGCGCGCGATGGGGTCGACACCAACGGTAGGTTCGTCGAGCAGCAGCAATTGCGGAGCGCGTAACAGGGCACAGGCGAGGCCGAGCTTCTGCTTCATGCCGCCGGAAAGGGCACCGGAACGCCGCGCACCAAAGGGACCCAGGGCCGTCAGCTTGAGCAGGTCCTGCTGGCGGGCGCGGGCATCCTCCCGGCCGAGTCCCTGCAGGTCGGCATAGAGGTCCAGATTCTCTTGTACCGTGAGGTCTTCGTAAAGGCCGAAGCGCTGGGGCATGTAGCCGATTTCGCGCTGAATGGTATTAGCCTGGCTGCGAGTGTCTGCGCCCAGGACCGTCACTGTTCCGGTATCCGGCCGGAGCAGGCCCGTCGCCAAACGCATCAACGTCGTTTTACCGGCCCCATCGGGACCCAGCAGGCCGGTGACGGTGCCTGCCTGCAGCGCAATTTCCAGGCGGTCCAGCGCCTGCACCCGGGCCCGGCCGCGGGCGAAGCTCTTGCTGACCTCGGTAAAACGCAGTGGGGTATCAGCCTCAGCCACGGCTCAGTTTCCGCAGGGATGCGCAGAAAGCTTTTGCGGCTGGTTGTCTGTCAGCGGAATATGAACGGTGACGGGCATACCCAGGCGCAGGCGATGCTGCGGATTGCAGGCATAGACCCGCACCCGGTACACCAGTTCCGTACGCAACTCCGTGGTTTGCACGGTCTTGGGCGTGAATTCCGCAGTGGGCGAAATGAAACCCACCCAGCCCGAGAAAGATTTACCCGGGAAGGAATCACTGTCGATGGTCGCCTTCATGCCCAGTCGCACCTGCCCCAATGCCTTTTCCGGCAGATAGGCGCGCACCCAGACCGGATTGTCCAATGCCAGAGTGAATACCGGGGTCTGCGGGGAAACCATGTCGCCCGGCTCCAGAATACGATCCTGAACGACGCCGTCTTCTGGCGCATAAAGACGGGTGTCCGTGAGTTCGCGGCGCGCCAGAGACAGACCTGCCTTATCGGCTTGCAACTGCTGCCGCGCCGCCGCAATATCTTCTTTGCGCGGCCCCTTGATGGCCAGAGTCAGTGCCTGCTGGGCATGATCCAGATTGGCGCGCGCCGTTTTCAGTGCGGCGGCGGCATTGTCGAGACTCTGTTTGGGCACATATTGCCGTGCGGCAAGGGCCTGCTGGCGTTGCCAGGTGATCTCGGCATTGCTCAGGGTCGCCTGGGCGGCAGCGGCTTCGGCCCGGGCCTCGGCGATTTCTTCCGGACGGGAACCCGCCAGCAGGCGGGCCAGCACCTGCTCCTGTGCGGCCATACCTGCGGCATCTTTATCTACGGCGTCCTGAAACCGTACGGGGTCCAGATCTGCCAGCAATTGTCCCTTTTTTACCCGGTCGCCCTCCTGTACCCGGAGATCGAGAAGCCGGCCATTGTCGTCAAAGGCCGCCTGTACCTGGCGGATGTCGATATTGCCGTAGATGGTGACGGTTTTTTCTGGGGCGTGATTGCGGCTCAGAAAATAATAGGCGACCGCACCAGCAACGATAAGCACTACTACCAGTGCCAGTGCGCGTTTTTTGGGGGAAATGGCCATATCGATCTCCGATGGTTACGTGCGTTATGTTAGAACGCTTCCCGCCGTGTTAACAGGATATTGATGGATTCCAGATGCGGTCGTGCCGCGCTGCCCGTGAGTTGGGGAGGGTGGTCTGGATTCGGAGAGACGCATCAAGTGACGGAGATGTTCGCCAAGCCGTTGGTTTGCAGAATCATCGTACCCAAGCGCTGGGCGCCTGGACGGGTGGCCTAAGGCTGCAAAGTGCCGATACGCTCCAGTTCCTGTCGCAGCTTTGCCGGATCTTTTTCCAGCAATTCCGCCACCGGTAACTGCAGCAAGGCTTCGATACGGTAGCGCAGGATATGGTAGGCAGTATCGAAAGCCGCTTCGATCTGCGCTTCCGTACCGGTCGCTTTGGCCGGATCCTCCACACCCCAGTGGGTACGGATGGCCGGCCCCAGATAGGCGGGGCAGGTTTCGCCGGCGGCACCGGCGCAGACGGTGATGACGATGTCCGGAGTCTCTTTCAGGTCCTCCCAGGATTTGCTGCGCAGACCTTCCGTACGAAAGCCCTCACGCTCTAGCAGGCTTATGGAACGAGGGTGGACGTACCCTGTAGGATGGCTGCCGGCACTGGTGGCATGCATGGCCGGACCGGCCAGCGCATTGAAGGTGGCTTCGGCGAGAATGGAACGGCAGGAGTTGCCGGTGCAGAGAAACAGGATTTCCGGGGTTTTCATCGTTGGTTTCCTTCCTGGACTGAGGGAGAGCGGGTTTCACCGGATAAGGCACAGTCCCGGGTACCATGGCAGCAATTTTCTGTGAGATACGCGACCAGCGCGCGCACCACGGGCATGGCTGCCCGGTAGCGCTGATAGCGTCCTTCGCGCTGCACGGTGACCAGTCCGGCGTGCTGGAGGTTTTTCAGATGAAAGGAAATGCCGTTGTGCGGTTGCCCCAGATGCTCGGCAATATCGCCGGACACCAGACCCGTCGGCTCCTGTTCTACCAGCAGGCGAAAAATCTCCAGGCGCACCGGCGAGGCCAGGGCCTCCAGGCGGGCGACGACTTGTGCAGGATCTTGTAGTGGTTCCATCGTATTATCCACGAATATTTCTTGCAGTATTGACAAGACCGTGGCGCTCGTCAAGACTTGGCTCTGTGTTTTACTTCCGGAGTTCCTCCAAGCATGCTGGCCGTCGCCATATTTCTTGTCACCCTGATTCTCGTCATCTGGCAACCCAGGGGCCTCAGCATCGGCTGGAGCGCCATGGGTGGCGCTGTCGTGGCGCTGGCCACCGGCGTCATCACCTGGAGCGACATTCCCATCGTCTGGCACATTGTCTGGGATGCCACCTTTACCTTTGTGGCCTTGATTATTATCTCGCTGATTCTCGACGAGGCAGGATTTTTTCACTGGGCGGCACTGCATGTGGTTCGCTGGGGTGGTGGTCGTGGGCGCCTGCTCTTTCCTTTGATCGTCGTGCTGGGGGCCATGATTGCTGCGGTGTTCGCCAACGACGGCGCGGCGTTGCTGCTCACTCCGATCGTCATGGCCATATTGCTGCGTCTGGATTTCACCCCGGCGGCCACCTTTGCCTTCGTGATCGCCACGGGTTTCGTGGCCGATACCACCAGCCTGCCGCTGATGATTTCCAATCTGGTGAACATTGTCAGTGCCAATTATTTCAACATCAGTTTTGATCGGTATGCGACGGTGATGGTGCCGGTGGATCTGGTGGCCCTGGCCGCGACGCTGGGCGTGCTCTGGCTCTATTTCCGGCGGGTGGTGCCACGCCGATATCTGACCAGCGACCTGCCCGAGCCTGCTTCCGTCATCATGGACTACGTGGTTTTTCGGGCCAGTTTTCCGGTTCTGATTCTGTTGTTGGTGGCCTATTTTGTCACTGCGCAATGGCAGGTCCCGGTCTCCGTGGTGACCGGAACCGGTGCGTTGATCCTGTTGGCTCTGGCCGGGCGCTGGCTGCAGGGCGGGCGCGGCGCGCGGATTCCCGTGCGCAAAGTGCTGCAGGGAGCCCCTTGGGCGATTGTGGTCTTCAGTCTGGGTATGTATCTGGTGGTTTATGGATTACGCAACGCCGGACTCACCGGTTATGTGGCCATGGCCCTGCACTGGTTTGCTGGTCACGGGACCGTAGCGGCGGCGCTGGGCACGGGGTTTCTCGCGGCCCTGCTGTCTTCCATCATGAACAATATGCCAGCGGTACTGGTGGGAGCGCTGGCTATCCATCAACTGTCGTCGGTAGCAACAGACCCCATGCTCCGGGAGATCATGGTCTACGCCAACGTTATCGGCTGTGATCTTGGCCCCAAGTTTACCCCGATCGGCAGCCTGGCGACCCTGCTCTGGCTGCATGTGCTGAGTCGCAAAGGTATGACCGTGACCTGGGGACAGTACATGAGAACGGGTCTGCTCATTACCCCGCCGGTACTGCTGGTCACACTACTGGCCCTGGCCTGGTGGTTGCCGCTGGCTTGAGGAGGATGGTCATCATGTCTGGAAATTTGCCCAATACCGACGATGTGCTGCTGCAGGTGCCGGATGTCCGGTGTTTGCAGAGTGCCGCCGAAACGGATCACCCGCCGCGCATCCTGCTGCTGTATGGCTCCAACCGGGAATGTTCCTACAGTCGTCTGCTGACGCTGGAGGCGGAACGCCTGCTGCGATACTTTGGCGCGGAAACCCACGTCTTTCACCCGATGGGACTACCCCTGCCCGACGATGCGCCGGTGACACATCCCAAAGTGGTAGAATTGCGGGGGTTGGTAGAGTGGTCGGAAGGACAGGTCTGGTGTTCTCCGGAGCGTCATGGCGCCATGACGGGGGTGTTCAAATCACAGGTGGACTGGATTCCCCTCAATTCTGGGGCAATTCGCCCTACCCAGGGCAAAACGCTGGCGTTAATGCAGGTTTGCGGAGGATCGCAATCGTTCAATGCGGTCAACCAGATGCGCATTCTGGGCCGCTGGATGCGCATGCTCACCATCCCCAACCAGTCCTCCGTTCCCAAGGCTTTTCTGGAGTTTGATGATGGTGGCCGGATGAAGCCATCCGCCTACTACGACCGGGTCGTGGACGTCATGGAAGAACTCATGAAATTCACCCTGCTTACCCGCGGGAACAGCGATTATCTGGTGGATCGCTATTCCGAGCGTAAAGAATCCGCAGAGGAACTTTCCAGGCGCGTCCATCAACAGAACCTATAGCGCATGGCTGTTGCAAGGCAGGAGGTTGGGGGTACGCAAGTGCCAACTGACGCATTGCGCGACTGCTCCATACAGTCCAAAATCCACCCCTACACGAGGGGGGACCCATGTTTGACAATCTGACCCAGAAACTGACCCAGACTTTCAAGAATCTGCGCGGCCAGGGACGGCTGAGCGAGGACAACATCCGTGACGCCCTGCGCGACGTGCGCCTGGCGCTGCTGGAGGCGGATGTTGCCCTGCCGGTGGTCAAGGACTTTATCCATAACGTGCGCGAATCGGCCATGGGCGAAGCCGTGGTCAAAAGCCTTACGCCGGGGCAGGTCTTCGTCAAGATCGTCCATGACGAACTGGTGAAGTTGATGGGCGCGCATAACGACAGTCTCGATCTCAGCGCCCGTCCCCCGGCGGTGATTCTCCTCGCGGGTTTGCAGGGTTCGGGTAAGACTACCACCAGCGCCAAGCTCGCCCTGTGGCTCAAGGACAAGGAAAAGAAGCGCGTGCTGATGGTCAGTACCGACGTCTATCGTCCTGCCGCCATGGAACAGTTGGCGCATCTGGGTAAGGACATCGAGGTGGATGTGTTTCCCTCCAGCCCTGGCCAGCAGCCGGTGCGTATCGCCCAGGATGCGGTGGAGGCAGCGCAGCGCGGCGTCTATGACGTGCTTATCGTCGATACGGCGGGGCGTCTGCATGTGGACGGCGAGATGATGGCCGAGGCACAGGCACTGACGGCGGCGGTCAAGCCGGTGGAACTGCTCTTTGTGGTGGATGCCATGACCGGTCAGGACGCGGTGAATACCGCCAAGGCCTTTAACGACGCTCTGCCGCTGACCGGCGTGATTCTCACCAAGGCGGACGGCGACGCCCGCGGTGGCGCGGCCCTGTCGGTGCGAGCCATTACCGGCAAGCCCATCAAGTTCATCGGTATCGGTGAGAAAATTCGCAAGGGTCTGGAACCGTTTTATCCCGAGCGCATGGCCTCGCGCATTCTGGGGATGGGTGACATCGTCAGTTTGGTGGAGCAGGTCCAGCAGGATGTGGACGAGGATCAGGCCCGGAAAATGACCGAGAAGTTGCGCAGCGGCAAGGGCTTCGATCTGGAAGACTTCCGTGAGCAGTTGCGTCAGCTCGAGCGCATGGGCGGTATGGCGAGCATCATGGATAAGCTGCCGGGTATGGGCGAGTTGCCCGCCGAGGCGCAGAGCGCGATGCAGGATGGCAAGCCCATGCGCCGCCTGGAAGCCATCATCAACTCCATGACGCCCGGCGAAAGGCGTCATCCGGACATCATCAAGGCCTCGCGGCGGCGGCGGATTGCCGCGGGTTCCGGGACGACCGTGACCGAAGTGAACAAGCTCCTAAAACAGTTCGAAATGATGCAAAAGATGTTCAAAAAAATGGGTAAAGGGGGCCGGGGACTCAGCCGTTTGCTGGGGATGAATCCCAAATCCATGTTGAAGGGCGGTTTACCCTTCCGTTAGAGCTTGTTTTTAGTTACGATACGCGCCTTTCTCCCGCACAGTGGGAGAGGATCATGGTTAAGGAGAACACATGGTAGTCATTCGTATGGCCCGGGGCGGCGCCAAGAAGCGGCCTTTTTATCACATTGTGGTGGCCGATAGCCGTAGCCGTCGGGATGGCCGTTTCATTGAGCGTCTGGGTTTTTACAATCCCATTGGCGCGGTAGCGGAGTTGCGGATCGATAAGGAACGCGCCGCTTACTGGTTGAGCCAGGGCGCCCAGCCGTCCGATACCGTCGCCGGCTTTCTGAAGAAAGAAGGCGTGAGCAAGACGGGTGTTGCCAGCGTCTGAAGCCGGGGAGTGGGTGGTGCTGGGACGTGTCTCCGGCATCTACGGTGTGCGCGGTATGGTGAAAGTCTTTTCTTTCACGGAGTCGCGTGACAGTATCCTCGACTACTCGCCCTGGTACCTCGGGCCCGACCGGCGCCCCTGGGTGCTGGAAGATGGACGTATGCAGGGCGAGGGTGTGGTGGCCAAACTGGCGCAGGTAGAGGACCGTGAGCAGGCGCGCGCCCTTATCGGGCAGGAGATCGCCGTGATCAGGGCTGATTTGCCTGAGTTGGGTGCCGGTGAGTTTTACTGGAGCACGCTGACCGGGCTTCGGGTGCTGAACCGGGAAGGCATCGTTCTGGGCACCGTGTCCGCTTTTCTGGAGACCGGCGCGAATGATGTGATGGTGGTCGACGATGGCAAGGGTGGTGAACTGCTCATCCCCTGGTCGGCCGAAGCCTCTGCGGGTGTGGATTTGCCTGCCGGGCAGATGGTCGTGGACTGGCAAGCCGACTGGTGATGCGTTTTGACGTCCTCACCATCTTCCCTGGGCTGATCCACGGCTACTTGCAGGAAGGCATCGTCGGACGCGCGCTGACCCGCGGGCTGATCGAGGTGCATACCTGGAACCCCCGGGATTTCAGTGACAGCGCTTACCGGCGGGTGGATGACCGCCCCTTTGGCGGTGGGCCGGGTATGCTGATGATGGCTCCGCCCTTACTGGCGGCCATTGCGGCGGCGCGGCAGGCCAATCCCGGGGCGCCGGTGATTTACTTGTCGCCCCAGGGGCAGCGCCTGCAGCAGCGGGCGGTGCAGGATTTTGCAGCGGCACCGGGTCTGATTTTGCTGGCAGGTCGTTATGAAGGTATTGATGAGCGGGTGCTGGCGGCAGTGGATGCGGAATGGTCCATCGGCGACTACGTGCTGGCGGGCGGGGAATTGCCGGCGCTGGTGCTGATGGAGGCTGTGGCGCGGCAGTTG
>NZ_JABBDR010000267.1 GCF_018854495.1 Acidithiobacillus ferruginosus
TATCGAAACGATGGGAATCGTCGGCGTGCTGGCACTCCTCGCCAATCTCGTGTGCTTTTTTCTTTTGTACCGATCCCGTGGCTACAACCTAAACATGAGTTCCAGTTGGCTGTGCTCTCGAAATGACTTGATCGCCAACGTCGGTGTTTTACTCGCCGCCAGCAGCATTTACCTGCTTGCCTCGCGCTGGCCTGACATCATCGTCGGAGCCCTTATCTCCGGTGTGTTTCTCCGTTCCGCGCTTAATGTCCTGCAGCAATCCTTGCAAGCACTAC
>NZ_JABBDR010000268.1 GCF_018854495.1 Acidithiobacillus ferruginosus
CCATGACGATGACGTCCGCTTGGGGGGCGGGGGTGGGTGGGTTGATGATCGGCTTGCCGCGGTTGCCCAGATCGCCGGAGTAGACGATGCGCTGCTGCCTGCCCGCTTCGCTGGCTTCTACCAGTATCCAGGCGGAGCCAAGGATATGACCGGCGTCTCCGAAAGTCGCGCTGACGCCGGGGCAGACTTCCATTTTTTGTCCGTAATCCGCGCTGCGCCCGAAGCGATCCATGGTATCGAGGACGTCGGTGATGTCATAGATGGGCGCGGATTCGGTTCCGCCCTGACGCTGGTGACGTCGGTTGGAGCGTCGCGCCTCTTCCGCCGCCAGCCCCGCCGCATCCATGAGCACCAGCCGCGCCAGTTCGCGGGTGGCCGACGTGGTGATGATCTCGCCGCGAAAGCCGCGTTTGACCAGCAAGGGAATGCGCCCGCAGTGGTCGAGATGGGCATGGGTCAGCAGCAGATAGTCGATATCTTTGGCGTCAAAGCCGAATTCGGTGCGATTTTCTTCTTCCAGGTCATGACCGCCCTGAAACATGCCGCAGTCGATGAGCAGCTTTTTGTCGCTCACGCGGAGAAAATGACAGGACCCGGTAACCCCTCCCGCCGCACCATAAAATTGCATTTCCATGTTGTTCTCCTTTTTTTCGTAGAGCGAATCGATGGCGGGCGGGAGATTCAGTGGCCGCCACTGTGCCGCACCAGCACCTCGTAATATAGCTGAAGATAGGCGCGTGCCGAGTGCTGCCAGCTATAGTCGCCCGCCATGGCCTGGTCCTGCAGGTGCGACCAGAGCGCGGGCTGGCGGAACAGCGCCTCTGCGCGCAGCACGGCATGGTGCAGGGCGTCGCTTTGCGGGCTATCGAACACGAAGCCGTTGCGTTGCAGCGGGTGGCGGAAGTCGTCGGCATCGGTGACCGTGTCGGCCAGTCCGCCGGTGCGGTGGACGATAGGAATGGTACCGTAGCGCAGGCTATACATCTGGTTCAGGCCGCAGGGTTCGAAACGGGAAGGCATGAGAAAGGCATCTACGCCTGCCTCTATAAGATGGGACAGTCCCTCGTCGAAGGCAATGCGCGTCGCCATTTGCGCGGGGTGCGCCGCTGCCATCTCCAGCAATTGCCGCTCGAAAGACTTGTCGCCGCTGCCCAGCACCACCACCTGCATACCGCGGCGCAACAGGTCCGGGAGAATGTCGAGCACCATATCCGTCCCCTTCTGCTCCACCAGACGGCTGATCATGCCCAGGAGGAATACGCCGGGATCGGGATAGAGGCCGAGACTGCTCTGCAGTTGCGATTTGCACTGGGCCTTGCCCATCTGCCGGTCCTGCGGCGAATAATGGGCGGCCAGATAGGGGTCCGCCCCGGGGTTCCAGTGGATGGTATCGATCCCGTTGAGAATGCCCGACAAATGCTCAGAACGGGACCGCAGCAGGCCATCCAGCCCCATACCGAAGGCGCTGGTCTGAATCTCTGCGGCATAGGTGGGGCTGACGGTGGTGATCTGGTCGCTGAACGCCAAGCCCGCCTTCATGAAGGAAAAGGCTCCGTAGTGTTCGGTCCCGAGCCAGTGAAAATCCGCCGCGGGCAGGTGCAGCGGCGCCATGGCGCGGGGCGGGAAGCGGCCTTGATAGGCCAGATTGTGAATGGTGAAAAGGACCGGCGGCCGCGCAGCGCCGATGCGCGCCTCCAGATCGAGGAGGTAAGGTATCAGCCCGGCCTGCCAGTCGTTGGCATGAACCATATCCGGACGCCAGTCGAGCCCCGACACGCGTCCCTGAGCAATTTCCACGGCTACCCGGTTGAGCAGGGCAAAGCGCCGGTCGTTGTCCGGCCAGTCTTCGCCCTGCGCGTTCTGGTAAGGGCCGCCGTCGCGTTCATAGTAAGGGGGATAGCGTAGGAAAAGAATCTGCGGCCGCTCCGTCAGCGACCATAACTCGGCCGTTTCATCGGTATAGGGCACGCTGACCGCGCAACGCCAGTCCAGCTCGCCTATGGCGGGACACCCGTAGTAGGGCACCAGCACGCGAGTATCGACGCCCAACTGCCCCAACGCCACGGGCAGGGCACCGCCGACATCCGCGAGGCCGCCCGTCTTGGAATAGGGCGCCATCTCCGAAAATACGAAAAGTGTTCGCAACATGGGTATATTCTTCTTGGGCAAACGATGTTGCTAATATAACACATAAGCGCAGCTTGATTCACAAGCGCCGACGCCACGCAAATTTTGAATGATGCCCCGGCGTCGCCTATCATCGGCGGATGGAAAAGAACCCACAACTACCGCTACGGAGTGAGATGCATGGATTGGTGCGAACGTTTTAAGGAGTTCCGGGACCGGAACCGTTGCATAGTGTACTTCCCCAACCTGCACGAGGGCGAAGATGCAGAGGCCTATGGGATTTTTCTCTCCCTGATGCGGGTGAAGATGGGGATCATGGTGCTGGCGCCGGATCGGGAAGAACGCTACGAACCCGTTTATCGGGATGCGCTGAAATACCACCTGCAGACCATCCGCCACAGCCGACTGTTCACCAGCTTCGTGCCCATCAAGACGCGCGTCTACTTTGTGGAAACGGCAGAGCAGCGCGATGCCTTCTACGGTTGCGCGGATTTTTGTGTGCCCGGCGGCACCCTGACGGGTGGCACGGTGGATCTCGCCAAAGCCATCGCCGACGGCTGTCCCCTCATCCTCGGTCCGAAAATGCCGGATGACGCGGTACGTCAGGGCTTGTTGGCCGCTGGCGCTGCTGTATGGGCACAGGATAATGCGGAGATTATCGATCTGGCGAAGGCTTGGCTGAACGATCCGGCAGCGGCCAGGGCAGCGGCGGAGAAGGCGAAGACATGGTGGGGACAGCGCGGGGCTTAGTACCATTCCCGCGACGCAAAAGCCCCGGACCACAAGGACCGGGGCTTTTTTGCGGGCGCTGGAAAATCAGCCCTGCTTCAGCGCCTTCAGGAAGATGGAGGCGAAGCGCACGGCAAACTTCAGTACGAACTGGGTGTCTTTGGCGAAGAAAATCTTCATCAGTCCGAAGATGCCTCCACCCTTGTTGTTCTCGTCCTTCATTCCGGCACGGGTCTGTTCCAGCGCCTGCATGGCCTTGTTGACGCCGCTGGCAAAGACCTCGTCAGAGGGGATCATAGGGACGACCTGGGCCATCACCATGTTCACCTTGCTGATCAGGCCAGCCTTTTGCAGGTTGCCGAGCAGTGCGAAGACGTCGGGCAGCATCTCCATGAGATGGGCATCGTGCAGACCCTGGACGATTTCCTTGATCCGGGCGTTGATGCTTTCCGCGTCGCCTTTTACAGTGGCGGTCGCAATTTTCGCGATTTCCAGCCACGCCATGGCGCCCTGGCTGACGGTGATGATGATGTGGCGGATGGTACCATCCTGCCAGAATTCGCCCACCATATCCGCAACCGTACCAAACGCGACACTGAGGTCGCCGTGCGGAGTGATCAGTTCCTGAAGATGGATGCCCCTATCCTCCAAGGCCTTGGCCGCAGCCTGTAGTGAGCCGCTGACGGTTTCCGCCATGCCCAGCAGGCTGCCGACTCGGTCAGCCAGACTTCCGGCATCACCTTGCGCCAGCAGCTTGGCACGCTTGGCGATTTTCAGCCACTTTTCCGCTTCTTCCGCGAGGTCATCCAGCTTTTCCGGGAGGTCGATATCCGTGAGCATATTGCGGACCGCACCCACGCCATCCTTGCCCGCCTGAATGAAGAAGCCCGCGCTCGCGGCATAGCCCGCGAGGTGGTCGATCTGATCCAGCAGACCTTCCACCCGCTGGGCGAGGTTTTCGGAGTTACCCTGTGCCAGGGCCTTGACCCGCAATGCGATGTGCATCCAGCGGCTGCCACCGGCACCGATCGTGGCGAGGGCGCCGCTCATGTCAGCGCTTTCCAACACTTCCGGCATGGTGTCGCGCAGGGTGCCAATGGCAATGTTCATTTGCCCGCCAAGGATCTCCGCCATATCGAGCATGCCGCTCAGACGCGCCTGCAGGCTGGGCGCGTCGCCCTGCACCAGGCGCTGCGCCCGCCGGGCCATCTGCATCCACTGGTCCGCCATTTCCTGAATTTCGTCGAGGCGATCGGGCAGGTCGAGTTGACCGACCATGTTGCCGATGACCCCGGCACCTTGCCGGGCGCTCTCCATCCAGTATTGCAGGCTTGCGGTGGCAGCGTGAATTTTCTGCACCATGTCTTCGGGGTTTTCGCCGATGATGGGGCATTTCAGTTCCGCACTGAGGGCGGTGACGGAGCTGAAGAAACCGGCGCGCTGCAGGTTGCCGAGCAGTTGCAGAACTTCTTTCAGGGTTTTGTCGAGTTCGGCGTTCTGGACCTCGGTCAGCATGGTGCGCAGGCGATCCAGCGGTTCCTCATCGGAATCCCCTTTGATAAAGGCCTGCAGTGACTCCGAAACGCGCTGCAGTTGTTCCAGGTAGGGCTTCATGGTCTCCATGAGCTTGTCGGTATCGATGGCCTGGGGCAGTTCATTGAGGATGTCGCGCAGCATCTGCAGCAGGTTCTGCACCTGCAGGGCGGCGTCGCCGACTTTGCCGAGCCCCTCCCACTGGCGCTCATTGAGGGTGATTACTGCTGCTGTCGATACTGCATTTGCATTAGCCATGTTTGCGCTGCTCTCCCGCCGAAAATTAATGTCGCGATAAATGCTTTTGGTCAAGCCGGGTCAGGCCTCCGGAATCCGACCTGTTTACCACAAAAGACCCCTCTTTCCTACCCGTGCCGGTGTGCCCTATGATCTTCCGGTATGTTCTGACAGGCTAATCATTATGCTTTATGGCACTAAACGAGAAACATATCGACAGGTCTTTCTGGACAGTTGGCGGGCCTACCAGGAGGGCCGACCGCTGGAAGGGGTGCAGACGCGGATTGTCGCCGTCATTATCCGCCATCCGGAATACCATGCCCTGCTCGGCGATGCACAGCAGGGACTGGAACAGGATTTCCCGCCCGAGCAGGGGCGGACCAACCCCTATATGCACATGTCCCTGCATGTAGGGCTGGAGGAAATGTTGGCATTGGGACAGCCTGCGGGTATCGTGGACCTCTTCGACAGCGCGCGCCGCAAGCTGGGTGAAGCCGGCGCCGAACATCTTTTCGTGGACTGTCTGGGAGAAATGATGTGGCAGGCTCAGAGGGCCGGGCGGGCCCCTGAAGCTGCGGCACTATTGCCTTGCGTGCGCCGTGGGCTGGGTTTGCCGGAGACGGTGGGCTGAGCGGCGGCACCAATCGAACATTACTCGGATGGAGAACAACAGCATGATGGAGGGCGTAAATCAGACGGCGACGGGCGCGGAGCAGGTACATTGGCGTCTGGAAGATCTCTATGCCGGGGTGGACGACCCACGGCTGGCCGAGGACCTGCATTGGGCGGACCGCGCAGCGACGCGCTTCGCCGAGGTCTATCGTCCCGGTCTGGGGGGGCTGAACGCGGCGCAACTGGCGGCGGCCCTGGAGCAGTTGGAAGCCATCCGCCAACGCATCGGCCGGGTGGGTACCTTTCGTTACCTCAGCTATGTGACCCATGCCGATCAGCCGGCGTATGGCGCCGCCCTGCAGGCCTACGAGGAGGCGGCTACGGCCATTCAGAATCAACTGATCTTCTTCGATATCGCCTGGAACGCCGTGGACGATGCAAGGGCCTGTGCCCTGCTGGCCGATCCCGCGCTGGCACACTGGACGCACCTGCTGCGCAACTGGCGCAAGTACCGTGATCACCTGCGCAGTGAAAGTGAAGAGCAGATCCTGTCGGAAAAACGGGTGACCGGCCGGGGGCTCTGGGAGCGGCTTTTTGACGAGACATTGACGGAAATGCGCTTTCCTCTGCGCGGCAAGCAGAGGAGCGAGCAGGAGGTGTTGACACTGCTGTCCAATCCCGACCGGGAGTTGCGCCGGGATGCGGCAGAATCCCTCAGCAAAGGGCTGGAAGGGCGTTTGCATACCCTCACCACCTGTTTCAACGCCATCCTTGCCGACAAGTCCCTGGATGACCGCCTGCGCCGCTATCCCCACTGGCTGAGCGAACGCAATCTGAGCAATGAAATCTCCGACAGCATGGTTGAGGCGCTGGAACAGGCCGTGGTCGGACGCTACGGGCTGGTGGCCCGCTATTACCGGCTCAAGGCCAAATTGCTGAACCTCTCGCCCTTGATGGATTATGACCGCTATGCGCCGTTGCCCGGTGGGGACCGGCGCTACGACTGGGCGGAGTGCCGACGCATCGTGCTGGCGGCGGTGACGGATTTTTCGCCGGAACTGGGGGCCATCGGCCAGCGCTTCTTCGACGAGGGCTGGATCGATGCAGCATTGGCGCCGGGCAAGCGGGGCGGGGCCTTCGCCCATCCGGTGACTCCCGACGTGCATCCCTACCTCATGGTCAACTATACCGGCACGGTGCGGGATGTGATGACGGTGGCCCACGAATTGGGGCACGGTATCCACCAGTATCTCGCCCGCGGGCAGGGTTACCTGAACGCCGACACCCCCCTGACCACCGCGGAAACGGCTTCCGTTTTTGGTGAAATGCTGACCTTCGAGCGGCTGATGCGCGAGGAGCAGGATCCCCGGCGGCGTCTCGGCCTGCTCTGCGGCAAAATCGAGGACACCTTTGCCACGGTGTTCCGGCAGATGGCCATGCACCGCTTCGAGGTGCTGATGCATGGCGCTCGCCGTGCCGAGGGCGAGCTGAGCAAAGATCGCCTGGCGGAGCTGTGGATGCAAACCCAGACGGAGCAGTTTGCCGACAGTATCCAGTTCAGCCCCGGTTATCGCTGGTGGTGGAGCTATATTCCCCACTTCATCGGCTCGCCGGGCTATGTGTATGCCTATGCCTTTGGGGAACTGCTGACGCTGGCGCTGATTCAGCGCTATCGGGCGGCTCCCGCCGACTTTGTGCCCGGTTATACCGCCATGCTGAAACTCGGGGGGAGCAAGGCGCCCGCCGAGGTGGTGGCGACAACGGGCATCGATCTGGAAGATCCGAAAATCTGGTCGCGGGCGCTGGATTATATGTCCGGGATGGTGGATGAAGCCGAGAAACTGGCGGGGGTACGCTGATATGCGTCAGGAAACGGACAGCATGGGGGTTATGGAGGTGGAAGACGACGCCCTCTGGGGCGCCCAGACCCAGCGCTCCCTGCGTTATTTCGCCATCGGTACGGAGCAGATGCCCCTGCCGGTGATCCACGCCCTGGCGCGGATCAAGCGGGCGGCCGCCTCGGTGAACGCCGGACTGGGTCTGCTGGATGCGACGCTGGCCGAAAAGATCAGCGATGCTGCGGCGGAAGTCGTCGCGGGGCGCTGGGATACGCAGTTTCCCCTGCGGGTCTGGCAGACGGGCAGCGGCACCCAGAGCAACATGAACGTCAATGAGGTCATCGCCAACCGGGCCAATGAAATGGCGGGGCAGCCCCGGGGCAGCAAGGTGCCGGTACACCCCAACGATCACGTCAATCTGGGCCAGTCTTCCAACGATGTTTTTCCGTCGGCCATGCATATTGCGGTGGCTTTGGCGGTGCATCAGGGACTTTTGCCCGCCTTGGCGCACCTGGAAGGGACACTGAAGCGCAAGACGGAGGATTTTGCCCACCTCATCAAGGTCGGGCGTACCCATCTGATGGATGCGGTGCCACTGACTCTCGGGCAGGAGTTCTCCGGTTATCTGGCGCAATTGCAGCAGGGTGTTCACAGCCTGGAGCAGACCCTGCCCGGTCTTTATGCCCTGGCACTGGGCGGCACGGCGGTCGGTACCGGACTCAACTGCCACCCGGATTTTGCCGGTGCAGTGGCTACGCGTTTGCATGCCGAACTGGGCCTGCCTTTTCGCCCAGCGGCCAATGCGTTCGCCGCCCTGGCGGGACATGAAGCGCTACTGCAATTGAGTGCGGCGTTACGAGGCCTGGCCATGTCCCTGATGAAGATCGCCAACGATATCCGCTGGATGGCCTCCGGCCCACGGGCCGGTCTGGGCGAACTGCATCTCCCGGAAAACGAACCCGGTTCCTCCATCATGCCCGGCAAGGTGAATCCCACTCAAGCCGAGGCCTTGACCATGGTCTGCGTGCAGATTTATGGCAACGACGCGGCCATTGCCTTTGCCGCCTCCCAGGGTAATTTTGAGCTGAATGTCTACAAGCCGCTGATTGCCTACAATATCCTGCAGTCCATCGTACTGCTGGGCGATGCTGCCCGTTCTTTCAGCAATCACTGTCTGCGCGATTTGCAGCCCGTAGAAGGCCAGCTCCGCCGGAACATGGAAGAGTCGCTGATGCTGGTTACGGCTCTGACACCGGTGATCGGTTATGAAAAAGCGGCCATGGTCGCCCAGCATGCCCATCGCGAAGGCTGCACCTTGCGAGAAGCCACCTTGGCGCTGGGTTATCTTTCCGGCGAAGATATCGACCGGCATCTGCGTCCGGAGGCGATGCTTTAGTGCTTGTGTCTCCGGTTTGCCCGAGTAAACTGCCACCAGAATGCCGGAATCCATGCAGACATCAGAAGGGGATTGATCATGATTTTGATTTTAGAGGCCGACCTCGGCGAACAATCGCCGATCTTCCAGCAACTGCTGACCCATCTGCGTGGCTTCTCCGGTATTCACTTTCGGGTCCATCAGGAGCAGGGTGCGGAGCAGGTACTTAGTGAAATCTACCTGATCGGTGATACCAAGCCGTTGCGGATAGAAGACATGGAAGCCTTGCCCGGTGTCGAGCGGGCCGTTCGCGTGTCCCGGGAATATCGGTTGCTGGGCCGCCATACCGGCGATCAGCGTACACATGGTTTTGATTACAACGGGGTGCGTTTCAGCCAGGATAATCTCAACGTGTTTGCCGGGCTCTGCGCCGTGGATACCCCGGAGCACGTCGAGCAGATGCTGCGCGCCCTGCAGGAAAACGGCCAGGTCTGCACCCGCATGGGTGCCTACAAACCCCGTACCAGTCCCTATGCCTTTCAGGGGCATGGCAAGGACTGTCTGCCCTGGGTTTTTGAACTGGCGGGCAAGTACGATATGCGCGTCATCGCCATGGAGATCCTCCACGAGTCGCATATGGATGAGATCCGTGAGGCGCTGGAGAAGACTGGCCATCCGACCGGAGTCATGCTGCAGATCGGCACCCGCAATACCCAGAACTTCGAGTTGCTGAAGGCGGTGGGGCGGCAGCAGGAACTCCCCGTGCTGCTCAAGCGCGGTTTCGGCATCACCCTGGAAGAATCCCTCAATGCCGCCGAGTACCTGGCCTCAGAGGGGAATACCAAGGTGGTCTTCGGACTGCGCGGCATGAAGACGAATCTGGGTGATCCGCACCGCAACTTCGTGGATTTCGCCCAGGTTCCTGTCGTGAAGCGGCTGACCCGGATGCCCGTCTGCATCGATCCGTCCCACTCGGTGGGCAGCCGCGATGCGGGGCCGGATGGCATCATGGACGTCTTCCATGTGACCGCGCAGGGCGTGGTGGCCGGCGCCAACATGATTCTGGTGGACTTCCATCCCGACCCGGCAACAGCGCTGGTGGATGGCCCGCAGGCCCTGCTGCTGAAAGAGCTCCCGTGGTTCCTGGAAGACGTGCGTCTGGCCCGGGAAACCTATGAAGAACGCAAGTTGCTGGCGACCGCGCAGACCCCTATTTAACCCGCATGCCCGGCTGCGCCCCGCTATCGGGAGAGAGTAGGAAGGGTCCGCCCTCCGGCCCGCTGGCGGCAAGCACCATGCCCTCGGACAGGCCGAAGCGCATTTTTCTGGGCGCCAGATTGGCGACCATCACGGTCAGCCTGCCGACGAGGCTAGCCGGATCGTAAGCACTCTTGATGCCGGCAAAGACCGAGCGAGTGCCCTCGCCGATGTCCAGGGTGAGGTGCAGTAGTTTGTCCGCGCCGTCCACGTTGTCCGCGGCAACAATCCGCGCAATGCGCAAATCCACCTTGCTGAAGTCGTCCATGCCGATAAAAGGATTCTCCTCCCTGGCCTCGGCAGGTACGGGCGCGGGCACTGGCGCCGTCGCCATGCCTGGGGCTGTCGCGGGGCTTTCTGCAGGATTCTGGATCAAGGCGTCCACCTGGGTTTTTTCCATACGTTGTAAAAGATGGGTGTAGGGCAGGATCTGGTGATCGAGAAGCGGCCTGGTCAGGCCCGCCCAGTCCAGTTCGCACCGCAGGAATTCCAGCGCTTTGCGCGACAGTTCCGGCAGAACGGGGCTGAGCAGGGTGATCAGCATCCGGAAGCCGTTCAGGGTGGCCGTAACGACCCGGTGCAGGGACTCGTGCTGGGCCGGGTCTTTGGCCAAAGTCCAGGGGGCGTTCTGGTCCACATAGGCGTTGACCTGATCGGCCAGCGCCATGATGTCGCGCATGGCCTTGCCATATTCCCGTCCGGCGTAGGCCTCGCCGATAACCTCCTGGGTCTGCAGCAGCCCATCATAAAAGGCCTGATCCTTGCCCAGGGAAGCGGCCAGTCGGCCCGCAAAGCTGCGATGGATGAAACCCGCCGCGCGCGAGGCCAGATTGACTACCTTGCCGACCAGGTCGCCATTGCCCCTGAGCAGGAAATCTTCGAGATTGAGGTCGATGTCTTCCACATGGCTGTTGAGCTTGGTGGCGATGTAATAACGCAGGAACTCGGGATTCAGATGTTGGAGGTACTGCCCCGCGGTAATGGAGGTGCCGCGCGACTTGCTCATTTTGGCGCCATTTACCGTCAGGTGTCCGTGGGCGAATATACCCGTCGGCAGGCGGTGTCCGGAGCCCTTGAGCATGGCCGGCCAGAACAGGCCGTGAAAATAAATGATGTCCTTGCCGATAAAATGGTAGATCTCGGCAGTGGAATCCGGACCCCAGTAATCGGCCAAATTGCGGCCGTGGGTCGCGCACCAGTGCTGGGTGGCGGCCATGTAACCGGGCAATGCATCCAGCCAGACATAAAAGAATTTGCCCGGCGCGTCGGGAATGGGAATGCCGAAGTAGGGGGCGTCGCGGCTGATGTCCCAGTCGGACAGGCCGATGCTGAACCATTCATCGAGCTTGTGGGCGACTTCTTCCTGCAGGGTACCACTGTGAATCCACCGCCGGAGGAAGTCGCTGAAATCCCCGAGCTGAAAAAAGTAGTGCTCCGAGTTGCGGCGCTCGGGTACGGCGCCGGAGACCGCGGAAACAGGGTTGATAAGGTCGGTGGGGCTGTAGGTGGCGCCGCAGACCTCGCAGCTATCGCCATACTGATCCGCTGCGCCGCAGCGCGGGCAGGTGCCGCGAATGAAGCGGTCGGGCAGGAAAATGCCGGCGACGGGATCGTAGGCCTGTTCGATTTCGCGGACGTTGATGTAATCCGCTGCCCGCAGGGCACGATAGATACTCTGAGAAATTTCAAAGTTTTCCGGCGAGTGGGTGCTGTGATACAGATCGAACTGAATACCGAAGCCGGTGAAGTCGCGCAGATGATCGCCGTGCATGCGGGTGATGAGTTCTTCTGGCGTGATGCCCTCGCTCTGGGCACGGAGCATGATCGGCGTGCCATGGGCATCATCGGCGCAGACATAGACGCAGTCGTGGCCCCGCAGGCGCTGATAACGGGCCCAGATGTCGGTTTGGGTGTATTCCACCAGATGCCCGAGATGGATGGGGCCGTTGGCGTAGGGGAGGGCGCTGGTGATCAGTATGCGTCGTTTCATGGTGCGGATAAATTACAGGGGATGAGGTTCGCAGGCAATGCCACCACGACTACTGGCAGACCGTTTTCATCTATGGTATAAAGAGCGCCTTTTTTCAGGGAGATTAACCGATGTCCAGAGTATGCAAGGTGACGGGCAAGAAGCCCATGGCGGGGAATAATGTTTCCCACGCCCACAACAAGACCCGCCGCCGTTTTCTGCCCAATTTGCAGTACCACCGTTTCTGGGTGGAGAGCGAGAACCGTTGGGTGCGTATGCGGGTGAGCACCAAGGGTATCCGTACCATTGACAAGAAAGGGATTGACGTCGTTCTGGCTGACCTGCGCGCCGCCGGCGAAAAGATCTGAGGATTGAATCATGCGTGACAAGATTAAGCTCGTTTCCACGGCCGGTACCGGTCATTTTTACACCACCACCAAGAACAAGAAGACCAAGCCCGATAAGCTGGAAATGAAGAAATTCGATCCCAAGGTCCGGAAGCATGTCATGTACCGGGAAGACAAGATCAAGTAACGCCTTTTATCGGTCTGCCTTCCGGTGGTCTGCCCTGAATCTTCGGGAGGGACCAGACTATTCCTTTGCTCCGCCATCATTTTTTGCTAAATTACTAGCACTCATGATGGTTGAGTGCCAAGGATGATTTCTCCCGCCATGTTTTATCCCTTTATCTGCGCCATGCAGCCGCTGTCTTCGCCCATTGCACGGGGTGAGCCGCTCTGCGCATGTTGGCAGGGGTTGTAGACGGCCATGGATGAACGTGCCCGTCACCTGCTCAAATCCCTCATCGAACAGCATATCGCCAAAGGCGTGCCGGTCGGCAGTCGCCAGTTGGCCCGTGATGCCGGCCTCAACATCAGTCCCGCCACCGTGCGTAATGTCATGGCGGACCTGGAGGACGAGGGCTACCTGATCTCCCCCCACACTTCTGCCGGGCGCATTCCCACCCATGTCGGCTATCGTTTTTTTGTCGATGCACTGCTGCGGGTGGTGCCGCTGTCGGCGGAATCCAACCGCCTGCTCATTCATCGCATCGGTTTTCGCGCTCCGGATGCGGAGCAGGTGCTGCATGCTGCCACCGGCATCCTTTCTGAACTGACGCATATGGCGGGCTTTGTGCGGGTGCCGCGGCGGGCAACACGCATTTTGCGGCATGTGGACTTTATCGCCCTGCACGAGCGTGAGGTGTTGGCCATCTTCGTCACCGACAAGGGGGATGTGGAGAACCGCGTGATCCGCACCGAGCAACCCTTCGGTGCGGCGGAGTTGGCTCAGGCGGCCCATTGCTTCAATGCCACATACGGCGGGCGCCCACTGCAGGATGTCATCCATAACCTGC
>NZ_JABBDR010000269.1 GCF_018854495.1 Acidithiobacillus ferruginosus
GGCAGGATCAATGGGTGGCGCTGATCAGCATGTCTGGGGCCGCATTGAAATGTGCTGTGCGTGATCTCTGGATCGGTTGGGATTTCCGCTCTCAATATGGGCGTCTCCGGCTGATTGCCAATAATAGCCGCTTTCTGATTTTGCCGGATTGGCACCTTCCCAATGTGGGGTCGCGCGTCTTGTCCCTGGTCGAGCGGCGTATCGTGTCAGATTGGCAAGCCCGTTTCGGGCACCCCTTGTTTTTGCTGGAAACCTTCGTCGATCCGCAGCGTTTTTACGGCGGCGTGTATCGTGCGGCCAACTGGATGGAACTGGGAGGATTGACGCAAGGCTATCGGCGTACCTCAAACGGTTACAGCGCCACCCCAACAGCCTCCAAACGGGTCTTTGTCCGGCCTCTGATACGCGCCCCCCAAGCCCATTTGACCCACCCAGACTTTGCCCACCTACAACTCACCGGAGACCCCAACCGTATGCTCAATGCCGAAGAAATGCGCGCGTTACCGCTCTGCTTCTCGGATATCAAAGACCCCCGCAGGCCTCAAGGAAGACGCCATCGCTTACCCGTCGTGCTGGGGATCGCAGCAGGCGCCACGCTCTGCGGCATGTCTGGTTACAAAGCCATGGCGGACTGGGCTCAAGGACTCGGGCAGTCCGCCCGGGAGCGCTTCGGCTGCCGACGCGAGAATAAACATTATGTCGTCCCCAGTGAATTTGTGATCCGTGATTGCCTGGTGCGGGTGGAGCCAGGAACCCTGGATCGGGCACTTCGACTCTGGAGCCAGTCCTGGGGAGAAGCGGCGGATAGCGCCTTGGCCATGGATGGCAAAACCATGAAAAACGCCATCGACGCAAACGGTGAACAGACACACATTCTCAGCGTGGTAGGCCATACCTCACGCACCTGTTACGCCCAAAAAAAGTAGGCACTTTACCTGTAGCCCACAGTGATGCCGTCAAACGCACCAACGAAATCGGGATGGCGATTCCGGTACTGGAAGATTGCGATGTCGTCGGCAAAGACGTAACGGCAGATGCCTTGCTGACCCAACGGGCGCTGGCGACCTACCTGATCGAACAAAAAGCCCATTACCACTTCACCGTGAAGGGGAATCAGCCGACTCTGGAACAGGATATCGCCGCACAATTCAAACATTGCGGTACCCCCGACTTCGAGGAAGTCTCCCCTCCCGATCACGGTCGCATCGAAACCCGTCGGATCTGGTGCAGCACCGCACTCAATGACTACCTCGACTTCCCCCATGTCGGCCAAACCTTCCGGATAGAACGCGAATGTATCCACAAACAAACCGGTAGGCGCTCTGTAGAGGTGGCACTGGGAATCACCAGCCGTACTCCGCAGGAGGCCTCAGCGCAGCGCGTATTGGAAGTGAATCGTGGGCACTGGGCCATAGAGTGCGTGCATTATCTCATTGACTGGAATTTCGATGAAGATCGCAGCCGCGTGCGCACCGGTTTCGGCCCGGAAAACCTCACCCGCCTGCGCCGTTTCGCCATCGGCCTCCTCAAATCCTTCCAAAAACCCCAGCAGTCTATCGCCGAAATGATGCGTAACCTCTGCTTCCGGACTCGTCTCGTCTTCGATTATCTGCGCATGACGAAAAATTCAGCACCCTCAGCTCGTGGGGGCGACTGAGAATAAATTTACCGTGGGCTGCTAGGATGGAGAGATTCCAGGTGCCCAATACATCGCGCTTCTTCGGGGCGTTGGGGCTGTTGTAGATCAAGGGGCATTCTTCTACCCAGGCATCAAACAGGCCGCTGACCTCCAGAAACTCGGCAAAGAACACCAATTGGCCAAAGGGAGTAACTGCCGATTCCGGATCCCAGGATACCTGAACGCGACCGCCCAGTGTGTCCACGACCATGGCCTTTACTGCCGCAGGAATGGCCTTTTGCGGCCGATTTTCGTCATCACCCACAGGGTGAGCCTCCATTACAGGAGAAAAACCAATCCTATCAAAGGAACCCTGCCAAATCAGCAGCAGAGGTAACTGCCGAATTTTTTATAGGCAGGGTAGTGTGGTTGGCCTTGCACCATCCACCATTTCAGTTTTCCCTGTGACGTGTCGTTATCCTTTCTAAGAAG
>NZ_JABBDR010000027.1 GCF_018854495.1 Acidithiobacillus ferruginosus
AGTCGATCCATAGGATTTCCTGCCTGTTTTGGTACTCAGCCCGCTGGCGTCACCACAATTCAGCACCAACTCGTTCAGCCGCCATGACCTCACCACCATGTAAGGCGGGATCGAAAAGGTTGAGACGATCCGCCAGCGTCAGATTGGCGATTATACTGACAGGCTCAACGATAATACGCCCATGCTCAACCGAAAGTCTTACCTCTTGGTTCGCATGGAGATGAACTTCGCTGGCAATGGTAGCGGGTAGTCTGACGCCCAGGTTCTTTCCCAATTTTTTGATGATGAGCCAGATTTCCATAAAAATACTCTTTTCGCCAATGGCGGTTTACAAAAGCATAAACATGCTGCACACGCTCGGCAAGGCGGTAATCCTGATGAACGACTCGCGGGCCCCGATCTTCTGAATGGTGTATGCATCTTGATGCTCGCCGATCC
>NZ_JABBDR010000270.1 GCF_018854495.1 Acidithiobacillus ferruginosus
TCACGGTGTGCGGACTCCACCGCCTCGTTCACCGCCATGTCCAAGCCAAAGTCGTCGGCGTTGAAGATGACTCGCCGGCCGCCGCCCTGCCCCACTTCAGCCGTGGCGCTGTCGGAGGAAGCGGACGAATTCCACGCCTTCGCGCAAACGACGTTTCATCATTTGCGTGCTCTTGAGCATCTCACCCGTGATTTCGGCAATCTTGCCGGCGCGGAAGTAGAAGCGCTTGTACATCACCTCCACGGAGTCGAAGATTTCCGTATGGTTGAGGTGCGGGTAACTCATGGGGCTGATCTGCACGCCGCGGTCATTGACCAGATGGGCCTCATCTTCATCCGTCAGCCAGCCTTCCTGTTTCGCCTGATTGTACAGGAAGGTGCCGGGATACGGCGCCGCCAGCGACACCTGAATGGTATGGGGATTGATTTCCTTGGCGAAGTCGATGGTCTTCTGAATGGTCTCCTTCGTCTCGCCCGGCAGGCCGAGAATAAAGGTGCCGTGAATCACGATCCCCAGCTTGTGACAGTCGGCCGTGAATTTGCGCGCCGCCTCGACCTTGAGACCCTTCTTGATGTTGTTGAGGATCTGCTGGTCGCCCGATTCATAGCCCACCAGCAACAGGCGCAGGCCGTTCTCGTGGAGCACCTTGAGGGTATCGTAGGGCACGTTGGCCTTGGCGTTGCAGGACCAGGTCACACCTAGCTTGCCCAGACCTCGGGCGATTTCTTCGGCACGGGGGCGGTCATCGGTAAACGTATCATCGTCAAAGAAGATTTCCTTGACCTGCGGGAAGTTCTTCTGGATGTAGCGCACCTCTTCAATGACGCTGGCGGCACTGCGGGTGCGATAGCGATGGCCACCCACCGTCTGCGGCCAGAGACAGAAGGTGCACTGCGAACGGCAGCCGCGCCCGGTGTAGAAGGAAATATAGGGATGCTTGAGGTAACCGATGAAGTAGTCCTCGATGTGCAGATCGCGCTTGTACACTTCGGAGACGAAGGGCAAGGCATCCATGTCTTCGATCATGGCACGATCGGGATTGTGGATGATCTGACCATTGCTGGAGCGGTAGGTGATGCCATCCACCTCACTCAGGGGCCGACCTTCGGCTATCTCCTTGAGGGTGTAATCAAACTCCTCGCGGGCCACGAAGTCGACCGCCGCCGCGGCCTGCTGCAGGGACTCCTCGGGCTCCACCGCCACCTTGGCGCCGACCATGCCGATGAGCAATTTCGGGTAGTGCTCCTTGAGCACTTCAGCCATACGCACATCGGAAGGAAAAGACGGGGTGCTGGTGTGAATGATGCAGAGATCATACCCTGCGGCAACCTGCAGGGTTTCTTCGACACTGACATCTGCGGGGGGGGCGTCGAGCAAGCGGCTGCCAGGGATCATGGCGGCGGGCTGGGCCAGCCAGGTGGGGAACCAGAAAGAGCGAATTTCCCGCTTAGCCTGATAGCGCGAACCGGCACCACCATCGAATCCTTCAAAGGAAGGGGCTTGCAAGAACAGGGTTTTCATCGTCATCGTTTTACTCCGTCATGGCCATCCATCCGCCCGTCGGCGCCGATGGCAAATTGCGACCCCCGCCAGGCGACGTGCCGTGCGAAAAGAGCGTGAAACCAGATCCACAGGCCCAGAAAATCCCCCAGCAGGGCCACACCAAACGAACCGCCTGCACCAAGTTTGTGCATAATTTGCCTATGGTACACGAGGCGCAAGAGGAGAACCACACCCAGCGGCACCCCGCCCCAGAGACCCATCCCTGGCGCGAGCAGCAGCACCAGGGGCAGCGGATAAGTCAAAAAGGAAAAGGTGTGACCCAGCGGCTGTACCGATCGCGTGGTACGCGACCAGCGCAGCGCATGCTGGTAAAAGGCGCGGAAATTCGCCTCCCGGACCTCGGTATCCACCACATAATCCGCGAGCAGGGTGGTTTGCCCCAACTGGCGGCTGTAGGCGCCGAGCCAGTAATCGTCAGCCAGTTGGTTCGCCAGGCGCGGCAGGCCGCCGACGGCCTCCAGCGTCCGGCGACGCAGGGCCATGGTCGCCCCGCCGCAGAAAATATTCGGACCCAGGCGCGCCGCCAGCAGCACCGAAGGCAGAAAGAGACCGTTCACCTGACCGGCCAGCACCCGCGACCAGAAGGTGGCTACGGGCCTGGCCCGATAGAGGCAGGTCACCACACCCACATTCCCGTTTTGCAGGGAAGCACAGATCTGGCGCAGGTAATGGGGGCCGACGGAAATGTCCGCGTCACTGATCACCAGGGTGTCGTAACGACAGGCGGCGAGGATGCCCGCGAGATTATTGACCTTGGGATTGCTGCCGATACGCGCTTCCGTACACACCCAGCGCAACGCCAGGGCCGGGAACTCGGCCTGCAGCCGCTGCACCACGGCGACGGCCGGATCGTCGGGGTGCTGCACACCAAAAACCATTTCAAATGCGGGGTAGTCCTGCACGCAGAAACTGCGCAGGGCGGCGTAGAGACCCCCCTCGTCCCCATGCAGCGGCTTGAGCACACTGACCCCGGGCCCGTCGCACAGGATATCTCCGCTGACGGCAGCGTCGCGCTCCGGCAATACCGGATGCCAGCGCGCGATTGCCCGAAGGGTCATCAACAGATAGACCACGGCAGCCAGGGAAAGCAGCGCCGCAGGGCCGCCTATCCACCAGCACATAAGGCCCCCACGGCGGCAACCGCCAGACGGCGGGCCAGCAGACTACAGATAGTGATGCTCAGCAAACCATCGTACCGCGTCCCGCAAGGCCTCCTCCGCAGGACGATGGGTGTAATGCAGGACCCGCTCCGCCCTGGCAGACGAAAAATACATCTTGTGGGCGGCCATGCGCAGCTCGTCCACTGTTACCAGCGGCGTCCCCCTGCCTCGCAGGCGCACCACCCGCTCCGCCCCCCAGGCCAGGGGATAGAGCAGGCGGCGAGGGATACGCAGCCATGGCGAACGATGCCCGGTCAGACCGGCAATACGGGTGAGGATCGCCGCCAAGGGGAGGTTATCGCCACCGAGAATATAGCGTTCCCCGACCTCGCCGTCCGTAAATGCCTGCCAATGGCCCATGGCCACATCATCCACATGCACCACGTTCAGACCGGTATCGACATAAGCCGGCATGCGGCCCGCCGCAGCATCGCGCACCATCCGCCCGGTGGGGGTCGGTTTGCGATCCGCCGGACCTATGGGCGTCGACGGATTGACGATGACGATGGGCGCACCTTCCTCCCGGCAAAGGGCCCGCAGGGCCTCCTCGGCGAGATATTTGGAGCGCTTGTAATGCCCGATCATGTCTTCCAGTTGCGCAGTGGTATCCTCATCGGCTTCCCGGCCATCAGCGTAATGACCGAGCACGGCAACGCTGCTGGTATAGACGATGCGCTCCACCCCGGCATCGAGCGCCGCGCGCACCAGACGTTCGCTGCCGCCCACATTGGCGGCATACATGGCGCGCGGATCGGGTACCCAGAGCCGGTAGTCCGCAGCCACATGAAAAACCGCCTGACAGCCAGCCACCGCGCCGTCCAGGGCCGAGCCGTCTGTGAGATCCCCGACCACCAGCTCCACGTCCAGCCCTTCCCAGTTGGCCGGATCAGCGCCGGTGCGGTGGAGCACTCGTACCTCCAGACCTTCGGCGAGCAGGCGGCGCAGCACCGCGCCACCGACGAAACCAGATGCCCCGGTCAGCAGGGCTTTCATGCCGCCCTTCCCGCGCGAAGAAGGAACGGCGCCACCGTGCGGAGCGTTCTCAGCGCCTTCTGCATCTGCCCGCCCAAGCCCAGCAAAGTGGACAACTCGGCAGGATGGCGCAATAACCCGCGCGCCAGGCGGAGGGCCTGCGGCCGCCCGTAGGCGTCGACACTCGCCGTGGCCACCGCCGGCAGCGACTGATCCGCAGGGTCCACGACGCTGCGGATGACGATGAAGGGGGTATCCGCGCCATGCGCCGCGGCGGCAATGGCACCACTTTCCATATCCACCCCCTGTGCCGACGGGTAATCCACCAGAAAGGCCGCCTTCGCAGCCCTAGAGCCGCAGGGCGCATCCACCGAAAGCACTCCCCCGGCATGGAATGGGATGGACAGCGATTTCGCCAGGCTCCCGCGCCATGCCACATCCACCGCCCAGCACTGCCCCGCCCAGAACACGGCTTCCGGCAGGAGCAGATCCCCCGGCTTCCGTTCCGGCCGCAAGGCGCCCGCAGTGCCCCAGGAGACCAGCCCGTCAACACCCGCAGCAATCAGCCTATACGTTGCGGCCGTCGCCCGCTCCGGCCCCATGCCGGAAACACACAGCAAGATCTGCTCACCCACCTCTATCAGCGTATCGTGCGACAGCGCACCCGCGAGGGAAAAAACACGTGCCTCCGCGTCCAGCGCCGCCACCACTCCTATTCGTGCGCCATGCATCCCAAGTTCCGGTAGCGGGCCAGCGCCCAGAGCGGGAAATAAAACGCATATCCATGATAAATAAGGTAAAAAACCTTCGGGAATCCCGGTGCGTTAAAAAAGGGCGCCTGCCAGCATCCATCCCCTTCCTGATGCGCCTGCAGCCAGGCTATGCCACGATGCAGGGCGACACTATCCCGGTCTCCCGCCGCCATCAGACCCAGACAGGCCCAGGCCGTCTGCGCCGCGGTAGAGGTCTGGCCCACCCCGGCAAGACCAGGGTCACTGTAGGAATCGTTGCTTTCACCCCAACCGCCGTCGCTCTGCTGTACCGCGCGCAGCCAGTACGCCGCGCGTTCCATGGTGGGCTTCAGGGAAGGATCATTCAGTTCGGCCAGTGCCATGAGCACAGACCAGGTCCCGTAGATATAGTTGGTTCCCCAGCGCCCAAACCAGGCGCCCGAGGACTCCTGTTCACGCAACAGATAAGCCACGGCACGCCGCAGCACATCGCGGTCCCGTGGCCGCGCCAGATGCGCTAGAAAGGCCACCACCCGCCCGGTGACATCGGCCGTCGGCGGGTCCAGCAGGGCCTTGTGGTCGGCAAAGGGAATTTCGTTCAGGTAGTAGTGGGTGT
>NZ_JABBDR010000271.1 GCF_018854495.1 Acidithiobacillus ferruginosus
TGGAAATGCCGGGCGTCTTCCTCAAAGCCGTAGATAGGCGTCAGGTCGGCGCCGCCGCCGAACCACCACACTGGTCCCGCCGAGAAAAATCGGTAGTTCATGTGAACGATGGGGACGTAGGGGTTGCGGGAATGCAGTACCAGAGAGATGCCAAGGGCGGTGAAGGTCTGTCCCGCCAGTTCAGGGCGATGTGCGGTAGCGGAGGGGGGAAGCTGGTCGCCATGGACTTTGGAGAAGTTGACCCCGCCTTTTTCCAGCAAAGCGCCGTCGGCAATCACCCGGGTGCGGCCGCCGCCACCGCCGGGCCGTTCCCAAAGATCTTCGCGGAATTTCGCCGCGCCGTCCGCTGCTTCCAGGGCGTTGCAGATGCGATCCTGCAAGCCGCGGAGAAAGTTTTCCATTTCATCCAGGGATGGTTGTTGCATGATTTTACTCCCGTAAGACACGACCGCTGCGGGCATCGACAATGCGGCTGGGATGGTGTTGCCTCCCCAACCGTGCCGGCAGTACCCACAGGGAGCGGCCAAAATAGCGGTATAAGGTGCGCAGGTCACGGGCCGGTTGTTTCCCCGCCGGATTGGCACTGGTGGAAACCATGGCGCCGCCGAAGACCCGCGACAACGCGACGATAGCGGGATGGCTACTGATCCGCACCGCAACGCCCACATGGCGTCCGCGTATCCAGAAGGGAACCCGGGGCGTGGCCGGGAGCACCAGCGTCGTGCCGGGCCAGAATCGCGCCAGCAGCGCCCGATCTGCACCTTGCGCAGACCAGTAACGCCGGGTTTCGGCTGTCCGGCCTGCCACCAGAAGAACGCCTTTATGCCGTGGTCGCCCCTTCAGGGCCAGAATTCGGTGCAGGGCGCGGCGCCGGCGCGGGTCACAGCCCAGCCCCCAGACCCCTTCCGTGGGATAGGCGATGACCCCGCCGCGCCGCATCTGCGCAACCCCTCGGCGAATATCCTGACGACGCGGATGGCGGGGCAGCATCAGCCGGAAACGGCGTCAGGCACGCCGCAGGCCGCGGTGGCCGATGTCGTGCCGGTACTGCAAGCCCGGCCAGCGGATATCGGCGACGGCGGCATAGGTACGTTGTTGCGCGATCGCCAGATTTTCTCCCAGTGCCGTGACGCCCAGCACCCGCCCACCCGCGGTGATGACGGTGCCGTCGCGCGTCTCAGTCCCGGCATGGAAGATTTTGACAGTATCCCCGTATGTCTCGTCGAGACCGCAGATGGGGTCACCCGTCTGTGGATGATCGGGATAACCGCCAGCCGCCAGTACGACGCAGAGGGCAGCGCGACTGTCCCAGTCGAGAGCCGTCGGCAGCAGATCGCCGCGGGCCGCGGTCAGCAGAAGCGTATAGAGGTCGGACCGCAAGCGCATCATCAGCGGCTGCGTCTCGGGATCGCCCAGTCGGCAGTTGAATTCCAGCACCTTGGGTCCGGCGGGGCCGATCATCAGACCGGCATAGAGAAACCCGCAGTAGGGTGTGCGATCTGTCCTCAATCCTTGCGCTGCCGGGCGCATCACTTCGCGCAACACCCGCTCGCTCATGGCGGTGTCGAGGATCGGGGTGGGGGAATAGGCACCCATGCCGCCGGTATTGGGACCCTGATCGCCGTCCAGCAGACGCTTGTGGTCTTGCGACCCCGCCAGCGGCAAGACCTGACCATCCACCACGATGGCGATGAAGCTGGCTTCCTCCCCCTCCAGAAATTCTTCGATGACGATGGGACCCCATTTCAGAAACTGGTACACAGCGGCTTCCGCTTCGGCGCGCTCCGCAGCCACGACGACCCCTTTGCCGGCGGCCAGGCCATCGGCTTTGACCACTACCGGCAACGGCTGGTCACGCAGGTAGCCGAGGGCCGCGTCGGTATCGTCAAAACGTCCGTAACGGGCGGTAGGGATACCGTGCCGCGCCATGAAGGCTTTGGCGTGGGCTTTGCTGCCCTCCAGCATCGCCCCGGCGGCGTTGGGACCGAAGACGGGAATGCCAGCCCGGCGCAGCGCATCACCTACACCCGCCACCAGAGGGGCTTCGGGGCCGATGACCACCAGCGTGACGTTCAACGCATGGGCGGCGGCGACCACCTGGTCGGCATCCGTCGGCTTCAGGACCAGATTGTGGACTTTGGCCTCGGCCGCCGTACCGGGATTGCCGGGCATACAGTAGACTTTCGCTACCTCCGCCGACTGGGCCAGCTTCCAGGCGATGGCATGTTCGCGTCCGCCGCTGCCGAGGACCATGACTTTCGCGCCCATCTGTGTTTCCTCCTCAACCATGCCGGAAATGGCGCACACCGGTGAAGACCATGGCGATGCCGTGTTCATTGGCGCTGGCGATGACTTCTTCATCACGGATGGAGCCGCCGGGTTGGATGATCGCCTTTACGCCCGCCGCCGCCGCCGCATCGATCCCATCGCGGAAGGGGAAGAAGGCGTCAGAAGCCAGCGCCGCACCGTGCAGATCGAAGCCCAGTTCCAGAGCCTTGGCCACCCCGCATCTGGCCGCATCCACCCGGCTCATCTGTCCTGCACCGATGCCGACGGTCTGGCCTTCGCGGCCATAGACAATGGCGTTGGAGCGCACGTATTTACCGACCCGCCAGACAAAGGCGAGATCACGGGCTTCCTGTACCGTCGGTGCGCGTTCCGAGACCACTTTCCAGTCCGCTTCCGCTTCCATGGCCTGGTCAAAGTTCTGTACCAACAGACCTCCCCGCACACGCTTGTAATCCCAGCCTGTCCGCCGCCAGGCGTTACCATCGTCAAAGGCGAGCACCCGCAGGTTTTTCCTTTTGGCCAGAATGGGCCGGGCATCGGGCAAAATAGCGGGCGCCAGTACCATCTCGATGAACTGATCGCTAATGAGTTCGGCAGTCTGGGCATCCAGCGGCCGGTTACAGGCGACGATGCCGCCGAATGCGGATACCGGATCGCCAGCCCACGCGCGCTGATAGGCGCTGAGCAGATCCGGCCCCACGGCCACGCCGCAGGGATTGCCGTGCTTCACCACGCAACAGGCGGGTTCGGCAAATTCCATCACCAGCGCGACGGCGGCATCACCGTCCCCGATGTTGTTGTAAGACAATTCCTTGCCCTGCAACTGATGGGCGTCCGCCAGTCCGCCGCCGCTGCCATCGCGGTAGAAGGCGGCGGACTGATGGGGATTTTCGCCATAGCGCAGATCCTGCGCTTTCTCCAATTGCAGGGACAGGGTCTGCGGGAAGGTTGTCCGGCTGCCATCGGGACCCAGACTGGAGAGATAGTTGGCGATGGCACCGTCATAGCGCGCCGTGTGGGCGAAGACCTTGGTGGCCAGGCGGAAGCGGGTACCGGCGCCGACGCCGCCGTAACTCTGTTCCATCTCCTGCAGTACGGCGGCATAGTCATCGGGGTCGACGAGGACGGTGACGCCCTCCCAGTTCTTCGCCGCAGCACGGAGCATGGTCGGGCCGCCGATATCAATGTTTTCGATGGCTTCTTCCAGTGTGCAGCCGGCGCTGGCGATGGTCTCGGCGAAGGGATAAAGATTGACGCAGAGGAGATCGATGGCGGGGATGCCATGCTCGACCATCTGCCGGGTGTGGCTGCTGTCGTCGCGCTTCGCCAGCAGTCCGCCGTGGATTTTGGGGTGCAGGGTTTTGAGGCGTCCCTCCAGCAGTTCCGGGAAACCAGTGTAGTCCCCCACTTCCTGCACCGCGATGCCATCGGCCATCAAGGCCTTGGCAGTGCCGCCGGTAGAGAGGATTTTTACGCCGAAATCCTGCAACCGCCGGGCAAATTCCACAACGCCCCGCTTGTCGGAAACGCTGATGAGCGCTCTGGTAATCTCACCCATAAATCCCACGGCCTCCGAAAAAGTGGCAGTCCAAACTAAAAAAGGTACGATCAGGAGACCTGTCGTACCCAAACCTCCTGATGGAGGGAGCGTTTTTGCTCACGCCCGTGCAAACACACGCACCGGCGGAATGGGGCCATTGTAAAAGAGCCTCCATTGGGATGCAAGTGTACTGCGGACAACGCCGTCCTCGACAGATCTATGCGGATAATCTAATATTTCCGGGACTCCTCAGTATGGAAGGCTGGCTATGTCCGAGCATGTGATACTGGCGGCCGTGGATGGTTCGGAAAATGCCCTGCTGGCCGCAGCGGTGGCTGCGCGCTTTACCCACCTGCTGGGTGGTCATCTGGGTCTGGTGACGACCTTGCAGGTGCCGACGGTGCCCCTGGGGTTTGGCGGTGGGCTTTTTTCCAGCGATCTCAAAAACCGGCTGCTGGCGGATGCCCGCATCGAGGCAGAAGAAAATCTGCGAGGTGTCGCAGAGCGCATACAGGAACACTGTGGAATTCTCTTGCCGGAATACTATCTGGTCGAAGGTGCTCCCGAGGTGGAAATCCCCAGGCTGGTCGAACAGGATCCGCATATCATCATGGTAGTGGTGGGCCAGCGTGGCTATGGCACCGAGAGCAGGCCCCTTGGTCTGCCGCATTTGCTGGGTGGCCTGGGCGCCAGACTGAGTCTGACGCTGAAGGTGCCGGTCCTGATGGTTCCGCCCGACACTCCGATGGATCAGATCTGTGCCGGCGTGATGGTTTCTGTCAGATCCCCCGGGGACGCGTAAGTTGGAGCTTTTCCTCCCGGTCGCTCATATGGCGGTGAATATCTGGCTGATCATCGGCTTTGGTCTGATCGTCGGCTTTCTCTCCGGTTTGACGGGGGTCGGTGGCGGTTTTCTGATCACCCCGCTGTTGATTTTTGTCGGCGTGCCACCCCTCGTGGCGGTGGGCACTGGCGCGGCGCAAATCGTTGGGGCGTCGGCTGTCGGCAGTTATGCGCACTGGCGTATGGGTAATGTAGACATGCGCATGGCCTTCATCCTCCTCGCCGGGAGCTGGATGGGCGGACTGCTGGGTGTGCATGTGGCGCGTATCCTGGATGCGTCGGGGTATTTTGGACTGGTGGTCACCTTCCTCTACGTCGGCCTGCTGGGATTTATCGGCATCTCCATGCTCGTGGAGTCGACCCTCGCCATGCGCAGGGGCCATCATCCCGGTAAACACAAAAAGAAAGCGCGGGCAGGGATTTCCTGGCTGGATCGATTGCCCTGGCGGATGGAATTCCCCGTTTCCGGACTGCGCCTCTCCATTTTGGCACCTGTACTGCTGGGTTTTGCGGTGGGAATCATGGCGGCGCTGATGGGAGTGGGTGGCGGTTTCGTCATGGTCCCGATCATGCTGTATCTGCTCAAGATGCCGACCAGGGTGGTGGTAGGGACTTCGCTATTTCAGTTGCTGTTTACCAGCGCGGAAGTGGGCATTTTGCAGGCCGGCATGAACCACGCCGTTGATCCTTACCTGGTCCTGGCGCTGGTGCTGGGCTCCATATTCGGGACACAGTTCGGTGCCAGGCTGGGGGCGCTGATGCGTGGGGAGCAGTTGCGTCTGGTGCTGGCGCTGGTGGTTATGGGCGTCGCCATCAAGATGGGCCTGGGGCTGGTGATTCCGCCCGAGCACCTCTACAGCATGGCACGAGTGGTTTAGATGCGTCTGGTAAACCTTTGCCTCATGGGTCTCGCCGCGTTGATGACGGCATGGGTGACCCCCGTGCTGGCGGCGGAGCCTCTGGTGGTCGGCACCAGTAACGACCTGGTGAAGGTCACCAGCCATTTTACGGGGCGGGAACTGCTGGTTTACGGTGCTCTCTCCCAACCGGGGCAGGTGATTGTCCTGCTGCGCTCTCCCGCAGCTACCGAGGCCATGTTACGCAAAACCCGGACTGGTCCCATCTGGCTGACGGGCGCCAAGGTGACGGTGACAGGTGCCCCCGGTATCTGGGAAATGCTCTCCTCAGCACCCGCAGACCAGTTGCTGCCCTTGGCGACCCGGCAGTTGCTCGGTCTGGACCCAGACTATCTGTCCCGGCAGGCCTGCTATCGGCCGGAGCCGGCGGACGTGGCTGCGTGGCAGCAGGCTTTTCTCAAGAACAAACTGCGCCGTCGTGACTATGTGGTGCAGTCGCAAGGGGTGCATATCGAGGGTGGCCAACTTTTTTCGGCCCGTATGGCCCTGCCGGCTTCTCTGCCTTTGGGGCGCTATACCCTGGATACTTTCCTGGTCCGTCACGGTCAGGTGGTAGCCAGACAGAAACAACATATCGAGGTACAGCAGACCGGCTTCCAGGCCTGGATCGCCCGTTTCGCCAGCCAGGATGGCTGGCTCTACGGCATCGTACTGACCCTGACGCTGGCTGCCATGGGGCTCGGTCTGGGTATCCTCATGCAGCGGCGTCTGAACTGACTTCCCCGTGTGCTCACAGATCAGCCATTCCTGGAGGCGTTTAAAAGAAATGGCAAACTGCTATAATATTTTGATTTGGGTATTTTAACATTCTATCGGGCTGCGCAAATGTCGGCCGATGCCACTTCCATCAGGAGTTCATAA
The DNA here is from genome assembly GCF_018854495.1 of Acidithiobacillus ferruginosus. Classification (GTDB taxonomy): domain Bacteria; phylum Pseudomonadota; class Gammaproteobacteria; order Acidithiobacillales; family Acidithiobacillaceae; genus Acidithiobacillus; species Acidithiobacillus ferruginosus. The sequence continues at coordinate 6,451 of NZ_JABBDR010000271.1, forward strand.
TGTCCCAGTTGCTGTATGACAACGGAACGCATAAATGCATAGCCTTCACCGATCTGGTGGAAGGTGAGGGGATTCAGGCCAACCAGTTCCTCATTGTTAATAATGGTGAAGGGATGCTGCTCGACCCTGGCGGTAACCTCACGTACAAGAACCTGCTGGCAGAGATGGCGAGCTATTTCCTGCCGGCGCATCTCGATTATGTGTTTGCCTCTCATGAGGATCCGGATATCGTCGCCTCTGCCAACGGCTGGCTGCTGATCACCGACGCGAAGATTCTCATCGCCAATGAATGGACCCGTTTTCTGCCGCACTTCTGCTCCAAGGGGATGACCGCAGGGCGGGTCATCGGTATTCCGCCGCAGGGCATGAGGGTCAATCTGGCGGGGCAGGAACTCTTTGTCGTGCCCGCGCATTATATGCATTCGGTGGGCAATTTCCAGGTTTACGATCCGGTGAGCAAGATTCTGTTCTCCGGAGATCTGGGCGCCAACCTGGTCAGTGGGCATGATGCTTCCAAGGTAATTGAAGGTGCGGAAGCGTTTGCGGCACATCGTGCGGCATCCTCCATGGATGGTTTCCACCGCCGTTATATGGGTGGCCAGAAAGTCTGTAGGCTCTGGACCAATATGGCGCGGGGCATGGACATCGAATGGATCGTGCCGCAACACGGCGCTTCCTTCAAGGGGCGGGAGACGGTCTTGGCGTTCCTCGACTGGTTCGAGGGGCTGGAATCGGGGCCTGATCTATTGACCCAGAAGGACTTTCAGTTTCCTATTCCCGAGAATCTCTGAAAGAGGTGCACCTTGAACTTGAATCAGGCCATGTTTGACGATCTCAATGCGCAGCTAGATGCCATGTCGCCAGAAATACAAGGTACCGCGCTGATTTCCAATGAAGGGGCGGTGATTTTTCAGGAGGGGGAAACGATAGTGGACCAGCGTCTTATTGGTATCGCCGGGGCTGCCATTGTGCGTCTTGCGGAGCATATCAGCTCTGGTCTTGCCGAATGTCCGGCACAGGAGATCAGTATTCGCTGTGAAAGGTATACGTCACTTTTTGTGCCAGTGGGAGCGGATGCGCTCCTGATGCTGGTACTCTCGGTAGATACGGATACGCGTCCTTTGGCGAGGGCTATCCCCGGTATGGTATCTGCATTGGGCTAAAGAGTTGTGTCATAAGCTTGCTGCCCAAGCCGGGCTGAAAGAAATCACGCTGTAGAAGGCGTCCTCCGCAGGTTTCTGTATTGCTGATAAACACGCCATAATGGTCCCTGGCTGAGACTCTATCTCCAGCAGGTCCAGCGCGTGTCCGTCCCGCAGACCTTAGGAAGACTCAGGGCCAGCACCATGGACAGCGCCCCGCGCAGTAGTAGTGCTGCCCCACTCCACATTGGCGGCGTTGGTCTTCGGTACTGCCTGCAACGCCCGCGTCACCAGTTTGCCGTTGGCGTCGAGAATACTGAGATGGTAGAAGCCCGCCACAGAGGGTGTCCAGCGCACACTTCTCAAGGCCGGGTTGGACGGAATGGGGCGACCATCCACCAGAAAATGAAAAGGTCGGCTGCCGCCGAGCACGCGAATACTGACCGGCTCACCGGCGGTCAGTTGCGCACCCGGTGCGGGTGCGGCGATCTCCAGCAGGGTGCCCATGGGCAGGCGCTGGAGGGTCAGTGGCCGGGTGGGTGGGTGCACCGACAGGGCGCGGCCCGGCAGGATGCTGAAGACCTTGGCGAGAATCGGAATGGCGGCAAGGGCGGTATCACCGGGCAGGGCAGCGCCGTTGGGCTGGCCGATCCAGACGGCGGCGGCGTAGCGGTGATTGAAGCCAATGGCCCAGTCGTCGCGGTTGCCGGCGCTGGTACCGGTTTTCCAGGCGATGCCGGTGGGACCGCCGAAGGGAAATGGACGGTTGAGGACGGCGGTGACCTCCTCTGCCGCATGGGGGGAGAGCAGGCGTCGTTGTCTGCGGCGCTGGCCGGCAATCAGGTGCAGGCGCTCCACCACCCCGCCATTCGCCAGCCCGGCATAGAGCGCCACCAGCCGCCGCATGGAAATGCCGGCGCCACCCAAGGCCAGGGGCAAGGCCGGGTCGGCCCCGTAAGGCAATATCACCGGCGTACCCGCCGCCGTCAGGTGTGCCGCAAAGCGCAAAGGCCCATAGGCTTTGATGAGGTCGATGGCGGGCACATTCAGAGAGCGCCGCAGCGCGGTGGTCGCCGTCACGATCCCCATGTAGGTGTCATTGTAGTCATTGGGTTCATAGGCCCCGAAGTTGCTGGGGAAGTCGGCCACATTGGTAGTCGGACGGATCAGCCCCGCTTCAAAGCTGAGTCCGTAGAGGAAAGGCTTGAGAGCAGACCCCGGCGAGCGTATGGCTCGGGTCATGTCGATGTAGCCATGGCGCTGCGCATTACCCCAGTCGCCACTGTAAACGGCGCGGATGCCTTTGGTCTTGAGGCTGACTACCACGATGGCGATGCTCTCCGTCGGCTCCATGTGGCGAAGGGTCTGTCGGGCGATGACGGCGATGGCGCGGTCCATGGGTGCATTCAGAGTGGTGCGGGTACCGCTGGGCAACGTCGAAACTGCCTGGGGCGAGAGCAACGGCATGGGGTAGAGACGATGGGGCAAGGGGGTAGCCAAAGCGCGCTCCAGCTCTGCCTGGGAAATGACGCCCTGCCGCCGGGATTCCCGCAGGATCTGATTGCGGGTGGCGAGGGCGCCCCGCGGATGAATCAGCGGATTGAGCTGGTTGGGGTTGCGCACCATCATCACCAAAAAAGCTGCCTGTGCCGGTCCCAAGGTGCGTGGCGACTGGTGGAACCAGGCATGGGCGGCGGCCTCGACCCCCTCGATATTGCCACCCTCCGGGGCCAGAGATAGCCACATGCCCAGTACAGCGGATTTGGAGTGGTGTTCGAAGAGGGAAATGGCCTGCATGGCTTCCAGCATCTTTACAGGCAGGGTGCGGGGCTGGGGATGTAGCATCCGTGTTACCTGCATGGTGATGGTGGAGGCGCCGGATACGACGTGACCCGCCAGTGCCATCTGTCCCACGGCGCGAAGAATGGCGAGAGGGTCGACGCCGGGATCCCAGGAGAAATGCCGATCCTCGATGGCCACCAGCATCTGTCGCATCACCGGGCTAACCTCTTGCGGGCGAGTGGCGAAGGCCCACTGCTGCTGTTTATTGAGAAACATGGCCAGCGCATGGCCATGACGGTCGTAGATGATGCGGCCTTCCTGCGCCAGGGTCCCGATACCGGGTGGCATAAACCAGGCTGTGATAGCCAGCACGACGATGCCGATGAGCAGCCAGCGCCAGGCACGTCGCCACCAGCGGTATCTGCCCCGGGGCCAGAACCAGGCCCCGCCCTGGGCCACGCCGTACACCAGCCAGCCAGACCAGCGCCGGATCATGGGTCGCTCAGGAGGCCGGTGGCGTCACGGCCACCTTCCGCCCGGTCGTGCGCGCGAATATGGAGGGATGAAAAAGGTCGCTGACGGTGACCCCCGGCAGGACGTACTGACCGGGGGTGACGGCGCGCAGCAGAATGGCCGTCTTGAAGTCCGGAACCCCGTTACCGTTGAAAGCGTTATTGTTTTTTGGGGCCATCTGAAAGGCCGCTTCGTAGCGATCATCGGTAGCGGCCGTGGCTTCCGGCGCCGTCAGATGATGCAGCCAGGACAGGCCATGGACCTTGCCCGGTGTTACGCTACCGGCCAGTTCCCAGCCCGGCGGCAAACCCATATCGAGCAGTGCGCGGTGCGGCAGATTGTCGGTGATCGCCCCTTTCAACACGACTACGAAGACGGTGTTTTGTGGAAGGGATTCCGGCTTCAACGGCTTACCGGCCAGCGTATAAAAAGCCCGGCTGACCTCCATCCCGTGGGTGGCGGCGGGCGGCGGCGTCAGCGTAACGCCTGTGGTCGCCAGCGAAACGGGGAGGGTTTCGTTACCTAGATTGCGTAGCGTTACGGGTCCGGTCAGGGGCAGGACCACAGGCCCTGTCCGCTGAATAACCTGGTTGCCCCACTGGACATGGACGGTCTGACCCTCGCCGCCCAGCACGCCATCGGCATAGAGGGCCCAAGCCAGTTCCTGGGTGGTCAGGTCGTCGGGTTCCAATCCTGCGCCGGGGAGGTCCCGCCGCAGCTTGGTCACGGCATCGGGCATCAAGCCGGTCTGCGCGATGATGGCGGGCACGGCCCAGGCGTCGCGCAGCGGCGAGCCAAAGGCCGTATCCCAGTCGGAACGCCCCCACCACCAGTCGCCACTAACTGGCTCCTGCGTTTTAATCGCCTTCTGCAGGGCTTTTAGCGCCTGATGCGGTTCGCCGATGGTGTTGAGGGCCGAACCCAGTTGGGCCAGCGCCAAGGGCATGCTGATCTGGTCCATATGCCGTGCCAGCATACGAATGGCCCCCGCCGGAGGTTTGCCCGCCAGGCTCAGGTCATAAACGGCGTAGATGCGGTCAAAGGCGGTGTGATTTTCGTTTTCGACTTCTTGACCTAACCAGTGCAAGGCTTGATCGATGGTCGGTTGCGGTACGCCAGCCCCGGCCTTCTGGGCGCGCAGGAGGAATTCGGTGGCAAAGGCTGTAAGCCAGGGTTGGGCGTCACCATTGTTGGACCACAGGCCGAAGGCCCCGTCATAGCGCTGATCATTCAGCACCTGATTGACGTAATCCTGGAGCTTGGCGGCACGCCGGGGCGTAATCAGCGGCGGCTTCAACACCGTCAGCGGGAAACCTTTGCTGGCGGCATTCAGCAGGGAACCGCAGTGCCAACCTTGATACAGGGCCTGTACATAGGCCTTGGGGTTGAAGGGCATGGTATTGCCGAGCGTCACCGCGCTCACGGTGGAACCGGGAATAAAGCCCTGGGTATCCGGCTGTAGTGCGTGCTGGTCGCCCGCCGCCAGCGTCAGGTTGTGGTTTTTGGAAACGGGCGGCTGGGTGGAATGCACCACCATATTCCAATGGCGGACCAGGCTGTAACCAGCCGGACCCGTGACGGTCAGGGTCAGGTGTGCCGTGCCCTCTCCCGTGCCTGCCAGGGTCACCGGCAGCAGACGCATGGCCTGCGGTTTCAGGGATGCCCCACTACGGCCATTGCTCCCGACGCGGATTGGCCCGGTCGCCGTGATCTGACTGTGATACATGCCCGCTGGCAGCTTCAGGTTCTGCAACATGACCGTCGCCTGGACGCTGTCGCCGGGAGACAGGAAGCGCGGCAGCAGCAGGTCGGCGATGAGGCGGTTACGAATGATGATGTTGGTGTCGCCGGCACCGACCGCGTCGCCCTTCCAGGTTACGGCCATGAGGTGCAGTTCGCCGTTGAACTCCGGCACCGTAAGGGGCAGTTCGGCGATGCCATCACTATTGGCCTGCACCGGGCCGGCGAAGAGCGCTACCACCTTCTGCGGAATGGGTCGCGCCGCCGGACCGAAATTGGCCCCTGCGCCGTTTTGCAGCAGGGCTTCAAAACCCGTGGGGCGGGCCAGCAGGGCGCCGTAGTCGTCAAAGACGCTGATATCCAGCCGCCGCTTGCCAAAGAAATGGTGCAGGGGGTTGGGATTGGGGAATTGGGTGAGGTTGAGGATGCCTTTATCTACTGCCGCCAGCGTCACATAGGCGCCGGGGCGGGTTTTCACCGGAATCCGGATGGTCTGCCGTGGGCGGTACACCGGATCGACGGTAAAGCGGACTGGAATGGCACGGCGGCCGGGCTGGAGGCCGAGCCAAGTCAGACCGATGGCCCGTTCCGGGGCCTCGGTAGCACTGGCGGGGCGGAACACATCCACCAGCGCATAGGCGCCCGCGCCCCAGTCCTTCCGGACCTGCACATGCAGGGTGCGGCCCCCTTTGGGCAGGGTAAAGTTCTTCACCTTCAAAATCTTGTCGTTGGCGATGACCAGTACCGCCGGGCCGGAAAAGGGCGCGGAGACATGGATATCGGCGGTGCTGCC
>NZ_JABBDR010000272.1 GCF_018854495.1 Acidithiobacillus ferruginosus
ACGCTTGCACGTCCGCGCCGTAGGTGACCCCGTGCAGCGCGGCCAGGTGCTCGCCGAGATATATTCTCCCGAGCTATACAGCGCCCAGCAGGAATATCTCATCGCCCGCCGCCAGGGTGGGACGACGGAAGCCCCGGCACTGCTGGCGGCCGCCAAGGCGAGATTGCGACTGCTGGGCATGCCGGAAAATCAGATCGCGGCGCTCGCCCGGCGCGGCGCGGCGGAGCGGGACGTGCCGCTCATGGCGCCCGCTTCCGGGGTGGTCGAGACCCTCAATGTGCGCCAGGGCGGTTATGTCTCGCCGCAGACGAATCTCTATGAAATCGCCAACCTCGACCGGATATGGGTCAATGTGGCGCTCTATTCC
>NZ_JABBDR010000273.1 GCF_018854495.1 Acidithiobacillus ferruginosus
GAAACCGCCGGCTGGCTGCGCCGCAGGATCTGCGCTCCGGCCCCTACCCCCCCCGCCTCCGCCACCGCCAGAAAGGTCAGCAATTCCTCTGCATGAATTCTCATTGGTATTTCCGATGAATCAACGTAAATCAATCTATTAGTTGAATATTAGTGCTGGCGTTAAATTATGGCAACTTTCGAGGATCCAACGGCGTGGAAACATTACCATCCCTCTCCCAAACCTGGCCCCTCTTCGCGGGGGTCGGCCTTGCCCTTGGCATGGGCTCTTTCGATGGCGCCGCGCTACAGGGGATTTTTCCCTACGTCGCGGGCGGCCTCTCCACCAGCAGCGATCACGCCCTCTGGACTCTCACCTACTTTATCGTCCACTGGTCACTGGGGATCTCCCTGATGCCGTGGACAACCGCCCGCTTCGGCATGCGCCGCGTCTTTCAGGTGGCGGTTATCGTGGCCATGGCAGGCACCCTCATCAGTGCGGTGACTGACAATCTCTGGATCATGCTGCTGTCCCGCGCCCTGCAGGGTATCGCCGCAGGAATTCTTGTCCCCCTCAGCCAGAGCCTCTTTTTACGCCACAGCCCGAAAGCGCGCCACGGCATGGTCACCATCTTCTGGAGCAACGCCATGCTGGTGCCATTTTTCTTCGGGCCGGCCATTGGCGGCCTGCTGGCGACAGAACTCGGCTATCGCAGCATTTTTCTGCTGTCCTTGCCGATCTGGGGCGTCGCCCTGTTTCTGGGCAGCACGGGCATTCCCAAAGATCGCGGTGATCCCCGGACGCCGCCCTTCGACGGCTGGGGTTTCGGCCTGCTCTACGGCGGACTGATGAGCATGCAGGTGGTGCTGGATCAGGGCGAGCAGTACGGCTGGTGGCATTCGGCCTTCATCCTGAAAACGACCCTGTTCGCCTTGGTATTCCTGCTGCTCTTTGCCTGGCGCGAAAGCGAGACCCGCCATCCCCTGCTGCAACTGCACTTTTTGCGTCGGCGCAATTACTGGCTGGGGCTGCTGCTGCTGTGCCTGGGCTGGGCCATGTTCATGGGCTGGGCCTCCCTGCTGCCCCTCTTGGCGGAGGAAACACTCGGTTTCAACGGCTTCTGGGGGAGTGCGGTGCTCATTCCCCTCGCCCTCGGCGCCATCCCCTTGTCGACCCTGATGGACCGCCTGCACGGATTATTGGGCCTGCGCCGCCTGACGACCCTCTGCTTTGCCATTTTTGCCTTCGCCTACGGCAGCGCCTATCTCAGCCCCATCAGCAGTCTGAGCGATCTGTTCTGGCCGGTGCTGTTCATCGGCCTGGGGGTGGGCATGCTCTTCGTGCCACTCACCATGGTGATTCTCTCCGGCCTCAGTGCCCAGGAAATTCCGTCGGCAGCCACCACCAGCAATTTCATTCGCGTCTTCAGCGCCAACATCGGGGTGAGCCTGCTGAGCGTCTACTGGACCCGTTACAGCGCCCTCGCCGGCGACCACCTGCGTAGCCAGGTCAGTCGCTTTGGCCGGCACACCACACTCTCCCCTCAGCACCTGCACGCCCTGATCAGCGCGCAGGCGGGCACCCTGAGCATCGACAACCTGCTGCGCCTATCCATGTGGGCGTGCCTGGCAGCGGCCATCGCCGCCTACGTCTTTATCATCCCGCCCAGCACCCTGCGCAGCACCGATGGTCCGCGCAATTATGTGGAGGAGGAAGAGGACGAGCTTCCCATATCGGCCCGTGCGCCAATCGGGGAGGGCGCAGGCATCTCTTCCTGAGGCGGCCACAACATTCCGGGCAAGGGAACCAACTCTGCGGTTATGCCGGCAGAGTATCCAGAACACACTACCTCTGCCGTAAAATGTTTGCTTCGGTTACACTAAGGCAAAAATTTCGTGCATAAGGTAGCCCTGTGAAAGCATTTGTCAGCCAGGCCCTGCAAGGGGCGCTTCAACAACTCCACGCCCAGGGCCGCATTCCAGGGATTCCCGCCACCCTGGAGCTGGATCGCCCCAAGCAGGTGGAACACGGCCATCTCGCCAGCAACGTCGCCCTGCTCCTCGCCAAGGCGGTCGGGCGCAAGCCCCGCGACATCGCCACCGATATCGTCGCGGCCCTGCCTGCCTCGGACTGGATTGCCCGCACCGAGATTGCCGGCCCCGGCTTCATCAATTTCTTTTTGCAGCCTGCCGCCTTTCACGCCGTCATCCATCGGGTACGTACCGAAAAAGAGCACTTCGGCGCCAACCGGAACGGCGCCGGCCAGCGCCTGCAACTGGAGTTCGTCTCCGCCAACCCCACCGGCCCCCTGCACGTCGGGCATGGGCGGGGCGCCGCCTATGGCGCCAGCCTCGCCAACATCCTCCGCTTTAACGGCTTCGACATCTTTTGTGAATACTATGTCAACGACGCCGGGCGGCAAATGGACATTCTCGCGGCCAGCGTCTACCTGCGCTATCTCGAAGCCGACAAGGCGCTGCCCTGGCCCTTCCCGGAGAACGGTTATCGCGGCGACTATGTGCGTGAAATAGCGGCCCATCTCCGGGAGCAGGTCGGCGACCGCTTACGGCACGCGGCGGCCGGATTACCGAACCTGCCCCAGATGAGCGACGGTGATATCGCCATCGACACCCTCATCGCCCACCTGAAGCAGTCGCTCGGCGAAGACTATCGCGCCCTGCACAGCGCCGGACTGGACGAGATTCTCGCCGACATCCGTGACGATCTGGAGGGTTTTGGCGTGCATTACGAGCGCTGGTATTCCGAGGGCAGCCTGATGGATACGGGGGCGGTCGATACCGCCGTCGCCGCCCTCGAAAAAGCCGGACACTGTTACACCCAGGAGGGCGCCCTCTGGTTCCGTGCCACGGCCTTTGATGACGACAAGGACCGGGTTCTGCGTCGCGACAATGGCGCCTATACCTACTTTGCCTCCGATGTGGCCTACCATGCCGAAAAATTTGCCCGCGGCTTCACCCACGTCATCGACATGTGGGGTGCGGACCATCACGGCTATGTGCCCAGGGTCAAGGCCGCCCTGCGCGCCCTCGGCCTCGACGACCAGCAACTGGAAGTCGTCCTCGTCCAGTTCGCCATCCTCTACCGCGGTACGGAAAAGATCTCCATGTCTACCCGCGCCGGCGAGTTTGTCACCCTCCGCGAACTGCGCGAGGAAGTGGGCAATGATGCCGCGCGTTTCTTCTATGTGCTGCGCCGCGCCGACCAGCATCTGGACTTTGATCTGGAACTGGCCAAAAAGCACTCCGAGGAAAACCCGGTATTTTATATCCAGTATGCCCACGCCCGGGTCTATTCCCTGCTGCACCAGGCGGTAGAAAAGGGACTCAGCCTGCCGCCAGCGGACGGCGTCGGTCTGGAAATGCTGCAGGAGTCCCGTGAAATCGCACTTGCCGATACCCTCTGGCGCTTCCCGGAAGTAGTGGCCACGGCGGCCCGGGATCGCGAACCGCATCAGATTGCCTTCTACCTCAGGGAGTTGGCGGCAGCCTTCCACACCTACTACAATTCGACCCGAATTCTGGTGGAGGAAACGCCGCTACGCCACGCCCGCCTGACGCTCTGTCTGGCCGTCGCACAGAGTATTGCCAACGGGTTACGACTGCTTGGCGTCAACGCGCCGGAACAGATGTAAAGGGATCATGCGCGATTACAAAAATCAGACCAGCCGCCCGCGAGTGCAGGAGCCGCGCCCGCCCATCCCGCCACGACAGCGGGTAACTCCGGAAGATGATGCCGAGGAAACACCGTCCCCTCCGGCACGGCGCTGGCCCTGGGTGTTGCTGCTTCTGGTGATCGCGCTGAGTGCGGGGGTCTGGTGGTGGATCGCGCAACTCCCCATTGCCACCGGCAGGCCAGGCCTGTCCCGTAGCGGGACGGGACCATCGACGGCGGCGACCTCCAGCAACAACGCGGCGGCAACCGAGCAGAAACAGCTTGGCAGCCCGGCAACCACCCGACCGTCAGCACCCGCACCGACTAGCGCGGCCGCATCCTCCTCGCGGGGCGGCCCGCTCACCGTCGTCACCTCCGCTGCGGCTTCCACGGCATCCACAGCCGCCACCCGCAGCGGCGTCGATTTCAATTTTTATCAGATATTGCCCGCCATGCATGTGGACATTCCTGCCGACATCCTCGGCAGCGGTCCCGGCATCCCCAGTGCAGCGACCGCCAGCAATATCAGTGTCGTTCACCAGCCGGTGACCATTCAGGTGGGTGCCTTCACCAACCGCGCCGCCGCCGTCGTCTTGCGCGATCGCCTCGCCCTGCTGGGGGTCAGCACCCAGATGGAAAAGGCGGAAGCGGGCGATAACAACACCCTCTACCGGCTCCGCACCAACACCTTCGATTCTCTGGCAGCGGCCCAGCCCACCCTTGCCAAAATCCGCGGCATGGGCATCACCCCGCTGCTGCTGGGCAGCGGAATCATCGGCTCCGGGGTCAATGTACCGCTGTCCCAATCTCCAGCGCCTTAATCGCGGCAGCCGGGGTTTCCTGACCACTCAGCACCCGTTCCAGCCCTGGCAGGTAGTGGTTGATGGTCTCTACGCCAACCAGCAGATAAGGACGCAGTAGGGCAGTGCTCAACACCGTGACCGGCGCCTGGAGAATCGTCTTGAAGTTGATTTCTCCATCCTCCATATCGAGCTCAAAGTTACCCAGAGCCAGTCCATAGTTGGCGCGAGTCAGGAACTCCGCCACCGCCAGGCGTTTTTCCATCGTTATCTCCAGATTCTGGGGGCGCAGGTAAAACAGGACACGCTCTCGTTCGCCATGCACATGGCAAAAAATGTCCAGAACGCCATTGGGTACCTGCACCGCACAAGTGAGAACCGGATAATCGGGCAGCGCTTTCGCTTCCCATTCCAGCTCGGCAAACAGCTTCTCGGCAACTTCCAAATGATTCACGATCGGTTTCTCTCTTCAACGGTGGCCTCGGCGAGGCGAAAAAAGGCGGCCTGATCCAGCGTCTCGGCGCGGCAGCCGGGATCGATCTGCAAACCCCGCAAGTCGTCCGCACTCAAAATGCCGCGCAGATTATTGGCGAGAGTCTTGCGGCGCTGGGCAAAACTGGTGGCCACAATCCGTGCGAAGGGCGCCTGCAGGTGCGGGGGCAGCAACCCCGGACGATGCGGTATCAGACGCATGAAGGCCGAATCCACCTTGGGCACCGGAAAGAAGTTCCCCGGGGCCACCGTGAACAGGGATTCCACCGCGCAGTGCGCCTGTATCATCACCGAAAGCCGTCCATACGCCTTGCTTCCCGGCACCGCCACCACCCGGTCCACCACCTCTTTTTGCAGCATGAAGTGCATATCCCGCACCTGTTCCGCGTGTTCCAGTATATGGAAAATCAGCGGTGTCGCTATGTTGTAGGGGAGGTTACCGACTATCCGCAGGGCATTCCCGGCGCCGGCCAGTGCTGCGAAATCGACCTCCAGTGCATCGGCCTGCAAGACCCGCAACTGCTCCGGCGGCGCGAGCGCGCGTAAACCGGCGATCATGTCCCGATCCAGTTCCACCACCGTGAACTGCGGCAAGAGGCGCAGCAGGGACCTGGTCAGCGCCCCCGGCCCCGGCCCGATCTCCACCAGATGATCGCCGGACGCCGGGCGGATAGCCGCCACAATGCGCTCGACAATCTGCGGCTGAACCAAAAAATTCTGCCCGAACCGCTTTTTGGCGCGCGGCAGGCTCCCCTCTTGCATCATCAGCGCATCTTCATGCTATATTCGGTCGACGCCTCCAGTAGGCGATGCGAAACGGAAAGTCTATGCACCTCGTGCTGCGCCTTGACGTCGGTGGTCGTCCCATGGCCTGGGAAACCTGGGAAGAAGCCGCGGCCCATTATGTCCGGGGTAACGTTGCCTGGACACTGGGGAATCCTTTCTTTACCGCCCACGGCGGCATCTGCCGCCGCAGCGGTGTCCTCTCGCAACTCGACATTCATCCGGTCATCGCCGTCCGCGGTCGCCATCAGGGCAAAATTCGCCCCCCGGCCCTGTCCAATCAGACCTTGTTCCATCGCGATCATCATCTCTGCATGTACTGTGGCAAACATTTCCCTCTCCGCGAACTCACCCGTGACCACATCATTCCCATCTCCCGCAAGGGCAGGGATATCTGGACCAACGTGGTGACTGCCTGCCGCAGTTGCAACAGCCGCAAGGACAATCGCACCCCCGAGGAGGCCCATATGCCGCTGCTCGCGGTGCCTTTTACTCCGACCTGGGCCGAGTATCTGCTGCTCAGTAACCGGCGCATTCTCGCCGATCAGATGGAGTTCCTGATCGCCCAGGTGCCGGAAGGACGCCATCGCATTTTTTGAGCCTGCAGACCGGCGCGCCGCAGGCATCAGCAACCGGCGGCGCGCCGGTTGCGAACGATTTCCGCAGCACTGTCCAGGGCCCGGAGCAGGCTGCCGCCTTCTGCCCGGCCTGTGCCCGCGATGTCCAGCGCCGTGCCGTGGTCCACACTGGTGCGCACGATGGGCAAGCCCAGAGTAATATTCACCGCCTCACCAAAGGCATGGTACTTCAGTACCGGCAGGCCTTGATCATGATACATGGCCAGTACCGCATCGGCATCTTCGAGCAGGCGCGGGGTAAACAGAGTATCGGCCGGCCACGGACCGCTGATCCGCAGACTTTCTCCCTGCAGGGCCGCTATTACCGGCGCAATGATATCCTGCTCCTCGTGCCCCAGATGCCCGCCCTCCCCGGCATGGGGATTCAGGCCGGCGACCAGAATACGGGGTTCCGAGAGGGCGAAGTCTTCGCGCAACGCCCGGTGCAGAATGCGCAGCGTGCCCTCCAGCCCCCCCTGGGTAATGGCCGCCGCCACTTGCGCCAACGGCAGATGCGTCGTTGCCAGTGCCACCCGCAAGCCACGACCGGCGAGCAGCATGACCACCTTCGGACTGCCACACGCTGCCGCGAGATATTCCGTATGTCCGGTAAAGGGAATCCCCGCGTCGTTGATGATGCCCTTGTGCACCGGGGCCGTCACCAGCGCATCCGCGGCACCTGCCCGTAGCAGGTGCATCGCCTTATCCAGAGTGGCCAGTACCGCCGGCGCATTGGCCATATCCAGACGACCGGGCCGACAGGGCTGAGCCAGAGGCACATCCAACACGTGCAACACGCCCCTTTCCAGCGCCGGCCAGGGATTGCCCTCCAGCCAGGGCTCCAGTCGCAGCGATAAGCCCAGAGTCAGGGCGCGGCTGCGCAGACAGTGCAGATCCCCGACGAGCAGCACCCCCGAGGGCAGGGCATGGAAGGCCAGTTGCAAACAGATATCCGGACCGATACCCGCGGGTTCCCCCACGGTCAGCAGCACGCGTGGCTCGGTGATCATTTCTCCGCCTCCCCGGGCAGCACTTCCACCACCCCTTCCGGTCCTTCAATCCGCTGCGGAATACGCAAGACCCGCACCCGCAGGAGACGGTCACGAACATCCATGGTCAGCACATCATCCACCTGCACCGACGCCCCCGCTTTGGCGACCCGCCCGTTGATCTGCACACAACCGGCATCGCAGATTTCCTTGGCCAGACTGCGCCGCTTGATCAGACGTGACATCTTGAGGAAAAGATCGATGCGCAAATGGCCTGCCAAGCTTAACGCCCTTGTCCGAGAATATCCGTAAATGCGTCTTCCAGGCGCGGTTCCTGCAGGTGCAGATCCACGATCTGGGCGGGCAGCGCCTGCAACCGTACCAGGACGTCCCCCAACGGGTTGCTCTGCGCGTCGATTCTGAGTACCCGGGTATTTTCTGCGGCACCCGTCAGCAGGTCTGCCAATTCGGGAGGAAGTGTGCCCGGATCGCGATCGAAAGTCACCGTCAGTACCCGCCAGCCGGCGCTACGCAGCAATTCATCCTTGTTGTCCAGGGCAACGAGTCGCCCCTGCTGGAGAATGGCGATTCGCTGACAGAGCTCTTCGGCCTCCTCCAGATAATGGGTAGTGAGGATGACCGTGTGGCCCTCCTCATTATACCGCCGCATGAAACGCCAGAGCCCCTGCCGGAGCTCCACATCCACCCCCGCGGTCGGCTCATCCAGCACCACCACCGGGGGCTTGTGTACCAAAGCCTGGGCGATGAGCACCCGCCGCTTCATGCCGCCGGACAAGGCGCGCAAATTGGTATCGGCCTTGTCCGTCAGATCCAGCTCCGCCATCAGTTCATCCAACCAGTCCTCGTTATGACGCAGACCGAAATAACCCGATTGCATATGCAGGAATTCCCGCACGGTAAAAAACGGGTCATAGGCCAGTTCCTGCGGTACGACGCCCAACAACCGGCGACTCCGGCGAAAATCCTGCTCCACGTCAAAGCCGAATATCTCCGCCACGCCGCTGGAACGGCGCACAGTCCCCGCCAGGATGTTGATCAGCGAAGACTTGCCCGCACCATTGGGACCCAGCAGCCCAAAAAACTCTCCGGCATGCACATCCAGGTCCACACCCGCCAGGGCCAGATGCCCGCTCCCGTAAATCTTGCGCAACCCGGCGATGTGGATGGCCAGGGAATCAATCATGGCAAAGGGGCAGAATATCCTGCAGACTGTACAAGCTTGCCAGTTCCCGCAGCTTGGCAGACGCCCCATGAATACGCAGCGGAACGCCCCGCCCGGTGGCCTGCTGAGTCCACTCCAACAGCACGGCGAGGGTGGCGCTGTCTGCCGCATCCAGCTCTGCGACGGAAATCTCCGTGCAGTCCCGACCGTCCTTCGCCCATGAAAAGAACTGAAGGGCCTTATCCAACTGTGCCACCCGCCAGTCCCCCCGGAGGAACAGCCAGCCAGCGCCGTCGACCGTCCGCCGCTCCCAGGAGTTCGCTGCGCTCAAGCGGCTGCCGCCCTTTTGTCTGGCGCACCGTCTCCGCTATCCTTGGCCTTCATGTCCTGCAACAGGGCGGGGATCCCGCGGCTCGCAGCGATCTGGCCAAAGCTCTGCCGGTAGTTCAGCACCATGCTGACCCCGTCGATGTAGGTGTTGTAGATTCGCCAGGAGTTATTGGTATAGAGCAGGGCGTAGATCACCGGAACATCCGGTCCACCGCCGTTCTGACGGATCACCATGTTTACCTGTGCCACCGGCGGATTTTGGGAGACCTGCTGGCTGCCGGTGATTTTTACGGTCTGTCCATGATAATGATTGAGCGAATTGCTGTAGGTGCGCACCAGGAGATCCTTGAACAGCACCACAAACTCCTGCTGCTGCGCCGGGCTCATCTGCCGCCAGTATTGCGCCATCACATATTGCGACATGGTGGTAAAATCCATGTGCGGCAGGACGATATCGGCCACTTCCTTCTTCACGGACGGCGTGATGGGCTTGCCTTCGTTCGAGCGTAACACCTTCAGGACACTGTTGGTAAGCTGCTGAACGACCGTTACCGCCCCCTGGGTATCTTCGGCAGTAGCGGGAAGAGTCCAGGTCAACAGCACAACAACCAGAGCAACAAACGAAATTTGACGCATACAGAATCCTCCCTATTTACTTGCCCGAGGCCTTACTGAAGACCATCTGGCCGATAAGCTGATCGATATTGACAGCACTTTGCGTCATGGTAATGGTACCACCCGGCTGTAGATCCTGGGGCATGCCGCCCGGCTGAATAGAGACATACTGCTCGCCCAGAAGTCCCTCGGTATAGATGGACGCCCCCGTATCCGTCGGCAGCTTCACCTTCGGTTCGATCCGCATCGTCACCTTCGCCATGAAGGTCTTGGGGTCCATGCCGATGTGGGTCACCTCGCCAATGGTAACGCCGCCCAGTTTCACCGGGCTGCGCGGTTTCAGGCTGCCGACATTGGAGAAATCCGCATGCAGGACATAACCCTCGTTGTAGGCGAAGCCAGAGAGGTTCCCCACGCGCAGTGCCAATACTACCAGAGCAGCGATACCGAGGAGCACGAAGATGCCCACCCACCAGTCTATCGCCCGTTTTTCCATGCGTCCTCTACCCCTCAGGTGAATAAAAAAGCCGTGAGAATGAAATCCAGCCCAAGCACCGCCAGTGACGCCGTCACCACGCTGATGGTGGTGGCATTACCTACGCCCTCCGCGGTGGGCTGCGCGGCGTAACCCTGCCAGGCGGCAATCCAGGTCACCACCAGTCCGAAGCAGAGGGCCTTGAACAGTCCGGTCAGGATATCTCCGGAAAACGCTACGTTGGACTGCATCTGCGCCCAGAAAGTGCCACCGTCCACACCCAGCACCGGCACCGAAATGAGGTATCCGCCAAAAATGCCGACCAGGTCAAAAATAACGCAGAGGATCGGCACGACGAAGATCCCGGCCCAAAGCCGGGGTGCCACGACCCAGGCGAGCGGATTGACCGCCATCATTTCCATGGCACTCAATTGCTCGGTCGCCTTCATGGAACTGATTTCGGCGGTCAGCGCCGAGCCCGCCCGCCCGGCGAAGAGCAACGCCGTGAGTACCGGCCCGAGTTCGCGCAGGAGCGACAGGGCGACCAGGGTGCCCAGCGCGGAGGTCGCGCCGAAACGCACCAGCGCATAATACCCCTGAAAACCCAGCACCATACCCGTGAAAAATGCGGCGACCATCATCAGCAGCAGCGACCGCACCCCAAAGCCGTATACCTGTTTGAGCAGTTGCTGAATGCTAAAATGACGGTTCGCTACCGCAAACAGGCTCAGCAGCAAAAAGCGCGACGCGGTGCCCAGGTTGGGTACCGTGCGCAGGGTCCGCCGCCCCAGATTCGGTATGAATTCCATAAAAGCCATGTTTAAATCGCCTCGCCCGCTGCCCATACCCCGGTCAGGGCAGTAGCATAGTCATCTTTCGCCGGGTAGTGGAAGGGAACCGGCCCATCGGGCTTACCCCCGAGAAACTGCCGTGCCAGTTCCGAATCACTGGCACGCAGGGTATCTGGCGTACCTTCGGCGATGATTTTGCCGCCCGCGAGAATGTAACCGTAATCGGCGATGGAAAAAGTCTCCTGCACATCGTGGCTGACGAGGATGCTCGTCGCGCCAAGGGCGTCGTTGAGGCGGCGGATCAGGGTGGCAATGATCCCCACACTGATGGGGTCCAGTCCGGTAAACGGCTCATCGTAAAATATCAGCATCGGGTCCATCACCATGGCACGGGCCAGCGCCACCCGCCGACCCATGCCACCGGAGAGCTCGGCGGGCATCAATCCAGCCGCTCCGCGCAACCCCACCGCCTCCAGTTTCATCAGCACCAGCTTGCGCAGAACGCTCTCGTCCAGCCGGAAGTGGCGGCGCAGGGGAAAGGCGACATTCTCAAAGACACTGAAATCCGTAAACAGGGCGCTGTGCTGAAAAAGCATGCCCATACGCCGACGCAGGCGGTATAGGTCCCCAAAGTTCAGGGTCTGCAGATCCTGACCCGCCACCCGTATCCGCCCGGCCTGGGGCGCGAGGGTACCGGCCATCAGGTTGAGCAGGGTCGTCTTGCCGCCGCCGCTCGCCCCCATGATGGATACGATGGCCCCCTGGGTGATGCGCAGACCCACGCCGTCCAGGACCGTGTGCGGGCCCCGGGCAAAGTGCACATTTTCCAGTTCGACAAGAGCATCAGCGGCCATGGGCACTCTCTGTTTTCGCAGTCATGGGGCGCAGTATAAACCGAACGGTCAGGGCGGGGCCAGATTGCGACTAAAATGGCGGAAAACCCCTAGAAAATCCGCACGTCGCCGCGCTCAGAAAACCCTTGCATCCCCTGCGCATAAGCGTATAGTTCGCGTTCTGTTTCCACGGCACCGAAAGCAGTTACTAAGGGGGTCAGTCCTTAAGAGACTTGGAGCAATGCATCGTTCCAGCAAGGTAGGGCATAAAACCAAGTACTGTCTGGGGGTGCACGGGAGCTACTTCTTAACCTTTTTAACTTTGGTAAGGGGGGCACCTATGCGCTCATTGGGACATCAAATCGTTGCGGATTTTTATCACTGTGACGGCAGTACCTTGTCTGATGTTGATTTTGTTACGGATGCCATGCTCGAGGCCGCCCGGCGTGCCAACTGCACCATCGTGACGCAAACTTTTCACCACTTCTCACCCTACGGGGTGAGCGGCGCCGTTATCGTCGCCGAGTCGCATCTGGCCATTCACACCTGGCCGGAATATGGTTACGCAGCGGTGGATATTTTCACCTGCGGCGATATCATCCAGCCCGAGGATGCCTTGAATTATCTCAAGGAAGCCTTTGGCGCCGGGCAAGTCTCCACCATGGAGATGAAGCGCGGGCAAGTGGACATGATGGGCGTTCCTGCCCATGAGTTGCGCGTCAAGCCGGCTCTCTGCGCTTGAGATGACTCACAGCGGTAACGGGTGGACCGGAATCAGCGGTCCACCCTTTTCTTTTGCCCGTATCTTCCGCAAAATCCCTGCGGACACCCCACCATCCCCGTTGAGAGAGGCGGTTATGAGCACAGAACTATGGTATACCGAGCGCTATGAAGAGCACGGCGCGGCATTGAGCCTGAAAATCCGCGAAGTGCTGCACCGTGAGCAAAGTCCTTATCAAAATATAGAAATCTTCGAGACCGAACAGTTCGGCACCCTCATGACCCTGGACGGTCTGGTCATGGTCACTGACCGCGACAACTTCCTCTATCACGAAATGATGAGCCACCCAGCCCTCTTTACCCACCCGGCACCGAAACGGGTGCTGATCATCGGCGGCGGTGACTGCGGCACCCTGCGCGAGGTGCTGCGCCATGGGGAAGTGGAAGAAGCCGTGCAGGTGGAACTGGACGAGCGGGTTACCCGCGTCGCCGAGCGTTTTTTCCCGGAACTCTGCGAGAACAACCAGGATCCTCGAGCCCGTTTCCATTTTGCCGATGGAATTGCCTGGATCAAAGAGGCGGAGGCGGGACGCTACGATGTGATCATCATTGACTCCACCGACCCGGTCGGACCGGCGGCTGGACTTTTCGCCACGGACTTTTACGCAGCCTGTCACCATGCGCTGGCCGATCAGGGCGTGCTGGTCGCCCAGTCCGAGTCGCCGCTCCTGCACGCCGATCTCATCCGCCAATGCCAAAGCCGCATGACGGAAGCAGGCTTCGGCGCAGTGAACAGTCTGTATTTCCCGCAGTTCTGTTATCCCTCCGGCTGGTGGAGCGCGACATTGGGACGCAAGGGTCTCGCCATGGATGCCTTCCGTATCGACGCCGCCAGGGCCTTTACCGGCACCCGTTACTACCACGCTGCCATGCAGCAGGCCGCCCAGGTCGCTCCGGCCTTTCTGCTGCCCTGAACGGCCGCCAGCACCGGAAACAACACCGAATCAGCCAGGGCGTGGCCCGAAGACCGAACGCTGAGGGCAGTAATTCCATAAGTGCAGGGCGGGAACTTCGTGCTCCCAACCCAGACGAGAAATGCTGCCCGGGTCCAGGTGCAGGTGGTCAGCGAAACGGAGATCCAGTCCCAGCCAATGGACGGCCAGCGCCCGCAGAATGTGGCCATGGGCAAAGCACAGCACGTGTCGGTGGCCCTTTTCATCCCATTCCTTCAGCAGCTCCTCACAACGGCTACTGACGGCCTCCGGGCTTTCGCCACCCGGTCCGCCACAACGGAAAACGCTCCACTTCGGATTTTCCCGGCGAATTTCCGCCGTCGTCATTCCCTCATAGCGGCCGTAGCGCCACTCACAGAGCCCCCGGTGCAGTTCAGGAACGGCAAAACCCGCGAGAATGGCCGTGTGATGGGCACGCAGCATAGGGCTGGAGTAGATCCCATCAAAATGCCCCTGTTCCACAAAGTGGTTCCAGAGCGCCAGCGCGTCTCTTCGGCCCTCCGCCGTCAATGCCACGTCGGTCACCGAAGTGTGTTTGCCGCTATCCGCCCACTCGGTCGCGCCATGCCGCACCAGTGTGATGGATTCTATACTCATGAAGGGACTCCAGAAGGTAGCCTGTAACACCTAAACTATAGAACCAGAACCTGCGGATCGTGGCGGGATGGGGACGATAAAGGGGCCTGGCCTTGGGGAAAATGACGACGGCGCCACAATATCATGGCGCCGCCGCTACTACGGTGCTACCTGGAAAAACGGAGGAGTCAGGAAACCGCCTTGTGCTCCGGCATGAAATTGTAGAGCAATCCGGCAATCAGTCCGCCCAATGGCGTCGCAACGAGATACACCCATATGTGCGGGAAGTAGACACCAGCGACGGCCGGACCCAATGTCCGCGCGGGATTCAGGCTTGCTCCCGTCAGCGGGCCCATAAACGTCACCGCCATGACCAGGGTAAAACCAATAGCGAGAGGAGCAGCGTTACCGGCACGACCGCTCATGGCCGTATACAACGCAGTAGTGGTCAGAAAAAATGTTCCCAAGGCCTCCAGTATAAAACCGCCGGAGACCGATACAAGGCTGGTATTGATGGTAGTGGCCCCAAGATGTCCTGTCGATCCGCCAAGAACCACCAGAAGTACATAACCGGCCGCGATGCCACCGCCAACCTGGGCGATCATATACAGGCCGGCGTCCTTCCAGCCTATCTTTCCTGCAATGGCCCCGCCAAGGGTGACCGCGGGGTTGACCACGCCACCACTGATGTCACCAAACACATACGCGGCGATCATGATGGCCAGTCCGTTGGCCAAAGCCACGTCGATTAGGGGATAACCCATTGCCGCGGCACCGCCACCAAAAATATGAGCCCGAAGGTACCGATGAACTCTGCCGTCATTTTCCGAGTTATTGAGCACATTAAGGATTCTCCATATTAGAAACATACGAAAGGTAACGCGGTATCCCGATTTGACGCCAGGCCGCACGAAGATCCATAAGCAAATAATGACAAGCTTACAGATCTGGGGCGATGATACCTATAAACCGGCTATAGTGATATAACCTGTCCGCAGATGGATGAAGTCCATGGCGATGCATGACCGAGAACCGCCTTTTTGCGCAGATGGGGGCCGTCCTTCCGTGGCGAAAGTCGTAATTCTCTGATTCGGGCGGGGCGCGCATGGGTCCTGACGCGACCGATCCAGATGGACGCGTTACCGGTCAGATACCCGTCTGACCGAGCAGATGGCCGATCAGCGTGGTGGCGACCAGCGAAAAAACACCCCAGAAGACCACACGGATGGCGCCCTTCACCATGGGGGCGCCACCCGCCCGGGCTGCGACCGCACCGAGGAACACCAGCAGGAGGATGCTGGTCGTATACAGGGCCGGTAGTACCCTGCCGTGGGGGACGAAGGCGGCGATCAGCACCGGGAACAGGGCACCACACGCAAAGGCGGCGGCGGAAGCCAGTGCCGCTTCGGCGGGCCGCGCCGCCGCCATTTTCGTCATGCCCAGTTCGTCATGAGCATGTGCAGCAAGGGCATCATGCTCCATAAGCTGGGTGGCGACCTGCTGGGCCAGCGCCTCACTAAGGCCACGCGCCACATAGATGCCCCGGAGTTCGAGCAGTTCTTTTTCAGGGTTTTTTTCCAGTTCGCGTCTTTCCGTTTCGAGATCTGCGGCCTGGGTATCGGCCTGTGAACTCACGGATACATACTCACCGGCCGCCATGGCGAAGGCGCCGGCGACCATCGCCGCAACACCGGCGAGCAGAATTTGTTCGTGGCTTGCCTGTCCGGCAGCGATACCGGCAAGGAGGCTAGCTGTCGAGAGCAGACCATCGTTGGCGCCCAGCACACTGGCCCGGAGCCAGCCGATCTTCTCATGGTGGTGGTGTTCGTCATGATACATGCGATGTCTACTCCCGGCCGAGAAAGGGTGGCCAGAGTGTAACCACGGTGCAAAGCACTGGTCCAGCCCTTCCTGCCTCACTCGGTTGTCCACCCCGAGGAGCGAATTTCTGCTATTCTGCTCGACAGCCGCCTGCCTGCGAAGCAGGAGCTCGCGGTCCGAATAGCATGACGCAGCGGAGAACAGTTATGATGTCGCAAACGGACAAGTGGTTCCTTGCCCTTGGCGCCGCCAACGCGGGGGCCGCGGTAGCGCTGGGGGCCATCGGCGCCCACGCCCTGAAAGACCGCTTGTCACCCAAAATGATGAGCGTTTACCATACCGGTAGCCAGTATCACCTTTACCACGCCCTGGGACTGATGTTGGTGGGAGTGGTGGCGCTGCAACTGCCGGAATCCGGCCTTACGCAATGGTCAGGCTGGCTTATGCTCACCGGGACGGCGTTATTTTCGGGCAGTCTTTACCTTCTGGCGATCACCGGCAAGGGTTGGCTTGGCGCCGTTACGCCCGTCGGTGGGCTGTCGCTCATTTCTGCATGGATATTGTTGGCCGCAGGCGTATTACAGGTATAACTTCCGGTCAGCTTTGGTCAGGAGAGCAGTATGACAAAGTCGGTAATAAACCTCCCTCCGCAGGACGCCTTCCACTTCCTGCAAAAAAACCCGCAGGCGGTGCTTATTGACGTCAGAAGTGAAATGGAGTTTCTGTTTGTCGGGCACCCGAAAGAAGCGTTAACCATTCCCTGGCGAGACGATCCCGACTGGGAAATCAACCCGGACTTTCTGTGTCGGGTACGACGCGCCACATCTCTCAACCGACCCGTCTTACTGATCTGCCGTAGTGGCCATCGCTCGCTGGAGGCTGGACAGTACTTACAGGCCAATGGTTTCAGCGCCGTTTACAATGTGGCGCATGGCTTTGAAGGGGATCTGAATGATCAGCATCGCCGAAGCAGCCTGAATGGCTGGCGCTTTGATGGACTACCCTGGGAGCAAATATAACACCGCGACAAGCGCCTTTTGTTGATTTCCGCCGCACGGTGCATGGGTAATGGGACCCATAAAAAACCAAATCGTGAAAAGATGACAGCACAGTAAAAGGATGCACTAGAAATATGAACGAATCTGCCGGTTCTTTGACCAACTCTCCGGATCTACCCAGTCAACCTGTGCTGGCGCAACCATTCGCACAAGAAGATTTTCGGTCTATCACATTACGCTTCGATCTTTCGGCGACGCAAAGTATCATGCACAAATCTGCGCCAGACAAGCTGATCCTGGGTTATACCCGCACCATGATGGGTTTTCTGATTCTACAGCCAAAACCCAAACGGATTGCCATGATCGGCCTGGGTGGGGGTTCACTGGCAAAATATTGTCTGCGCCACATCCCGGATGCCCACTTCACTGCCGTGGAGATCAATCCCAAGGTCATCGAGTTGCGTGACCGCTTCGGCATCCCACCAGATGGCCCCAATTTCCAGGTGCTGAGTGGGGATGGCGCGGTATATGTCAGCAACCACACCAAACCGGTCGATGTGCTACTGGTCGATGGTTTCAACCCTGACGGCCAACCCACGCAACTATGCAGCACCGGGTTCTACAACGACTGCTATGCCAAGCTGCGAACGAATGGGGTACTGGTGATCAACATGCTGTGCAGTGACTGGCAATGCGATGCCTATGTCGCCCGCATCCAGACAAGCTTCGATAATCAGGTCGTCGTGATAGACGCAGAAGAGTCTGGCAACAAGATCGTATTTGCATACAAGGGTACGGACTTCCCCCGGTTGGCGAGCAAAATACGCGATCGGGTCCGCGCACTGAGGCCCTCACACAGTATCTCGTTGCACGCCACCGCGCAGCAATTGTCCGAACAATTCAAGCAACTTTATTCCTGCCGCGCGTAACGGTCCAGGCGGACTGTACATAGGATTCCATCGATGCTTCCCCAGCAGTCCAGCCTACTGGATGAGCCACTGCCGACATTCCTGATCCGGGTCCGCCCACATCATTTCTTTGCGCCCCATTGCATGGAAAACATCGAAGCAATACAAGTAGAATCTCTTCATTCACCCGGCAGGTTCCAAAGCCCATGAACAAGCAGCAAGGAAATACACCCGTCCATATTTGGCGCGTCGATTTCGAGGGATTGGAGATGCGGACCACCTCATCGGACGGCATCCATGTGTGGATAGCACGGGATGACGTGATGGAGGCTTTGCAGATTCCGGATCCCGGATACGCTCTGAGCTTTGTAACCCCGGAGGATCAGGCCGCTCTTTCATCGGGAACCGATGTTCCGGATGAGGAAAGCGAGCCGGACGGTCTACCCATGATCAACGAAATCGCCGTCTATGAGATTATGGCACGCTTCCCGACTCCGCCCACCGGGCGGTTCAAGCCCTGGCTGTTGCGCCTGCGGCATTTATTCTTCGAGCTGATGACACGAGACGATGAAGCCACCTTCCCCCTGCAATAGAGCGTTCCAAGCCTAAAGCATGATCTTGTGGGTACCGCAATGGGGATCTCTGGGCACCAGAATGCAGATGGCGGGCAACTGCGAGTATGGTCTCGAGGCCCGCTCAGGCCATGGGGAACTTGGCGGACAAAAGACCGGTCTATGAATCTGGTTGCTGGCCCTCAGCCGGTGACCGCCGTTTTATGGATCTGGGTTTTGCTGAAATTCAGGAGGATCGTCATGAGAAAAAACCCTCTCCGTCAATGGAAATGTCAGATACTCACCTGCACGGGTGTCGCCATATTGGGCGCCGCTGCTGCAGCATCCCTGGCCTATGCTCACCCCTATGAAGGTGACGCCTTGGCATCACAACAGTCACACATGTCTGTCACACATCTGTGGATCGACGGACACTCGGTACCTGCCGCGGCGCAGAGTCGTGTCATTCACTTCCCGGGTGGGGTGATGAAGGTCCAGACCGTCACCTGGGGCTCAGGTGGTTCTCACAGGCAGTTGCAGGTCTCCAGCGAAAACCTCTCGCCCGCGCAGGCGCAGGCCATGGTCGAGCACAGCCTGTGGCAGATGCAGGCGATGGAGGTGTCCATGGATCGGCAAATAGCCCAGATGCAACGCCTGATGCGCGTCTCTTTCGGCCCCTTCGCCATGCCGTCGTTCCGCTTGCCGGTACCGGTCGCCCTGCTTTCGTTGCCTCCGGAAATGCCGTTTTCGGGGGCCATCCCTCGAGACTCCTTGAACCTGGGCGAAGGCTCCGGCGCGGCGCCATCGGTACCCATGACTCCCCTGTCGGGGCATCAGACCCTACAGGTACGCTGGGATCACCCCCATGCCCCTTCGCCAAAGATCCCGCTTTGACCAGGGAACGAAACCCTACACCCCACAGACCAGCCCGCGGTGTCTGAACACGGGCAGCAGACGATGGTGCTCCCTCTCGTCCTCTTGAACCAGGCGTCTGCCGGGAATCGGGTCGCATATCGATCCGGTTCAGCCCCACGTCACGGGGCACCTTACCCCGTATCCGAAGGAATCGAATCATGTTTGCGGTATCTTCGCCCCGATTCGCAAGGCCCCACCCGGCCCTTACCCTGATATTGTCAGCAGCGGATGTAAATTGATACGGGCCAGCGATTGAAAGTTGATACACGAGGTTGAGAAGATCGGCGTATTGAGGCGCCGGTGATCCCGGACAACGCTCTCAAGCTCTGCCCAGCATTCAGTACTCTCTGCGGTTGATTCCGCTCATCCACACTCCGATGACGCCTGGAACGGAAAATTGCCGCGAGTATCCTTTGTCAAGGCGGCAAGTCCCCACAGTGAACATCCTGGAGGCAATACGCCCACGGCAGGGATGACCTGGGTGGAAGCCTTACTGAAAGCGGTCGCTGAAGGTCCTGCATGGAAAAAACGTTTATTTTTATTACCTGAAGCATAGTTTAGACGGAGATTCCTTCAACAGGGCCTCCCGATGCGCCTCAATCCAAGTCCGTCCCGGGTCCCAATCGTTTCCGGGGCGAGACATAGCCGACCAAAAGCGCGCCTGTCCCAACTCAATGATCAGCGACACACGGGATCCGTCACGAAACTGTACATGGATGTACGGAAGCGGACGCCGTCCCCTGCCGTTGATGCGTACACGCCTGTACTGGTTTGGGTCCCAGACGGTTGGGGAGGACAAATTTGCCGTGAGTGATCTGCGCACGAACATGTCACAAAAGATTCACAAAACTGTCATCATACTGTCATATTGGATTTGTATATTACGCACCATAAAAAGACAACTGAGCGTAACCCAAAAAACAACCGCGTGAAAAATCTGGAGCAGTAAATATCTCTACCCACGCCATGCGGGCGGGGAGTATTTTTGCTGCCCAGGCAACCTGATTTGTTGAAGTCAAACACCAACGGAAGGGAGCCAGTCATGATCACGCGTCGTCGAAAAGTGCTTTATCCAGCCATTATTAGTGCCGTCGTCACCCTCAACGCCATTAATGCAGATGCAACCGAGCAGTCTCTGGGAACAGTGACCGGAACCGCGGAGGCCAGCAACAATTTCTTCGGTAGCGGACCTAACGTCAACACAGGAGAAACACCCAAAAGCGATATCCAGCGCATCCAGAAGTTCAACAAAAATGCCACCAACCAGGAAACCCTGATCACACGCGGGCAGTTTGAGATGCTGGCACCCACCGACGCCTATACCCAGGTGCTTAACAACATGCCCAATGCCATGGTGGTGAGCAGTGGCGACAGCATGGACGGTGATGACGTTTACACCAATGGATTTGGTAAATCACTCATCAACTTTACGTTGGACGGCATACCGCTGAATGACAATGACAGCTATACCTATTACACGAATGAGTTTATTCCCTCAGTACTCGTGGCCGGAACCAAATATTATCCTGGTGCCGAATCTGCGGCGATTCCCGGGCTATCGGCCTTTGGCGGTTCTGTGGAAACCTACAGCCTTAAACCTTCTCAGTTTCCTTTTGTGAGACCAATCGTCGGAGCCGGATCCTTTGGCAAATATAATATTGGCGGATTAATTAATACCGGACTTTTTGCAAAGGATTTCGCACCGACTTCTGCCTGGATATACGTGAATAAAACCCAACGCGATGGTTACTTTCAGAACAATGGCGCTTTGCAAAACCAGTTTTTATTCAAATCCGCGACCCAGATTGGACCTGGCGCTCTGACACTGTTTTTCACCCAGAACAACCAGCGCTTCAACTATTATAATGGCGCCACAGCAGCGCAAATCGCGCAATATGGGCAAGATTACAACAGTTACACGAGTAACCCTTTTTTACCAGGCGGCCAGGCGAATTATAATTACACCGGATACAACTACAACCAGTATCTGAACTGGTTGGGTTATGTCAAGTATGAAGGGAAGATTGGCAAGGTCAAATTTTCAGATCAACTATACTACTATTACGGAAACGGATTTAGTGCCAGCGCGACTACCTACACCCAGACATTACTAACTCCGGAGGGCACTATTGGCAGATTTTCTCCCGCACGGAATGGTGTTTTGTTAGGCAATAGCATTAATAATACTCATCGCTGGGGTAATCTGGCCAGAATCATCTATCCGGTGGGTCCGGTCAGCACAGAGCTGGGATTCTGGTTCAATCATAACAATACCCTCCATGATTCACGGTATTCAAGCGCCAGCAATACCTATCTTGGCTCCTCTTATTACGAGCCTGTAGTCACCAACACCTACCAGCCTTATGTCAATATGATCTACAAGCCGGTGGAAGCCTTGACATTATCTGGCGGCTTTAAATATCTTTATGCCACTCGTGAATTCAAAAATTCGGTGGCCATCGCCCAGAATAAACCTGGACAATTCAACGCTAATTTCGGCTCCGTACTGCCTTCCTTTGGTGCCAATCTGCACATCATGGATAATTGGCATGCCTTCGCCAACTTTACACAAAACACCAACCCACCGGGATATAACCAGTTTTATACCGGGACCTATAACGCCGAACTCAAACCACAAAAGGCCAGCACTTATAGCATTGGAACGCACTGGGACATCGGCCCATGGAGTTCCAGCTTGCAAGCATTCAGGGTGGATTTCCAGAACTACATATTGAGTACTACCATACAGGTTGGGTCGTTAAACCAGACGGTTCTGGCCAACGCGGGTACAGCCATAAACCAGGGTATCTCATGGCAGAATAACGTGGTGCTTAATGACATATTCAGCGCCTATGCCAATGTGGGTATTCTGGATGCACGCCTGACCTCATCCAACCAACCATTCCCCTACGCTCCGCATCACACCGAGGCGCTGGGAATTATTGCACGTTACCACGGCTTTCGCGCAACGGTTTCCTTACATGAGATTGGGCAGTCGTATTATAACCTCGGCGGTAAATTTCTTCCCTTGGGTAGTCGTTTCTTCACCGATGCCTCCTTACGTTATACATTCAGAAATGCACCTCTTGGCCAATCTCTGGGCTTCAAGAATGTCACAGCCAGTCTTAATCTGAACAACCTGTTTGACCGCAGATTTGTTCAGAGCTATAGCGGCAGCAGCAGTAATCCAAACTTGAAGCTCAATCTGCCTACCAATGTGTATGCGACGATTGATGCGACTTTTTAAGCATTAAAAACCACTCCGGTCCCTCTGGGTTCTTCCTGAGGGGCCTCTTTATGAGAGAAATGAATATGGACTTTTCACTAATTGCCAGTATCGCCGCCAAATCTGGCGGTATTCTCTATATCATGCCCCTGCTGCTAATAATCGTGTTATGGGTAAGTATTGAGCGTTTTTTGTTTTTGAACCGCATGAGCCGTCTGGGAGAAAAAACTGCTAGTGCCCTAGAGCAGCTCCCGGATATCAAAGAACATAATTTGCGGCCTCTTGCTGAAACTGCAGAGTTTCCTTTTCGTGCTCTACTCCTGGTACCCATCCGCTTTCCGAACATCAAGGACAGCGCGCAACTTTCAGAAATCCTTCAGGAAGCCGTTATGCGCCAGGTCCCCTTGCTGGATAAACGTCTTTGGCTTCTGGACACCACCGTCACGTTGGCTCCCTTACTGGGCCTGTTGGGGACAATCATTGGTATGTTTCATGCTTTTCAGATTCTCAACAATGTGGCCAACAATCCTACTGCCATCACGGGGAGTGTTGCTGAAGCCTTGATGGCAACTGCTGCAGGTCTGGTCATCGCCATTATCGGGTTGGTTAGCTTTAATGGCCTGCAGAATCAGATGCGTTTTGTAGTACATCAAATGGAAACGTTACGCAGCATGCTCATCAATCGCTTGTCAGGACTGGATCATAGTCATGCCTTGAGCAGCACCGAGGCGCAACCCGTCATTTATGTGGCGAAAGAGGCCTAATTCATGCAATATCTCGAAATGAAAAAGGGGCGGGTCGAGATCATCCCGATGATTGACATCATGCTATTTTTACTGATTTTTTTCATCATGATCACAGTACACATGATCCCCAGTCAGGGACTGCCCACGCGTCTTCCGGGTTCCAGTTCGGCCCAGGAAATAACCAAGCCTAAAGTAATATTAACTCTGCATGCGGATGGGAGCCTGGAATTCAAGGACAAATCCATCAGTCTCCGGGATCTGGAAACACAACTGCGCCATGGGGATCCTTCTGCAACGCAGGTTACCATTGCAGCAGATAAAGGGGCTGATATTCAGGCGTTGGTAAAAGTGATGGATGCCTGCCGTAATGCTGGCGTCACGGCGATCGGCTTGGCTGCCAAACCGGTGTCATGATGTCCGCCGATCTGCGTCCTCTCGGAGAACTGGTCAAGGCGCCAGGATCAAACGGTGGCTACAAGGCACTCCTGCTGGCGGCTGTTATCGAGGCTGTATTTGTGGCCTTGTTGATTTGGAAAAGTACAGAGCAAACGCCTCCACCAGCAGCGGTGATTGCTCCCGTCACCATCAGTCTGGTACCGCCAAGTCCACCAAAACCGCTGCCACCTCTTCCCAAACCAAAAGTGCAACCACAACCCAAACCTGAACCGCGGCCCGTGCCGCGGCCCAAGCGCCAGCCCCAGCCAGCATCACACCCGGTTGCCGAACCACCCGAGAAGCTGCCTTTACCTCAGACCCCCATGCCCAGTTCGGTACAGGCTCCAGCGACCAAGGCGGCCGTAACCCCTCCGCCGCCGCCAAGCGCTGTACCAGCCAGTCCAGCAGTACGTGAGGACTATCTGGCACAAGTAAAAGGTGCCATTCAGGCTGCTGTGCAGTTTCCGGAATCAGCGAAAATGTTGGGCGAAAATGGAAGGGTTCTGCTGCGATTTACGCTTCATGACGGTCAGATACGTGCCGTGAAGATCATGCAGAAAGGCAGCATGAGTGCTTTTGACACAGCGGCTGTGGCGGCCTTGCATGATGCGAGGCTTCCGGTTGTTCCTGCCGGTTTAAAGGATAAAAACTTTGATTTAAACGTATGGGTTGAATTCAGGCTCAGTGGCCAAAGCGAATAAAGGATCAATAACCTATGTACATTACGCGCAGAAATTTTTTAATGCATACCGGGGTTGGCATCGGTGCCGGCCTTGCCTGGCCCATGACCGCTTTCGCCATGCAAGTGCCTGCCCGTGCCACGCGCCTGCATTCCGGGCCAATGACAGGATACCCGGCACAGCGTTCTGCCAGTATCTGGATGCAGACTTTGGGACCAGCAAAGATCAGCATCGCTTACTGGCCTGTCAAACAGCCCCATTTACAAGAAACCAGTAGAGAGTTTTTAACCAGCGCCAAGGAATTTTACACCGCCCTGATCACACTAGATGATCTTGCACCTGGTGCGGTTTATCAGACTGAAATCCGTCTGGATGGCCAGGCTCTGAACAGTCAAGGTCTGCAAATACATACTCCAGAGCTTTGGCAGTGGCGCCATCCTGCACCAGATTTTAAAATCTTGAC
The DNA here is from genome assembly GCF_018854495.1 of Acidithiobacillus ferruginosus. Taxonomy (GTDB): domain Bacteria; phylum Pseudomonadota; class Gammaproteobacteria; order Acidithiobacillales; family Acidithiobacillaceae; genus Acidithiobacillus; species Acidithiobacillus ferruginosus. The sequence continues at coordinate 24,612 of NZ_JABBDR010000273.1, forward strand.
GGGATCCTGTGCGTATATCAATGATCCGAAATATGATCGTCCGAGCAAGCCCTATGGGGGCGGTTACGAAATATATGATCCGATGACTGCAGAATCCGCAGACATGATGATCTGGTTGGGAGACAATCTATACTTTCGGGAGGCTGACATCCAGAGCCCGGCCGGAATGGCTATGCGGTACTGGACGGATCGTGCTTTTACCCCTTTGCAGAAGTTTCTGCAATCAACCAGACAGGTGGCCATCTGGGACGATCATGATTATGCCGCGAATGATAGTGACAGCAGTTTCGTTCTCAAAGAAACGTCCCTTCACCTTTTTCAGCGTTATTGGGCCAACCCTTCTTATGGACTGCCTGGTGCTCCCGGCGTTTTTACGCAATGCACCCTGAACGATGCCGAGTTTTTTCTGTTGGATGATCGCTGGTATCGCGATGCAGACGCCGCCCATCTGTCGAGTGGTAAACAGATGTTTGGCAAAGCACAAATGGATTGGTTAAAAAACGCCCTGCTCAGTTCTCGTGCGCATTTCAAAATCGTTGCGGCAGGAGGTCAGCTTTTTAATGATGATGATGCTTATGAAGGATGGAATTTGTATCCAGAAGAACGGCAGGATTTCATGGATTGGCTGCAAAACAATAATGTCAGAGGTTTGCTTTTCCTTTCGGGGGATCGTCATATCAGTGAATTAATGCGGAGACCACGCCCTCACTATTCTGGCAAACACGATTATCCTCTTTGGGAGCTCACCAGCTCTCCGCTGAACTCCAGCCCGGCCAAAGGAGACGCCAATCCCTATCGGGTTCCCGGCACCCTGGTAGAGGCCCGCAATTATTGCAGCATTGAATTTCTCGGCAAAGGCTCCGATCGGCATCTTCACTTAAGCTGCAAATCAAGCGAAGGTAAATTAATCTGGAAGCATCGGATCAGCAGCGCTGATCTGGGCTATGCCTGAACAGCCAGTCAAGAGGAACTGGTGCGCGGATAGTCCATTAGGGCCAGGGCTAATGCCCAACAACAGGCCGGATACATGTGTGCAGTCAACCCAATCCAAAATCTACGGCCTCTTGCAAAACCGAGGACGTTCATACATGGGGAATACAAAGGGTATAATAAGGACATAGAAAGGGCAGAATCTCCTTTGTTATCGTGGGAAGTGAATGAGCCTTTCACGATAGCCGGGGCAAGACTGATCGGTGCTCCGACCATAGAGGCGGAAAACGCGTGATGGCTGGTTCGTGGCTATAATGAATAGCCGGTTACTCAAATACTGCCCATATGGCCAACACCGGAGGCAATCATGACGGTTCTGGAACAGGTTCAAGAGGTTCTGGTTTGGTGTACGGTTATCAACTATGTCGTGCTGATTGTCTGGTTCGCAGTATTTATCGGCGCACATGATTGGCTATACCAGCTGCACCATCGTTGGTTTCGGCTTTCCCCGGAGCACTTCGATGCCGTACATTACGCCGGGATGGCTGTCTACAAGATTGGAATTCTGATATTCAATCTGGTGCCAATGGTAGCCTGCTTTCTGATTTCCTGATCCAGGAACGCTCACGATGACAAAGGCTCTGGTCGTATCCTGTTATGTTGTGCGTGATCATTGTCAGTGTGGACATTCTGAAAGGCGGGTCCTGGTGATCAAGGCTAACGTCGTGGCTTAGAGAGGCGTCGCTTGCAGCGCCTCCCCGTTCCACCAGCCTTGTTCTGATGGATTTTAGACAAGGTAATATGGGGCTGTGCCAAACTCAAGCGCAGATACATCCGACGGTTACAGGGGTTTTGCTACGACACGAGGATTTTTTGTCCATCGATCCGGCAGGGGTTTCACTGTGCCACCCGTCCGTACCAATGGTTTCTCTGATGGGTTTTTTGTATAAGGTATTGTTTTATATGGTGCCCAGGGACGGAATCGAACCGCCGACACGAGGATTTTCAGTTTTGTTATATTTCAAAGTACGCAGCGGCTTTTTTACAAAATCCCGCTCCATCCGCATTTGTGCGCGTTCCTTGCGGAGCTGTTTATTCTCTCCCTCCAGTTCGGCCACTACGCTCCATGGATACTGCGGGCTTCCGACCACGGGCTTTGGCACCCAGTTAGCGTATGTCCCCTTGGGCACTGAAATCCGCTGTGAAGCCCCTGCAAGGGGAATCCCTGAGCCAATACCAGCTTGACCGCTTCGGCCCGAAACTCGGCCGTATAGCTCTGTACTTTCTTCCCCATAAAATCCTCCTCGATCCACTATATCCAATCGAGAATGTCCACAAGATTCAGATACCTCATTACTCAGGAGCCGGGCTCTCTCGGCCCAGAGGCTGCCTTTCGTCCCCTTGTCTCTATGGCTTCCGCCACTTATCCGGATTCCCACTATTGGTATTTCGGACCCGCTCAACATGGACGACTGCCTTGGGCTTCAACTCTTTTGCACGTTGAATTGCTTCCGCCTGTGTTGGGGTGACAGCACTGGCCCTATCAGCATTTGGCTTGCGGACCGCATAATCGCCTTGTTGGCGGCGTTCTACAAAAAGGTTATTGCTATCTTTCTTGTCACTCATATCAACTCCTTTGGTGAAGTTACCTTGTTGCAAACAAGATCGCCGATGTTTGGCATCCAGCAAGATCGTTCACCCTTCTCGATGAACACATAAAATACCATATATAGTAATAGAAGAAAAATATTCTACCATATGTTACGCTAATGACACCCCAAAGCCAGCGCACCACCAATCAGGACGCCCATCACGGCACCCGCTACGCGTTGCATGCTTCACCTCCTCTCGCCAGACGGGTTCATGGGATATCCGGCAACACGGCGGCGTCACCTTTGTAAAGTCTGTAAAGTCCGTTCCCAGGCCACCCTCTTCATGCCCATACCACAACGGGCATCCCGTGTTTCGGGAAAACGGCAGCCAGTGTCACCATACTGCAGGTTTTATGTCCTCCGTCCCGTTATAGCGGCTCACGGCAAGGATGGTGGACCGTCTCCAGGTCGCCAACAGGCCCTTTATAGGCTATAAAGAGGGCAAAGCTTGGCCGCCGCAGACCATAAATAACCATGCAAAACCCTTTCTTTGAAAAACCCATCCTCAATTCCCCCTATGCGTATCCGCAGCGTCATTGGGAACTGGATGCGCAGGGGCAGCCGACTCAACGCATCATCGACAATCGCCGCAAGGCGGAATTCATCAGCCCCATTCCCCGACCACGCAAGCAAAAAGGGCCCGGCCGGCAGGCATCGCTGGTGCTCGACCAAGGACTGGGGCTCTCGACTGAGGAGCAGCAGTACAACATCACCGCGCTCATCAACGGCGTGCGTGCCGAAGTAGACCAGTGGCGCGGCATCCCCAACCCCGCAGACTGGCGGGTAACCCCGGAAACGGCCCGGCTGCTGCAACACTGGCGGCACCACGCTTTCAGCAGTATTCGCCCCTTCTTCTGTCAGATCGAAGCGGTGGAAACCGCCATCTGGCTGACCGAAGTCGCGCCGCAGATGGGGAAATCAGCGCAGACCTATATAGATCACCTGCGTAACGCCAGTCACGATGCCAACCCGGACCTGTTGCGTCTGGCGCTCAAACTGGCCACCGGTGCGGGCAAGACCACGGTGATGGCTATGCTCATTGCCTGGCAGACCGTCAACGCAGTGCGGCACCCCAACAGCAAAAAATTCACGCGGGGCTTTTTGATCGTAGCGCCCGGCATCACCATCAAAGATCGTCTGCGCGTGCTGCAACCCAACGATCCGGACAGCTACTACGCCAGCCGCGAACTGGTGCCCGGCGATATGCTGGCTGATCTGGAACGCGCCCGCATCGTTATCACCAACTACCATGCCTTCAAGCTGCGCGAGCGGCTGGAACTCTCCAAGGGCGGTCGCCGCCTGCTCCAGGGGCAGGGCGGTGAGGCGCTGAACACGCTGGAGACGGAAGGCCAGATGCTCCAGCGCGTTATGCCCGAACTCATGGGTCTGAAAAACGTTATCGCCATCAATGACGAGGCCCACCACTGCTACCGCGAGAAACCCGGTGCGACGGACGACGATCTCAAAGGCGACGAGAAAAAGGAGGCCGAAGAGAACAGCGCCGCCGCCCGCCTGTGGATATCGGGGCTGGAAGCGGTGCAGCGTAAGCTCGGGCTGGCGCGGGTGTTTGATCTCTCCGCCACCCCCTTTTTCCTGAGCGGCTCGGGCTATGTCGAGGGTACACTCTTCCCCTGGACCATGAGTGACTTCTCGCTGATGGACGCCATCGAATGCGGCATCGTCAAGCTGCCGCGAGTGCCGGTGGCGGACAATATCCCCGGCGGCGAGATGCCCATGTTCCGCAACCTCTGGGAACATATCCGCGGCCAGATGCCCAAGCCTGGGCGCGGCAAAGGCAATCCCATAGACCCACTGTCTATGCCGACACCTCTGCAAACCGCTCTGGATGCGCTATATGGTCATTACGACAAGACCTTCAAGCTCTGGGAGGGGGCGAACATTGCCGTACCGCCCTGCTTCATCATCGTCTGCAATAATACTGCGACATCCAAGCTGGTTTATGACTATATCGCTGGTTTTCTGCAAGTCCAGCAAGACGGCTCCACTAAGTTGGTGGACGGACGCCTGCCGCTGTTTCGCAATTATGACGAGTATGGCAACGCGCTGGGCCGCCCGCGTACCCTGCTTATCGACAGCGAACAACTGGAATCCGGTGATGCGCTGGATGACAAATTCCGCGTCATGGCGGCTGATGAGATCGAGCGTTTTCGTCGCGAGATGGTGGAGCGCAGCGGCGATCTGCAATCGGGTCAGAACATCAGCGATCAGGAGCTGTTGCGCGAGGCGATGAACACCGTCGGCAAGCCGGGCCGGCTGGGCGATTCCATCCGCTGCGTGGTTTCCGTATCCATGCTGACCGAGGGCTGGGATGCTAACACCGTCACCCATGTGCTGGGGGTGCGTGCCTTCGGCACCCAGTTGCTCTGCGAACAGGTCATTGGCCGCGCTTTGCGGCGCCAGTCCTACGATCTGAATGAGGAAGGGCTGTTCAACGTCGAGTATGCCGATGTGCTGGGCATTCCCTTCGATTTCACCGCCAAGCCGGTGGTGGCGCCACCGCAACCACCCCGCGAGACCATCCACGTCAAAGCCGTGCGACCCGAGCGCGATGCCCTGGAAATCCGCTTTCCACGGGTGCAGGGTTACCGCGTCGAGTTACCGGAAACGCCGCTCGCGGCGCGTTTCGATGCCGACTCGGTCCTGGAACTCACGCCCGATTTGGTCGGCGCCACCGAGACCCGCAACTCCGGCATCATCGGCGAGACGGTGGACCTCAACCTTGTCCATATCGGCGACGTGCGCCCCTTGCAGGTAGTCTACGAACTGACCTCCTACCTGCTGCTCAACGAGTTCCGCGACAACGACGGCGCGCCGAAACTCTACCTTTTCGGCCAGCTCAAGCGCATTGCTCGGCAATGGCTCGATGGTTATTTGACCTGCAAGGGCGGCACCTACCCGGCGCAACTCAAATACAAGATGCTGGCCGACATGGCCGCCAGCCGCATTATCACCGCTATCAATCGCGCCATGCTCACGGACCATTCCGAAGCGGCACAGCGCCATATTCACGTCGTCCTGGACCCCTATAACCCGAGTGGCAGCACTACCCACGTCAACTTCAACACCTCCAAGACCGAACGCTGGGACACCAGCGGCCCGCCGCCCAAGTGCCACCTTAATTGGGTCATTCTCGATAGCGACTGGGAAGGGGAGTTCTGCCGTGTGGTGGAGGCCCACCCCCGCGTGCGCGCCTATGTGAAAAATCATAACCTCGGCTTTGAAGTGCCTTACCGCTACGGCTCTGAATCCCGCATCTACCGTCCCGACTTCATCGTGCGGGTGGACGACGGCCATGGCGATAATGATCTGTTGAATCTCATCGTCGAGATCAAGGGTTATCGTGGCGAGGACGCCAAGGACAAAAAAGCCACCATGGACACCTACTGGGTGCCCGGCGTGAATAACCTCGGCAGCCACGGCCGCTGGGCCTTCGCCGAGTTTACGGATGTCTGGGAGATACAGGTGGCATTTAATCGGTTAATGGAATCGGTGCGCGCATGTGCCTGATGGACGATGCACGTCGCTCTAACATCGGCGCCAAGTCGCAGGTTTCTATAACACATCCCTCTCGTGAAAGAATCCAGACGATAAAGTCTCTTTGGGATAGTCGTTGTCAGCAACCAGCGGATGCTTCCCCTTCCGCTTGGCACGGAAACATCTTGGCCCAACGGGAAAAGGCGCTGCGCCAAGGTGCCGATCGGTTTAAAGATTGGAGCATGGTCAAAGAGGAGTTACTCCGATGAAGTCTGAACAGGTCCACGCATTGACTACCCACTTTGAGGCGCACGCACAGCGTACCGAGAGTGGGGTAGAGTTTTGGCTTGCACGCGATCTCCAGCATCTGCTGGGCTATAGCAAGTGGGACAACTTTCTGAACGTGGTCACCAAGGCTAAGACTGCCTGCGAGGTCTCCGGTCATGCGGTGGCGGACCATTTTGCCGATGTCGGGAAAATGGTCGATCTGGGTTCTGGTAGCCAGCGCGAAGTCGATGACCTTATGCTCACCCGCTTCGCCTGCTATCTCATCGCACAAAATGGTGACCCGAAGAAACATGAGATTGCCTTTGCCCAGACCTATTTTGCCGTACAGACGCGGCGTGCTGAGTTGATTGAGCAACGCCTGCTTGATGCAGAGCGGGTCACGGCGCGGAAAAAGCTCATACTGACTGAAAAAGAACTTTCCCACGTGATTTTTGAACAGACTGGCGGTAATCAGGATTTTGCTCTCATCCGCAGCAAAGGTGACCATGCACTGTTCGGCAAATCCACTCAGGCCATGAAAGCGCAATGGCAGATACCTGACAACAGACCGCTGGCTGATTTTGCCCCAACCATCATTCTCAAAGCCAAGGACTTTGCTGCCGAAATCACGATCTTCAACGCCCGCGAACATCAATTGAACAGCGAGCGCGCTATTTCCAGCGAACACATCACCAATAATGAGGCCGTGCGCAAGACATTGTTGGAACGTGGCATCCGCCCGGAAGTTCTGCCGCCTGCTGAAGATGTGAAAAAAGTCGAGCGCCGTTTGAGCGCTGAAGAGAAAAAATCACTGAAGAACCCCGATGCTCTTGATTCCTGACCCTAAACGGCACTTATTCCATGGCTTATAAAAAGACGATCCCTCTCAGCATCGAAACCCTCACCCACGACGAGGCGACGCGCAAGAACATCCCCACCGCCGAATATCAGGCGGTGATGCGGCAGGACGAGCAACAGCCGGTGCGGGTGGAGTACCCCCGGCAGGCCGCCGGGCTGGAGGACGAAAAGCGCAGCCGCAACCCCGACCTCGATCCCCAGCTCATCTGGCGCGGCAAGGATCGGCAGGACTGGTCCAGCCTCGTGGTGCATGCGCCGCCCCTCTATATCCAGGAAAAGGTCCACCCCAAAGTCCTCATTGACGACCTCCGGCGCTTTCAGGCGAGGAACTCGGCATCGGGCACGAGGGGGCAGGAGGACGGCCAGCAGATCGACCTCTTCGCCGACTTCAACGGCCTGCCCGACGCCAACGCCAAGACCGAGTTCTACCAGCACGACGCCCACTGGGCCAATCGCATGATCCTCGGCGACAGCCTGCAGGTCATGGCCAGCCTGGCCGAGCGCGAAGGCCTGCGCGGTCAGGTGCAGTGCATCTACTTCGATCCACCCTACGGCATCAAATTCAACAGCAACTTCCAGTGGTCCACCACCAGTCGCGACGTCAAGGACGGCAATACCGAGCACATCACCCGCGAGCCGGAACAGGTCAAGGCCTTCCGCGACACCTGGAGGGACGGGATTCACTCCTACCTGACTTACTTGCGCGACCGGCTCACCGTGGCGAGGGATTTGTTGACGGATTCCGGGTCGATTTTTGTGCAGATTGGGGATGAGAATGTGCACAGGGTGCGGGCGGTGATGGATGAGGTGTTTGGTGAAACAAATTTCGTGTCGCAGATAACAGTAGTTAAAACGTAAGCGGTAACTGAGCGGCGTTGTATTCCGGATTTTTCAGAGGTGCAGAATGGTCTCCCAGGACATGGACTGAGGAGATCATGGGTGATGGCATCGGAGACACAGAGAAAGTACCAGCGGCGCAGCGCGGAAGGCTGGCGGGCGCTATTGGCGCAGCAGGCGGTCAGCGGCCTGACTATTGGGGCGTTTTGCCGCAAGGTGTCCGTGAGTACGGCGAGTTTCTACCGCTGGCGGGAGTTGCTGCAAAAGAACGGCGATTCAGGCATGGCGGCGGCTGTGACCGATCGCGTTCCGACAGCCATGGCACCCCGCCGCACGCCGGATTTCGTGGATCTGGGCGCGCTGGAAGATTTGGCAGCACCTGTGCCGCGCGACGATGCCGCATCGCCACGCGTGGAACTCCGCCTGGAATTAGGCGGTGGCCTGGTCCTGCACTTGGTCCGTGGCTGATGTTTTTTCCGGAAGGTCAGGTACGGGTGCATCTCTGCGGCCAGCCGGTGGATATGCGTAAGTCTTATGACGGGCTGTATGCCCTGACCCGCAATACCCTGCACCGGGACCCGCTGTCCGGTCACCTTTTCGTCTTCATCAACCGACGGGCCACCCAGATGAAAGTGCTGTACTGGGACCGCACTGGATTCTGTCTCTGGGCCAAGCGCCTGGAGCAGGGTCGATTTCTCTCGGACTGGCAGAATGTCACGCCGCGGGAAATGGATTGGACCGGCCTCAAGCTGATGCTCGAAGGCATTGAGCCGGGGCATCTGCGCAAGCGTTATAAAGGGCCGATAAATGCGCAATAACCAAGCGTTTTTATGGACAAAAGTGCCCGTTATTGATACGATTTTGCTCATGAAAGCGACGACGGCAGCAGCCCTTTTCCCCACGCCTTTGAGCCTCGAACAGGCGGCGGCTTTTACCCCGCAGCAGGTGCTCATGGCGGTGCAGGGATGGCAGCTTGCCGAACAACAAGCCGCAGCCTTCCAACAGCAACTGACGGCCTTCAAAGAACAGATCGATGCCTTGAAACATCAACTCGACTGGTTCAAGCGCCAGACCTTCGGGCAGAAGAGCGAAAAGCGGATCCCGGAAGCACCGGCCAACCAGCTCAGTTTGGGTGAGACGATGGAGATGGAAGCGGCGGTCCCCCCCGCCACATCACCCACCCGTCTGGTCCCTGCCCATCAACGGAAGGTCTTGCGCTCAGCAGAAGACAAAGCGGAAGCCGTGCCCTTCTTCGATGAAAACCGGGTGCCGGTAGAAACCATCGAGGTCCCCAACCCGGAAATAGCCGACCTGACGCCGGAGCAGTACACCGTCATCGGCAGCAAAGAGACCTACCGTTTGGCGCAACAGCCCGGCAGTTATGTGGTGATCAAATACGTCCGCCCGGTGATCAAGCGCCTCGACACCCAGACCATCAGCTGTCCGCCCGCTCCGGTGGGCGTTCTCGAAGGCAGCCGCGCCGACGTCAGCTTCGCAGCCGGGATGACGGTGGACAAGTTCCTCTACCATCTGCCGCTCTACCGCATTCATCAGCGCTTGCAGGATATGGGTTTTACCTTAAGCCGGGTCTGGCTGACCCAACTGATGCAGCGGATCGTGAGCCTCCTGGACCCCATTTACAACGCCCAGTTCGACTCCATCCGCGCTTCCCGGGTCAAGGCCATGGATGAAACCCCCATCAAAGCCGGTCTGCAAGGACCGGGGAAAATGAAGCAGGGCTATTTCTGGCCGGTCTATGGCGAGCGGGACGAGATCTGCTTCCCCTACTGCGAGAGCCGCCGGGCAGAACATGTGGATCAGCTCCTGGGACTGACGGCACCACCCGGTGCCGTGCTGATCACCGATGGTTATGCGGCCTATAGCCGCTACGAGAAGAAAACGGAAGGGCTGACCCATGCCCAGTGCTGGGCGCATACCCGCCGTGAATTCTTCGAGAGCCAGGACGCCGATCCGCAGCGGGCGGCCGTGGCGCTGGAAATGATCGGCAGTATCTATGCGGTGGAAGCCGAGATTCGGGATCGGGGACTGAAAGGCGCCAAAAAGCAGGATGTCCGGCTGACCAAAGCCAAGCCTCTGGTGGAAGAATTCTTCACCTGGGTGGCCGACACGGCCGCCGATACCGGATTACTGCCCAGCAATCCCATGAGCAAAGCCTTGGCCTATGCCCACAAACGCCGGGCGGGGCTGGAGGTCTTCCTCAGCGATGCCGATGTGCCCATCGACACAAATCATCTGGAAAGAGGCTTGCGGGTGATTCCCGTGGGTCGAAAAAATTGGCTCTTCTGTTGGACGGAGCTGGGTGCCAAGCAGGTGGGCATCGTGCAGAGTCTGCTGACCACTTGCCGCCTCCACGACATCAATCCCTATGACTATCTGGTCGATGTCTTGCAGCGGGTCGGCCAGCATCCCAGCTCACGCGTCGCCGAGTTGACGCCAAGGCTCTGGAAAGAACACTTCGCGGCCAACCCCCTGCGCTCGGACCTCTATAACATCTCGAACTAAGCCGCAAGATACGCCGCTCAGTTACCGCTTACGTTAAAACAACAAGCGCAACATCCCAATATTTGGCAGGCACATGCGATTTTTTATTATGGTTTGCCAAAGACTCGTCTTGCTTAAAATATCGTCAACCTCTGGTTGAAAAGGAAGCGGGGAAGACAGGTGCTGCTCTCTACAATCGCATTCAGTCTGCTGATGGAGCCATTGTAAGATTGAACCGCCCCGGATTTTGAGGAGGCTCCTTTTTCCAAGAGAATGGAGTCATGATGAACAAAGCTAAAACACCCAAA
>NZ_JABBDR010000274.1 GCF_018854495.1 Acidithiobacillus ferruginosus
CCCGCAATTAATGGGCCACAGGCATGTCCCGCATCCCATAGACTACCGAATACGCCCATGGCCGCACCGAAATCCCGGCACCTGACGAGATCTCCTATCATCGCCGTCGTCGCAGGTGTCACCATGGCCGTGCCTAATCCAAATAACGTGCTTAGGCCAAGTAATGGTAGAAACTGCCCCATATGGGGGATGGTTGCCAGTACCGTTGCACACAGACCGATCCCAACGACGATAAAAGGCCTTCTCCCAACGCGGTCAGAGGCCATTCCAAAGACCGGGCGGAAGAGAATCGACGCTATCCCCTGAGCGCCAAATAAGAAGCCGATCTTCAGGATGGGGATATGCTGATCCAGCGCATACAGCGGTAGATACGCCTGCAGCGTACCTACGCCGAAATAGAGGGCGGCTTCTATCAGACTCACCAGACGAATAGCCGGATCGCTGATGATCTGACGTACACCTTGGGCGGCCACGCGGAGGACTTCGCCGGTAGACCGCCGACCATCATGAACTGGTGCATCCCGTGGAAAAGG
>NZ_JABBDR010000275.1 GCF_018854495.1 Acidithiobacillus ferruginosus
CTGCGGTACTGCACACTATGTTCTCTACAGGACCTTGCCGGAGCACCCCCATGACTAAGCCCGATACAAAGCGCCGGGTCATTTATCCCGGCACCTTCGACCCCATCACCAATGGCCATGAGGATCTGGTGCGGCGAGCTGCGGCACTGTTCGACGAGGTCGTCGTAGCGGTAGCCGCTCAAACGGCGAAAACTACCATTTTTCCTCTCGCCGAACGGGTCGCGCTCGCCGAGGCGACTTTAGGCGCGATTCCGGGGGTGCGGGTACGCCCCTTTCCCGGACTGCTGATTCATCTGCTTCAGGAAGAAAAGGCCCACCTCATCCTGCGCGGATTGCGCGCCATATCGGATTTCGAGCATGAGTTTCAACTGGCCTCCATCAACCGGCGTATGGATGCGCGGATCGAGACGCTCTTCCTGATGACCTCCGATCAGCATACGTTTCTCTCTTCCAGCCTCGTGCGGGAAATCAGCCGCCTGGGAGGGGACGTAGGTGCCTTTGTCCAGCCCGTGGTGGCTGCGGCCCTGAAGCGGCATTTTTGTATCGGCATGGACCCCGGTGCCGCAGAAACGTAGAATACCGGGCCGCCCTGAGGAGAACACGATGTCCCTGCTCATTAACGATCAGTGTATCAATTGCGATGTCTGCGAACCGGAATGCCCCAATAACGCCATCAGCATGGGTGCGCGGATCTATGTCATCGATCCCGGTCTCTGCACCGAGTGTGTCGGCCACTACGATACTCCGCAATGCAAAGAGGTTTGCCCCGTGGACTGCATTGTCAGCGACCCTGACCATGCGGAATCGCCGGAGGCCCTGCAACAGAAATTTCTGCGGCTTACCGGGCAGCACTGAACGGCTCCCGCAACAAGCGGAGCAACGGCGCCGCGTGATGGTCAAGACGGGCCACCTGTTCCTCCGCGGTTTGCAAGTTCTGTCGTAACTGCTGAATGCGGGTGTCAATATTGCCCATCGTCTGGACAATACTTTGCAACGCCGTGAGCTCTTCTTCGGCGCTATCGTGATAAGCCTGCAACTGCTGGTTCATGACCGCCATGATCTCATCCACCCAAGCCTCTGCCTCTCGCCTGGTTTCCACGACAAAATCCCGGGTGCGCCCGGCTACGGTGAGGAAGGCCTTGCGCACCACCGCACTCTGGGTATTCACGGCGATCTCCAGCATCATCCCAAATCGCTCATAATTTTCCGCCATGTCGATGAGCTCCGCCCGCCGCGGCATGATGGCATAGGGCACGGCCCTCAGTGCCGGGAGACGATAGTGCTTCTGTAGCGCCTGATACTCCCCGGCCACCAGTTCCGACACCTGCTGCGCACCCTGCAGCGCAGTATCGAAGTGGGCTATGGCCTCGGCGAAGAAACGTCTGAAGCGTTCGACGATACCGGCCGTCGTCCAGGCGGAAAGCATCTCCGCTTTGGCGTTGCTGATCACGAAATCAAAGGAGGCGGGCGCCAGGGGGACTAACAGAAGATCTTCAACCGCCTGCCGGAAAACCGCCTTTTTCCCCTCGAAGGCCTGCCGGTCAGCCTCAAAACTCCGTAGCAACCGACGATGTTGCTCCACCAGTTCAGGCACCTTCTCTGCCGTCCGGTCCTTGAGGCTGCGCATACCCTCCATCTGCACCGTGATTCTGTTCATCTGCTCACGCAGCAGACTCTTCTGGTCCATGACGACACGCTCTACCAGTGCCCGGCATTTGGCCTGAATGGCCGCCTGCCGTGCGGGCAGCAGCACCTCGGCGATGGAACGCTCCAGGGCAGCCATCCCACTGCGTTCAAGCAGCTTCTGGTCCCGGCGGATCCGGGCGACGAGCCCCTTCTGGCCGGAAACCGGGATAACCTGCTCACGGAGCACATGCAGTCGTTCCGCCGTTTTGTCCACCTGCTGTTCAATTTCCGCCACCACCCCGGACCAATCACGCAATTCGTCCCAGAGGGTATCGATCTTGTTGAGCAGCACGATTTGCTTCTGGTGCGCATTGCGTATCAGATACTGTTCCCAGATGGTCAGGTCGCTCTGGGTGACGCCAGTGTCCGCGCCCAGCACAAAAATGATGGCGTCAGCGTCGGCGAGCATGCCAAAAGTCAGTTCAGGCTCTGCCCCGATGGCGTTGAGGCCGGGGGTATCCAGCACCGTGAGACCGGCATCCAGCATGGGATGGGCCAGATACAGCAGGGCATGACGCCAGCGCGGAATCAACACCTTACCGAGTCCACAGGATGGACAAACGGTGCGTTCGCGGTCCTTGGGCGTACGGTTGAGCGGCGGGCAC
>NZ_JABBDR010000276.1 GCF_018854495.1 Acidithiobacillus ferruginosus
TGTGGCCGAGCTGGCCATGCTGGAGCAACTGGATATACGGTGCCGATGGAATGAGCGCTGGGTGAGGAACGGCGAGAAAGCAGAGCAGGTCCGTCTGGCCGCCATCGAGGCCCGGCGCGAGGCGGAGGCACGGGCCAGGGCCAAGCGGGAGAGCATCGAGGCCGAAGCCCGCGCTCGTGTCGAGGCCCAGCGGCAGTCTGACATTGAGGCCGAGCGTGAAGTTCGGCGGCAGAAGCTGTTGGATCTCGCGGAATGGTTACGAACCGATAAAGAAGCGAAAGCGAATCTGCGTCAGGCCTACCTGTCAGCGGGATATCAGCTGGAAGAGCGGGACGGCAAAGAAGTGTGGGTCTATCCCCATACCGATCTGAAAGCCGAGAAGGATGCAGCCTATGCCGCCCGCCAGGAATGGGATGCCCGTAAACAGGCATTAAAAGCGCAGCGACTGGAACAGGACCGCGCTACCGAACAGGAAACCCGGCCCGGTATCCGTCACCCGCAACGCTCTACCTGGCAGGCATGGCGGGCAGAGACGCTGACCCGGAAATATAACCCCGCCTATTCGGCGGAGATGGCGGAGCGGGACATATACTGCCGGTGGATGCCGGAGGATGGCGGGCTTTATCTGCGTCTGGGAAAGGCGGAAGTGATTGACCAAGGCCCGCTCATCCTGGCGAAGAACGGCACTGGCGACATCCCGCTGATGATCGATACCGCCCAGGCGAAGGGCTGGGAATCCCTGGAGTTTACCGGAGATGTGAGATTTCAGGAGCAGGCCGCTATGGCGGCATTACGGGCGGGGTTGAAAGTGGCCGATATGAATCTCGCGCGACGGGCGCGGGAAGCCATCGCAGAGCAGGCCAAGCCAGTCATTGAGCCGGAATACAAACCATCTTCTGTGGTGGTGCCGGGTATCCGCTATATTGTGGAAGAAACGGCTGACCATGCGCCGATGAGGGACAAGCATGGTGAGATCATGCTGTTTGACACCGAAGCACAAGCATTCGAGGTTCGTAAAATTCTTGGCTTCAAATATCCGATAGTCCCTGTTTCGGTCGAGCAAGAGCCGACCAAGCCAGCGCCCGTCATTGAGACAGAAAGGCCCTCTGTACCTATTCAGAAGCCGATACGTGCAATGCCCACACCAGAGCCCGTCAAGGTGTCAGAGAAGCCCTCTCCAGATCTGACCGATCTTGAAGCCCGACGGCAGAAGTTGGTGGAGTTGGCGAAAGCGCTACAGACCGATGCGGTGACAAAAATTGAGGACGTGCGTAAAGCCTATTTGGCGGCGGGATACGTGGTAGAACCGCGGGAAGGGGGAGCGGTTTTTGTGTATCCCCCCGGGGATCTGCTGGAAGCGCGTAAAGCGGTAACTCAAGCTCGCAAAGACTGGAAAGAACGGGCAGACCGAAGCGGAGCGCAGCGGGAACCGATGGTGCCGAAAGCGCAGATAAACGCTTATGGATCGGAGTATGCCCGCAGGGACGGCTGGAAAGGGTCGTTTACGGGCGCGGTGATTGCCGTCGATGAAGGTCATGTCTATGTGGGAGCGAAGGGCGGCGGTGGTGCGCCACACTGTATCGCGATACCGAAGGAGCGGTTTAAGACCCTCCCATCGAAAGGGCTGTATGCCACGTTCACCCCGGGAGATGCGCAGCGTCCTGCGGGCTGGAACAAGGTGCTGGGGAAGATGAATGGGCAGGGGCGACTGGTGAGAGACCAGGAGAAAGGCAAGGGCATTGGCGATTAGGGCTCCAGAGCGACAGGGGTGCCCAGGCAAGAGAAGGGCGGAGCGTTGTCACAGTGACAAACTCAAAACCCGTTCATTCCCGGATGAACCGAGAAAAGCAAATCAAGAGTGGATTATGAGAACGGTAAGGGACTGATTCAGCGTGTCACTGTGACGGACGTTGAGAGACTCTCAAAAAGGGTCGGTTGCGAGAGGTTTGCACAGGGACAGGATCAGGCCGAATCTTGCGGGTCTGTTTTGCCGCGCTCATGGCTTTTGCCCGTCAAGGTCAGCAGCTCGGCCAGCAGTAAGCGGTTTTCCAGATCCAGCAGGTTTCCCTGATGCATGGCCCCCTCGGCATCCCCGGCATCCAGGAGAGACTTGGCCGCACGGGAGATCTGATGAAGCCGTTCGTGGCGGACGAGGAGACCCGCGAACTCCGGTGACTGACCAAAGCGGCGGGCGCCATCCCCCCGCAACCATTGCCCCAGATGGCAATATGTTTCGGCATCCTCTTCCAGGACATGGGATGGGAATGGATTTTCCTGGCGCATGGCGCGGAGGAATTTCTGTATACGCAGGATATGCCCTTCCAGGATCGGTGGCAGGATATCCATGGGGGGCAAGGCGGCCCCCAGCTTGGGAGCGGGGCGAAAACGAGCTATCCAGGCAGGAATATCCTCGGCAGGAATCGGCCTGGAGAATAGATATCCTTGCAGGTGACTGCAACCCATCTTGGTCAGAAGATCGGCGTGCTCTGCCATTTCCACCCCCTCGGCAATCACCTTCAGGCCCAGCATGCGATTGGCGGTAATGACCGCTGTGACGATGGCGAGATCCTTGGGATCATCGATGATGTCGCGCACAAAGCTCTGATCGATTTTGATGGTATCGGAGGGGAGCTGTTGGAGGTAGGTCAGGGAGGCGTTGCCCGTGCCAAAGTCGTCGATGGCAATGCGTACCCCCAGGCGATGGCAGTTGTTCAGAATGGCTTGCGCCCTTGGCAGGTCGTGCAAGGGTGCAGACTCGGTGATCTCGATTTCGATCTGCTCCGGCCGCAGGCCGGGATGCCTGGCGAGTGCTTCCTGCAGATCCTCCAGAAAACGGGCGTCGAGCAGGTGGCGCGTGCTGATATTCAGCGAGACGAGCAGCGATAGACCCTTCTCTTGCCAGATTGCTCCTTGTCGCAACGCCTCGATCAGGACGAAGCGCCCGATGGGGCGCGCGAGGCGGGGATGATCCAGTGCGGAGAAGAAGGCCGCGGGCGCAAGCAGCCCTTTCTCTGGGTGATTCAAACGGATGAGGGCTTCCACGCCCAGAACTGTGCCGGCGCTGGATACGATCGGCTGGTAGTGCAGGACCAGCCGGTTTTCGTGCAACGCCTGCTTCACCATGCCGTGTATCGCCACTTCTGTTTGTATGGCTTCATCCAGGGCCAGGGTATGCAGATGAAACTGGTCTCGGCCCGCATCCTTGGCGGCATAGAGCGCCATATCGGCGTGCCGTATCAGGGTGCTGGCATCGCTGTCGTCCAGGGGATAGATGGTGACGCCGAGGCTACCGGAAATGCTGACCGCTTCGCCCTCTATTTCCAGCGGCTCGCGGATGGCGGCGAGCAATCGCTCGCAGATGACTTCGAGATCGTCCAAGTGTTCCAGGCCGGGCAGCAGCAGGCCAAACTCATCGCCGCCTATGCGCGCGAGGGTATCCCCTGCCCGCAACTGCGCCTGCAATCGTTGCACTACGGCTTGCAGCAGATAGTCTCCGGCCATATGGCCCAGGCGGTCATTCACCTGCTTGAATCCATCCATGTCCAGGATCGCTACTCCCAAAAGCTGCTCGTGCCGCAGTGTTTGATCTCTGGCGATTTTCAGGCGGTCCAGGAAGAGGGTGCGGTTAGGTAACCCGGTGAGGGGGTCGCGTAGGGATTGGTTGCGGATCAGAAGCACCAGTTCCCCTAGATGCGCAAAGGCGTCGTAGTACGCCGATCCCACCCGACGGAAATACCCCTTCTCGCTCACCCCGATCAGGCCTACGCCACGCAGAGCCTCAGATCTGAAAGGAAAGAAGCCGATTTCTTCGATGCGGTTGCGCAAGGCCTTGACCCATTCCGGCGCCTGCGGATCATCCACGGACTGAATGACGGTGTGCCCGCTTTCCAAGGCTTCCCAGCAGGGATCTCCGGCGATCTTCGGAATCTGCAGCGCAGGCAACGGGAGTCCGGCCAGGTATTCCAGGGTTAATGCCTCTCCCATGGCGTCGCTCACCACGTAACCGGCCAGGCGCACGCCGGCGTTCTTGCGCGGTAAGGCTTCGCAGATCTGCTGCAGCAACTCCTCCGGGCGCGGGGAGTCGCTGCCGCGGGGAGTCGCGAGCACGCCCATCAGGAGATCAAACAAGGACAGCCTGTCTGCGTCCGTTTCGCGCGCGGCGTAGGTATAGCCTTCGATCTGGATTATAAGGTCGCCGACCAGCAGACGGATCAGTGCGTCCTGCAGTAAAGGCCAGTCGCTCGCGAGAGCCTGCGCCCGAAGTGCTTTTTGCCAATGGCGCCAGTAGAGGACATAGGCGCCGGCGATCCAGGAGAGTTCGATGCCGAGACGGTGGTGCAAGGCCCCGATTCTTTTCACGGACTCCCGCCAAGGTTCGTCCAAGCGGCTGGCCAGCAGGTTTCTGACGTGTTCCGCCTGCTTCTGGATCAGGGCATCCAGGCGTTCTGGGGAAAAGTCCCGGAAAATGGCGGCGGTGACGGAGTGCGCGAGCAGGTAGTCATAAAAAGCATGGGCAAGCGCCGGCGCTTCTGCGTCCAAGGCATTCCGGTACCGATCAATGACCAGAAAGTCCGAATCCTGCAGACCGAGAAAATCGGGGAGGGTACTGACTTTGGGCATGGCGTTAGCTATTCCTGGAGCGTGACGAGTCCACTATTTTTTTCATAAACTCAGCCTTTTTACAGAGATAAAGCTGCTCTGCTTTTTTGCGTTGGTCAGCGGTAAGTTGCATCTTGATACCGATCAAATGCCGGTAAGGACGCCCTCCGGGGAGGTTTTCCTGGCGCACCGTCGTTACCACGGTCTCACAGACTCCGCAATCGAGCACCTCGATCTCCGCCAAGAGCGCTTCTCCGGAGGCAAAAGACTCGTCTGTATAGAAGCTGGCGCCAGATGGACTAAAATCGTTCAGGCGAGCAAGGACTGTCCGACCGTCGAGACGACGCAGCAGGATATCACCCTCTATGGTTACGCGTTTATTCGCACGAGTTTTCCTTACATAGACCATAGATGGGGGGGAAAGGTGATACCGATTCTGGTACCTGTAGTTGAGAGTCGAAAGCCCCATGTAGATCTGTTTTTCCTGTTCTATAAAGACCAGCGTCCGCTGATAGGCATCGTCTCCTATTGAGACTTCTGCTGTCGGAGTGAAAATGAGATCTCCCGTGACGGGATCGCAGCCCTCAAAACGATAAAGATGGCCATGGTCGTTAGTCGCTGTCGAGAGTAGAACGGCGGCACCCCCCGCTTTGGTGCAAAGCTCTGTTTCTGCAATTGGTATGGCCGTCGAAAACTCCGGGGTTAGGATACGCATATACTCTGCGAGATCCATATCGATCCTCAGGGGCAGGACCATACCCAGGTTTGTGTCGTCCGTACTTAAGGGCTGGCTCATATGATCACCTTATTGCCACATGAACAGCGAGAAAAGCACGCAAGACGAAAGGGATCATTCTGTCTCGTGAGCGCTGACCCAGGCTGGGCGGATGGCCTGATTTTGCTGGGTTCTCCGCCTGCCGGTGAGGAGCTATTTTGAGACAAAACGATGAGG
>NZ_JABBDR010000277.1 GCF_018854495.1 Acidithiobacillus ferruginosus
GGAGCAGTAGCCACAATCCTCGGGGCAACCGCCGGTCTTGATGGAGAGGAGGGTGGAGCACTGGATGGCGTTTGGATCAAAATGTAGCCGATGCACCTGTTGCGCCTCATAAATCAGATCGTTGAATGGGCGGCCATAGATTTCGAGGATGGCATCAAGAGTCTGCAGTGCTGTGCTGTTGTTCATCGGTCTTCCCTGTCGAGAGCAGGTGAGTGGGCGGATTCGGCATATTTTCTGAGTTGAGTCTGAACGTGCGTGGACGCTGCGCTAATCCTGAGCACCTTGTCCCGCGCGCTCTCCCCCTGCACCAAAGTGATCTGCTGTCTTTTAAGGCGCAGGGTAGCACAGAGCAAAGCCGAAAGTGCAGTATTGGCAGCGCCGTCCACGGGCCGGGCACGCAGGCGAATTTTGAGGGCATCGCCGTGACATCCGCCGATGGCATCGGTCTTGGCACCCGGCTGTACGTGGACACGTAAATACAGGTCGTCGCCGTCTGCCCACAGGTATGGGGGGCGTGTTTCTGAGGAGGTCATGTGCTGCAGTCCGTCGTAAAGGGGTTACCCGCCCAGATTGAGGATGGCATGAACCAGCAGCCCCTTGAGCACTTCGATGATCAACAGGGCTGCCAGCGGACTGAGGTCGAATCCGCCGATGGGCGGGATGACCCGCTGCAGAGGATAGAGAATGGGTCCGGTAAGCCGATCCAGAAACTGTATGACCGGATTGCGTGGATCGGGCTGCACCCAGGACAATATGGCGCGGATGAGAATTGCCCAGAACAGCAAGGTCAAAAGAAGGCTGGTAAGGCGTGCCGCCATAATACTCAGTTCGGTCATGGTGTATCCTTTTCCGGGCTGCCCAGAGCGCGGCTGCGCTCCGCCGCGGCGCCCAGGGCCCGCTGCGCCAGTGACCGCAGGTGCCCTTCCCAGACCGCCAAACCCGCCGCCGTGGTGCCACCCGGACTGGTAACTTGATGGCGTAACTCGGTCGGGCTGAGGGTGCTGGCAGCCGCCATCTGTGCGGTACCGAGCACCGTCTGCAGGGCGAGGGCGCGCGCGGTGGCACGGTCCAGGCCCTGCAGCACGGCGGCATCTTCAAGGGCTTCCAGAAACAGCAGGACATAGGCAGGGCCGCTTCCGGACAGTGCCGTAACGGTGTCCATTAGGGATTCATCGCTCAGCCAGTAAGTCTGGCCCACGGCGGACATGATAAACCCGGCAGTCTGGCGTTGCGCGGCGCTCACCGAATCGCGGGCGTACAGGGCCGTCGCTCCGGCACCGACTTGCGCCGGGGTGTTGGGCATGCCGCGCACGATGGCGCTCCCGGGGTTCAGTTCGGCCGCAATGCGCGCGCTGCCGATGCCGGCGGCCACAGAGAGGAAGAGCACCCCGGCATCGGCGAAGGCCTGTCGCCACAGCGCGAGCACTGCGGATATCTGCTTTGGCTTGGCAGCGTAGATGACCACGCTGTTGGCAGGCAGACTTTGCGCCGTTGCCGCCAGACTGCGGACGCCGAACTCTTCGGCAAGTGCGTCACGGTGTGCACTGCTGGGGGCATGAACCTGAATCTGCTCGCCCGCAACGCCCTGACGCCGCAGGCCGGCGATGAGGGCGCGAGCCATATTGCCGGCACCAATGAAGACGATATTCTGAGGTATCATAAGGGCTCCTGGGCACGGGCTCCGAAGAGGATGGTGCCAAGACGGATTTCTGTGGCACCCTGTTGCAGGGCCTGGAGGTAATCCGCCGAAGTGCCCATGGAGAGGGTATCCAGATCGGCATGGACCTGGGTCTGCCGCAGTGCGAGAAAAAGTTCTGCCATCCGGCGGAAGTCGGCCTCTGCCAGCTCCGGTTGCGGGTGGACCAGGGCCATCAGGCCGCGGAGCCGTAAACGGGACAACCGAGAAATGACCAGGGCCAATTCCGGAACCTCTTCTGGCGCGCAGCCCCCCTTGGTTTCCTCCCCACTGATGGCGACTTCGATCAGCACATTCAGCGGCTCCATGCCCGCGCGGGCGGCATGGAGCCGTTCTGCGATGACTGGGCGGTCCACACTTTCTACCCAGTCGAAATGCCGGGCCATTAGGGCGGTCTTGTTGCGCTGGATGCGACCGATGAAATGCCAGATGATGCCATCCAGATCTCTCAGTGCCGTCTGTTTGTCCAGGGCCTCCTGCAGGAAGTTTTCGCCGAAGTGGCGAAGTCCGAGCGCATAGGCGTCACGCAGTGTCGCCGCCGTAACGTGCTTGCTGGCAGCCAGCAAGCACTGCGGTGGGTGATCGGCAATCTCCCATTGCACATGGGCTAGGCGTTCGGCGATGGACATCGGTCTCCGGCAGACGTGGGCGAAATGGTCAAGGTCGACTATAGTAACGCCCAATAGCCTTTGGCCCCAAATCATGGGGCGTTCATGTCGGGAGCCGCACGATGGATATTTCAGAACTGCTCGCCTTCGCGGTGAAAAACAATGCGTCGGACACCCATATCTCGGCAGGTCTGGCGCCGATGCTGCGGATCAACGGCGACATCCGTCCGCTGAATGTGGAGGCGCAGGACAGTAAAACCGTACACAGCATGATTTACGACATCATGAACGATTTCCAGCGGAAGGGGTATGAGGAGAACCTGGAAATCGACTTCGCCTATGAACTGCCGGGTGTGGCGCGTTTTCGGGTGAACGCCTTCAACCAGGACCGCGGACCGGCTGCGGCGTTCCGGACGATTCCTGCGAGTGTGCTGACGCTGGAAGACCTCCATGCGCCCGGTTCTTTCAAGGAGATCATCAACGTGCCGCGCGGACTGGTATTGGTCACGGGGCCGACCGGATCAGGTAAGTCAACGACGCTGGCAGCGATGGTGGATCATATCAATGCGAATCGCGCCGACCACATCATTACCATTGAAGATCCCATCGAATTCCTGCACACCCCCAAGAAGTGCCTGATCAACCAGCGCGAGGTGGGTGCCAGCACCCACTCCTTTGAAAACGCCCTGCGCTCGGCTTTACGTGAAGATCCCGATATCATTCTGGTGGGCGAGCTACGCGATCTGGAGACCATGCGCCTGGCGCTGACCGCGGCAGAGACCGGCCATATCGTGTTTGCGACGCTGCATACCAGCTCCGCACCAAAAACCATCGACCGTATTGTCGATTCCTTTCCCGGGGGGGAAAAGGACATGGTGCGCGCCATGCTATCCGAATCCCTGCGCGCGGTCATTTCCCAGACTCTGCTCAAAACGGCCGATGGCAAGGGACGGGTCGCCGCGCACGAAATCATGATCGCCACCCCGGCTATCCGCAACCTGATTCGTGAGAACAAAGTTGCGCAGATGTACTCGGTGATCCAGACCGGGCAAAATCAGGGTATGCAAACCCTGGACCAGTGTCTTGCCGATCTGGTGCGTGCCCACAAGGTGACTCGCGAAGATGCGCTGCGCCGGGTACAGAACAAAGACAGCTTCATGAACGTGGCCTGAGGATAATTTATGTCTGTACTGGATGACCTGCTGGTCCTGATGGTGGAAAAAAACGGCTCGGACCTGTACCTCACCGTGGGCTCGCCACCGGTCATGAAAGTCGACGGGCGGACGGTTCCGCTGGGGACAGAAATGCTGAAACCCGGTCAGGTGCTGAATCTGGCCAAGGAAATTCTGGGGATGGAGCGCTTGCAGGAGTTCCAGCACGAGAAAGAAATCAATATGGCCATTTCCGTGCCCGAGGTGGGGCGTTTTCGGGTCAACGGCTTTTTCCAGCGTGGTGAACTGAGCTTTGTCCTGCGCGCCATCAAGACCCAGATTCCCAGTCTGGAGCAGCTCAGGCTGCCGCCGATACTGAAAGATCTGGCCATGACGTCGCGGGGGCTGGTGCTCTTCGTCGGTTCTACCGGTTCCGGGAAAAGCACCTCTCTGGCGTCGATGGTCCAGTATCGCAACCAGAATGCGGCGGGTCATATCCTCACCATTGAGGATCCGATCGAGTTTCTGCACCGGAATGCGAAGTCCATCGTCAATCAGCGCGAAGTGGGCATCGATACCCTGAATTATGAGCGGGCGCTGGAGAATGCATTGCGGGAGGCGCCGGATGTCATACTGATCGGCGAAGTGCGCAGCCGGGACACCATGGATCATGCCATCGCTTATGCCGAAACCGGGCACCTGTGTATGTCGACCCTCCATGCGAACAATGCCAATCAGGCCATTGAACGTATCATCAATTTTTTCCCGGAAGATCGTAAAAAACAGTTGCTCATGGATCTTTCGCTCAATTTGCGTGCCGTGGTCTCACAGCGCCTGTTGCCGGTCAAGGGGCAGAGCGGACGAATCGCTGCAATGGAGGTGCTGATCAACACTCCGGCCATTGCCGATCTGATCTACAAGGGTGAAGTGGGCTTGCTGAAGGACGCCATGTCGCGAACGAATGACGTCGGTATGCAGACGTTTGATCAGAGCCTGTTGCAGCTGTTTATGGATGGACTGGTGGAATATGACGATGCCTTGCGCGCGGCCGATTCGCAGAACGATCTGCGCCTCGCCATCAAACAGGCGTGTATGCGTTCGGGTATGGCAGATCCTGGGGCCGCCACCTCTGCGGAAGGGCAGTGGCGTATTCAGTCTTGAGCGACGTGTGGCTGCTACCGGCCGTGTGGGCCGTTCTGGCGGCCTGGCTGGTGCTGTTCTTCGGGCGGGGCGCTTTCTGGCGGGCAGATCAGCGTCTTCCACCCCGCGAAAGCAACCCACAGAGAAGCTGGCCAGAAGTTACCGCCGTGGTGCCTGCGCGTAATGAAGCAGAGGGTATTGGTGCCTGCGTAACGGCCCTGCTGAGGCAGGATTACCCCGGCGTCTTGCGGGTCATCGTGGTGGATGACCAGAGCACGGATGGCACCGCAAAGTGCGCGCGGGAGGCGGCGCGGCAGATGGATGCCTCCTCCCGTCTGGAGGTGCTGACTGGCACGCCGCTGCCGGAAAACTGGGCGGGCAAGGTCTGGGCCATGGACCAGGGGGTGGCCGCGGCCGGCCCGGTGCCGTTTCTCTGGTTCACCGACGGCGATATCGTGCATGGGCCGGATGTCTTGCAGCGCCTCGTCACCCGGATAGAGGATCGGGACCTGTCATTGGTCTCGCTGATGGTGATGCTCTCCTGCCGCGGTTTTTGGGAGCGTCTTCTGATTCCGCCCTTCATCTTCTTCTTCCAGATGCTGTACCCCTTTCCCTGGGTCAACGACCCACACCGGACTCTGGCTGGTGCGGCGGGGGGGTGCATGCTGCTGCGTCGGGAGGCACTCGAAAAGGCCGGCGGGTTCGCCGCCATGCGTGCCGCGCGCATAGACGACTGCACGCTGGCAGCGCTACTGAAGCCCCATGGCGCGATCTGGCTGGGTTTAGGGACGGAGAGCTATAGTCTGCGGGATTACCGTCAACTTGGCGAAATATGGCAGATGGTAGCCCGCTCCGCCTACGTGCAATTGCGGTTCAGCCCCTGGCGGCTGCTCGGGGCGACATTGGTGATGACTTTTCTCTATGCCGGGCCGGTAGGAGGGCTGCTGTATGGACTTTGGACCGAAAATGCCTGGCTGGCGATGCCCGCGCTGCTCGCCTGTCTGCTGATGCTGACGGCCTATGTGCCCACTTTGCGGCTTTACTCGCTGAACCCCCTCCGGGCATTCAGTCTGCCCGTTGCGGCTCTGTTCTATACACTTATGACGCTGGATTCCGCCCGCCGTCATTATGGCGGCCGGGGCGGAGCGTGGAAAGGGCGGCATTATAGTGCGCCCAGGCAGGAGCGCTGAACCCCCGCCGCGCGTCGTCGGGGCCGCATTTGCACTTCTCAGCGATAATGCAGCAGATAACGCCACTCAAAGGCGACCTTGGCCGCATGCCAGAGCGAATTTGGCAGGATGCTGGCATGGTTGGGGCTGCGATAGACCATGATGCCGCTGTCCAGGGTGTCGACGATGCAGATCAACTCGCTGCGGAAAGTATCGTCTGCCGCCTTCCCCTGCAAATACAGGAGCAGGTTATGCACGGCGGTCCCGGCCTGCAGGTCCGCCATATGGCCCTGCTTGGGTAGCCAGTCCGGGCTGCCCGCGTAAGACCCCCCGTCACCAATGACAAAGACACCCGGATGGTCGGGAACGGTGCAGTGCAGGTCGGACTGAAAAAAGCCACCCGCAGAGAGGGGCAATCCGCTGTCGGCGGCCCAGTCCGGGCCGGTCATGCCGGGCATGAACAGGATCAGGTCCGCGGCAATGTCGCCGCCTTCGGTCATTACTTTGTTTACCGAGAACCCACTGATTTTATGACCAAGATGGGTGCGGATGTCGCGCCGCTGCATTTCCGCGAGCAGTCCTTCCACCGCCTTCGGACCCAGCCGGTTGCCCGGTTCGGTCATCAGATTGAAAAATACCAGTTCGATTTGCCCGCGTTTATCGATCTGACGAAGGTAAGTGTCGATTCCGAAGAGCAGTTCAAAGACCGGACCACCGCGTACGGCGGTGGGCTCCAGGGGATTGCCGGCGAAGCCGAAGGCAATGGTGCCTTTGTCCATCAGCGCCAAGCGGTCTCGGATGTTCTCGGCGGCATCGATGCCGTCGCAGATAGCGAAACTGTGCTCGATGCCCGGTAACTTACGGATACCGCGACCGCCGCTGGCGATGATGAGCGCGTCGTTCCGTACTTCACCCTGGTCGGTGATGACGGTACGGCCGCCATCGCGCAGGCCAGTGACGCGACCCTGATGAAACTGTACCCGTCGGCGCTGAAAGAAACGGTCCAGGGGAATCCGCAGGCTCTCGCCTTGCCGCAGCCCAGTGGGAATCCAGATCAGGCTGGGGTAGTAAACAAACTCCGCCCTGGGTGCGATGACGGTGATTTCCGCGTCGGGCATCCGGCGACGCAGATGGCGAACGGCCGTCAGGCCACCAAAGCCTGCGCCGATAATGGTCACTTGGGTCATATGCTATTCCTCAGTAGCAGAAAACGTGGAAGGAAGCCGCAATCGGCCCCGTTCACACAGTATACTGCATCGGCGTAGCAGAGCGCCCGGCGGGCCGGACGCTGATGCTCCTCCGGCAGACTGCTCAGCCACCCAGTACACGCTGATAGTTGTCTGGTAAGGGGCTGACCTCCCGGGCCTGGGCAAAGCCGCGTTGCACGAAGAGGCTGACGACGGCGCCGTGGGCCTGGATGAGGGCCACCACGTTGGGATCCTCGCTGGTCTCTTCCACAAGGACACCATGGGGTACCAGGGTCACTTCCATCCGCACCTTTTCACGTTGCGCGAAAATTTCGGGAAAGGCTGGATCCCAGAAGCGCAATCCAAAGTTTTCTTCCAGCCGGTGGTGCATGGCCGGAACATGGTCGTGCAGCAAGCCGACAATCTCCGGGTTGGCAGAAGTCGTCAGCGAACGTATGCCATTGGGAAGCTGGGTCAATTCACGCTGAATCTGGTCGTGATGGCGAAGCAGGGTATGAAAGACCTCCTGATCGTGCTGATGACGTGCCCTTTTGTCGGTGTTCCCGCTGCCCGCCAGCATCCGCTGTTCCATCGCTTCTTCATCAGCGAGGCTCATGCCGGCAGGCCGCATGCCCGGCTCATTCCCGAAACGAATGCCGCCCTGCCCGCGTCCCTGACCGCCGCCGCCGCCGCCGCGTCTCATGCCTGTCAGTACCCCTTGCACGGTATTTTGTTTGCTCATCTTTAAGTACTCCTCATACACTGAGCGCCCCACAGCGCTGGTTGGCGGGCACGGCAACATGAATTTTCTTCGGTTCTGACAAGTGGAGTTCCGCCATGATGGCGATGAACTCCTCCCGGCTTTTACCCGCCAGGCGACGGTTCATACGCTTTTCCTCGCCGACGCAACTGACGTAGCGACCGGCATAGTCGTGGCCCGGATAGACCAGGGTCTCGTCGCGCAGTGTGAAGATCTTCCCGGCGATGCTGTCATAGAGCGCCCCAGCATCGCCACCCTGAAAATCCGTGCGGCCACAGCCCCCGATCAATAGTGCGTCGCCCGTGAAAACCCGGTCGCGCCAACGGTAACTAACGCATCCTGGAGTGTGGCCGGGCGTACTAATGACCCGTATGACGTCATCACCCAGCACGATAAAATCGTCATCATCCACGAGCACGTCTGCACAGGATACGGCGGCCCCGCGGCTGATCACGGCTTGTGCACCGGTGCGCGCACGCAGTGCGCCGGCGCCGGTAACGTGGTCGGCGTGGACATGGGTATCGAGCACGTATGCAAGTCGCATGGATTCCCGATCAAGTATGCGCAGTACCTCATCGACGGTTTCCAGAACAGAGTCGATAACCACGGCCTCGTGCCAGGTCGGGTCGCCCAGGATGTAGGTGTAGGTGCTGGTTTCGGTTTCAAGAATCTGTCTGAAAAACATGATATCACCCCCTTGTCGGCAACGATGTTGGAGCACCAACTGGTGCCCTGAGACGCTCACCTTCCCACCATAGGACGCAGTGAGTGTGCCTGCATTGAGAATTATCAAAGTTGACTGATTTAGTTAACTAACAGGGAGGTTCAGGCGCGGGTGCCGTCGCTGCTGGCGTACAGGAACAGGTTTCGGGAATCAGGAATCTCGATGTGCCCCTTGTGTTCGTGGAGCAGCCCGTGGCGTTTCAGGTCCGCCATGATGCGGCTGACGTGCTCGGTGGAAAGGCCAAGAAACTCCCCCAGGTCCTGACGGGTGAGGGGGAAAGGCGCCGCACGTTGTTGCGGATAGGCACCGACCCATTGGCAGAGGAACGTGGCCAGCCGGGCATCGGCCTTTTTGGCACCCAGTTCGACGATGCGGTCCTCGGCTTCCTGCAGTGCCTGCTGCCAGCGCGCGAAAATGGCTTCACGCACTGCCGGGAGACGCTGGGAAAGCGCATCCAGTGCCCTCAGTTCCAGGCGGCAGAGATCGGTGCCGGTCAAGGTAATGGCACTATGACGATGCCGGTCGGTGCGCAATCCTTCAAAACCCAGGAGGTCGCCGTGGTGGAGCAGGCGAACGATCTGAGCGTGACCATTGGGCAGACTCTTGACCAGCTTGATGCCGCCCTGACGAAGCGTATAGGCATATTGCGCAGGGTCGCCCTCGTGATAGATCGGCGTTCCTGTCGGGACGTGGATATCGTGGACGTCCATGCCGAGTTCGCAGACTTCTTCCCTGCTCAACCCGGCAAAAATGCTTCGTCCGCGCATGAGGCAATGCACACAGTCGGAGTGCTTGGCAGTCACGGGATGCGTCGATAGCAGAGGTCATAAACCGCATGCCCCAGTCGTTGCCCGCGCCGCTCGAATCGAGTCAGGATGCGGTTGTCGGGGCGGAAGACATAGCCATTGTCGGGATCTGCATTTTGCAGGCCCGGGGTGGCGTTGAGCACTGCGAGCATCTGCCCGGCATAATCCGCCCAGTCCGTGGCCAGTTGCAGTTCGCCTCCGGGCTGCAGCAGGCGGCACAACACTGCCGCAAAATCCGGCTGGATAAGACGACGTTTTTGTTGCCGTTTTTTAGGCCATGGGTCAGGAAACTGAATGATGATGCAGCGCAGAAGAGCGTCCGGCAGAGTCTTCAGCCAAGTGACCGCATCGTCGTGGACGATCCGGACGTTGTCGGTTCCGGCCTCCACCAGTTGCAGCAGCAGGGACCCGACGCCGGGTGTATGCACCTCGATGCCGATGCAGCCCCAAGTCGCCCGTTGCGCGGCGATGGCGGCCAAGTGCTCACCGTTACCAAAGCCTATTTCCAGCATAAGCGGCCTTTGGTTATTCCAGGGATCCCGCCATTCGGCATGGGCATCTATCTGTCGGGCTGGCAAATATTCCGCAACAGCCCGTGTCTGCGCAGCGGTGATGCGGCCCTGGCGCAGGACGAAACTGCGGATGGCCCGATGGCTGGTCTTGAGCGCTTCTTCCATGACAGGCATTATAACTCGTTTGGGGTCAGGGCGTAGAGGGGCAGGTATGGAACAACCGGTAGTAGGTGTGGTGATGGGCAGCGAAAGCGACTGGGAAGTGATGCGCGCCGCGGTGGAACATCTGCAGGCGTTGTCCATTCCCTGCGAACAGCGTGTCGTATCCGCACACCGCACGCCGGACCTCCTTTTTGAATATGCGGCTGGTGCCGCGCCACGGGGGCTGCGATGTATCATTGCCGGCGCTGGCGGCGCTGCGCACCTGCCCGGCATGCTGGCGGCCAAGACCATCGTGCCGGTGCTGGGCGTACCGGTGCCTTCCCGGCATCTGCAAGGCCTGGATTCTCTATTGTCTATCGTGCAGATGCCAAAGGGGGTGCCGGTGGCCACCTTTGCCATCGGCGCGGCGGGTGCTGCCAATGCTGCGCTGTTTGCTGCCGCGATGCTGGCTGGCGCCGATGCGGCGCTGGTCCGGCGCCTGTTGGATTTTCGCGCGCGCCAGGAGACTGCAGTGATGGCCATGACCTTGCCTGAGACTGGCCTTTGATCCTGCCCGGCGCTACTCTCGGCGTGCTCGGTGGCGGACAACTCGGTCAGATGTTTGCCCTCGCCGCCCGGCGAGTCGGCTACGGCGTATGGGTATTGGACCCCGATCCGGATTGTCCCGCCGCCGCGGTGGCAGACCGCCATCTCTGCGCGGCGTATGACGATATCCACGCATTACGGGAGTTGACGGGTACCTGTGCGGCGGTTACTACGGAATTCGAGAATGTTCCGCTGGCTGCCTTGGAGCGTGTCGCCCGGGAGGTGCCGATGCATCCCGGCGTCGGGGCGGTGGCCATTGCCCAGGATCGGGCACGGGAAAAGGCCTTTTTCCGCGACCTGAATCTGGCTGTTGCGCCTTTCGCACTGCTGCGCAGCGCCGCTGACTTGGCAGCGGCAGCGGCAGCCGTGCCCTTTCCGGCCATTCTCAAGACTGCGCGTCTCGGTTATGACGGCAAGGGGCAGATTGATGTGGCTTCCGCAGCAGACCTGGCTGCCGCCTGGATATCACTGGGGGAGACGGAAGCGGTGCTAGAAGGGCGCGTCGCGCTGGCTCAGGAGCTTTCCGTCATTCTGGCGCGCACTATCGAAGGCATGATGGTGTTCTACCCGGTGGCCGAAAATATCCATTACCGGGGCGTTCTCGACCTCAGCATCGTACCCGCCCGTGCCGTCGAACCGCTGCAGGAGCAGGCGCGATACAGCGCCGCACGGATTGCCGGGGCGCTGGATTATGTCGGCGTGTTGGCGGTCGAATTTTTTGTGGATGGCACCGGTCAACTGTTGGTGAACGAGATGGCGCCCCGTCCTCACAACAGTGGCCACTTTACCGTGGACGCCTGTGTGCATAGCCAGTTCGACCAGCAGGTGCGGGCCCTCTGCGGACTGCCTCTCGGGGATACCCGCCTGATCAGCCCTGTGGTGATGATGAACCTGCTGGGTGACCTCTGGGATAGGGGAGGGCCGGACTGGGACGCGCTGCTGCGTCATCCCCAGCTCAAGCCCCACCTGTACGGGAAAAAGGAGGCCAGGCCGCGGCGCAAAATGGGGCATGTGAATGCGCTCGCCCTGGACACGGGTCGGGCGCTTGACGTACTGGAAACCCTGCGTCGTGACTGGCGATGGCCAAACTGAAGAAGACGAAAACCCTGTTTTTGCGGTCGCGGCCTAACGCCCGTCTTGCCGTCTGGAAAGCCATTGGGCAAGCCACAGCAGTACGGCGCAGGTGAGGAAAAAGACCAGACTCCAGTGCGTAACGGGCCATCCAGCCAGGGTGCGGGCTCCGGCGGCGGCACAGGATCCCTGTCCCGAGAAGACCGAGGCCGCCTCTTTGCCCCAAGGTCCGAAACTACGCCCACTCCGGAAGATATCCACTGCTGTGCATGCCTCGGGTGCGTGGCTTGCGATCGCGCTGAGATGCCATTGCCACCCGGCAAGCCCCGCGCCCGCCAGGGCATAGCCACTGGCCAGTATCAACAATCCGCGCCGTGCCGCACCCGTCCAGAAAAATCCCATCACGACGATGAGCAGCACGGCGACATTGGCTAGGCGCTGATACACACAGAGACTGCACGGTTCGTAGCCCCGTGCGAATTGCAGCCAGAGAACCAGGACAAAGGCACCGGCTGCCGCGCTCGCCACCAGCACCGCGATCAGGCCGGATAGCCTCGCCGGGCTCATGAAGCGTCGAGCAGGTCTTTCCATTGTGCGTTATCGGGTGGGCCTAAAAGATAATGGATTTTTTTGCCCCGCTGGTAGACCAGAAAAGGCACAGCAGCACCTTCCATCCCAAAAAGTTCGGATTCTTTGCCGTCAAGACGGGACTGGTTGAATTGAAGTTGGTTCTGCACGTTGGCGATCACTGTGGCGTCGGCAGGCTGGATGCCACCTTCCGGACCGTTTTGGGTCATGGCAAAACCTTTTTCCGTCCGCCGGAGGGCGGCCAGAGGCTCGGGTGCCGCGAGAATGGCTGCAGCCTTGCCCTTGCTGCCGGGCGACAGGAAGCCGACGATGACGAAGCGCACGCGCAATTGTCCACCATCAACGGGATTTTGCAGCCAGACATAAGTCTGGTGGCAATAGGGGCAGTTGGGATCCAGAAAATCATAGAGGATGGGCCCTTTGCTGCCTTCTTCGATGTAGCGGGTGTGGCTCAGTGCTTGCCAGTAGTCGAGATCATGATCGGAGGCCGCTGTCGCCCCCTGGGCGATGCCGATGCTCGTGGTCAGGATGACTCCGCCAAACGCCAGCGAACGGGTCAGGGTCTGAACTGCGCGAACAATCGTCATGATCCATTTTTCTCCAAAGATATGGGGGACTCGATGCGCAACAGGGCGATATGCTGCCGACTATAGAGTTCATAACCCGAGTAGAGTTCCTGTACATGCAACGCTCCGGGTAATCCTGTCCGCAGGGCCGGTACATCGCGGGTCGGCAGGGCGAGATAGGCGGTGCCGTGGCCATCGGCAACGACGCGCCGGATCTCCTGCGGGTTTTTCAACTGATGCACGCGCATGGCGCCACGCCCGCCATAAAAGAGAAAACTGGGCTCAAACCACTGCCAGGTCGCGATGGCGTAGGGTCGTGCGCCCACATTGGCGCGGATCATGCGGCCCATGGTCACCGAGGGTTTCAAGACATCCAGGGCGGGTATGGCCAGCAATACCAGGCAGGCTGTGAGGGCCACCGCGCCTGCTCCGAGGCTGCTGATGACCGGCAGCAGCAGGCCTCGCCAGGCGAAGAGCAGACTGAGCAGCGCCGCGGCGATATAGGGCAGGCCCAGATAGGCCATGCCGCCCAGGGGCGGAATTTTTTCCGGTACCAGCCAGACCCCCAGGGCCGCCAGAATGATACCCACCAGCAATAAAGCCACGAGGGACAGGACGACACCGCGACGACCGAGGGGCTCCGTCCCGTTCAACGCCCGGTAAAGGCGTGCCGCAATAAGGACAAAGAGGGGGGGGTAGGCTTCCCAGACGTAATTGGGGAGCTTGGTGGCGCCGAGGCTGAAAAAAGCGACCCAGATAACGACCCAGACCAGCATGAAGGTATCGGCAGGTGCCTGTTGCAGCAGCGTCGTCCGTCTCTGCCAGATTTCCGCAATGGTTTGCGGCAGAAAAATCGTCCAGGGCAGCAGCGCCAACGCCATGGTGAAGAAATAATAATAAATCGGACCCCAATGCCCCTGCATGGCGGCGGCGTAGCGATCGATGTTCTGCTGATCAATGAACAGGCGATCCCAGGCCCAATGGGTCTCCATGCCCACCGCCAGATACCAGGGTAGGGTGACGACCAAAAACAGTGGTATACCCCAGGCCAGGTGGCCGCGGCGCCAAAGACCCGGCAGTTCCCGGCGCAGCAGCAGGAAAACCACAATGACAAGGCCGGGCAGGAGAAAGCCTATGGGGCCTTTGGCCAGGGTCGCCAACCCCATCGCTGCGTAGGCGATCAGATAGTCACGCTCCGCTTTTTCCGGGTAAAGATAACCCCGCAGGTAGGAAACCAGTGCGATAGTGACAAAGAGAATCAACAGAGGATCCGGCACTGCGGCCCGGAAGATGATCTGGCTATGGAGGGCGGTGGCAGCCAGTAGTCCGGCCAGCAGCGCAGTCTGCTCCCCATAGGGGCGACGCAAGGCCAGCGCCAGATAGAATACCAGCAGCGCCCCCATGGCCACCGAGCCGATACGCAGACCCCAACTGTTCATTCCCAGCACCTGTACCCCGGCCCACATCAACCAGTAATTGAGGATGGGTTTGTCGGGACGCAGTGCTGCGTTGAATGTGGGGACCACCAGGTTGTGATGCACCATCATTTCTTTCAGAGCCTGGGCATTGTTGGGCTCATCAATGTCCCAGAGGCTGGAATTTCCGGTATGAAAGGCCAACAGCCAGAAGGCAAAAAGGAACAGAATCAGCGCCTGAAAGAGAAAAGTCCCCTGACGCCGTTCAGACATCCCGCGCCCCGCCCTTCATGATGCGCGCCTTGTCCCGCTGCCATTCCCGGTCTTTGACCGTGGCACGTTTGTCGTGCTCCTGTTTGCCCTTCACCAGTGCGATTTCCACTTTGGCACGGCCCTGCTTCCAGTACATGGCCAGGGGCACGATCGTAAAGCCTTTGCGCTCGACACTACCGATCATGCGATTGATCTGTTCCCTGTGCATCAGCAGCTTGCGGGTGCGTGTCGGGTCAGGGTTTATATGGGTGCTGGCGGTAAGCAGTGGACTGATGTGCGCGCCCAGCAACCAGAGTTCCGCATTTTTGACGATGATATAACTGTCTTTGAGAGTGAGCCGGTTGGCACGCAGCGACTTCACCTCCCAGCCCTGCAAGACCATGCCGGCTTCAAAGCGCTCTTCAATGAAGTATTCATGTTTCGCCTCGCGATTGAGGGCGATGGTGCTGCTCATCCTGCACCTCCCGTGCCGGTCAGTCGCGTATTGTACGGGAAAAGGCCAGTGCGCAGAAAGGTGGCATTGACTTTGTCGCCGTTCCTGTGGAAGGTAACCAGCATGCACCATAGCGGAGCCTGAAGACGTGCCGAAGCTGTTGCCCGACCATTTCGCGGCGCATCGCCAAAGACGCTGGGAGCCCATTCCCGAAGCCGTGCTGCTGAGCGAGATGCCTGCTATCGCCGAATGGTTGGAGCAGTGTCTGCGCGACGCGCACAACGAGATTCTCTTTGAGAACTATATTTTTGCCGGAGGCGACTGGCCCCGGCGTGTCTTGCGTATCCTCTGCGACAAGGCGGCGGCTGGGGTGGAGGTCTATATCACCCTGGACGCTCTGGGCAGCCGCAGCTTTCCGGCCGCCTGGGCGGCTGAGTTGCGCGCCGCTGGTGCCCAGTTACACTGGTACCATCACCTGCAAACCAAAGGGCTGGAAAAAAGGCTGCGGCGCAGCCACCGGCGCATCGTCGTGGTGGATGGTGAGTGGGCGGCGGTTGGTGGTTTCGCGATTGCAGATGACTGGCTCACCGGCGTTCCCGGCACCGTGCCCTATCGGGAGATGCTCTTTGCCTGTCGTGGCCGCTTGGCGGAACAGGGCCGCCAGGTTTTTTTTCGTCATCGCCCCGAGTCGCTTCCGTCGCCGGGCACGGCGGCATCCTTCCCCTCCGATACCTTGTGGTGGGGTTTCGGCCGTTTCGTAGAGGGGGCGCCGCCGAAAAATCTGGCGGTGCGTCGCCGTCTGCTCGCCGCCATCCGTGCGGCGCACCGCAGTATCTGGATCGCTACTCCCTATTTCAATCCCGATCCTATCGTCCTGCGGGCGGTGTATCATGCCGTTCAACGGGGTGTCGACGTCAGACTTCTGCTCGCCGGCAGAATCACCGATCATCCGCTTTTGCGATTCGGGATTCAGGCGTACTATCAAAAACTGATGCGCAGAGGGGTGCATATATACGAATATGAGGGTGCCTTTCTGCATGCGAAATATCTGTTGGTGGATGATTCCTGGGCATCCATCGGCTCCGCGAATCTCGATTTTCTGAGCCTGTGGTTCAACCATGAACTGAACCTGGAGCTGCGTGCTCCCCTCGCGGCGCTATTGCTGCATACCCTGTTTTTACGTGAATTCGCCCAGGCGCGGAACATCGACCCGGAGCCCTGGCGCAAACGGCCCCGCTGGCGGCGGGTCGTGGAATGGTTTTTGGTACGGATAGATCGTTGGGTACAGGCGCATGCGCTGGGGCAGCGCCGATATTGAGAGGATTTCATGCATCATATTTGTAAGACCGCCGTGCTGCCTTACAGTGCGGCGCAGATTTTTGCCCTGATAGAGGATATCCGCGCCTATCCGCAATTTTTACCCTGGTGTGGGCGAACCCGGATCATCCAGTCAAAAGAGGATGAAGTGGTTGCCGAGATCACCATCTCCCACGGCGCTTTTGGCAAATCCTTCACCACCAAGAATCGTTACCAGCGGCCAAAGATGGCGGAGGTGCGGCTGGTCAATGGTCCCTTCCGCTTTCTGGAAGGGCTCTGGCAACTGGAACTGGACGCCAGGGGCACCAAAGTAACCCTGGATATGCGTTTTGAGTTCGCGTCCCGGTTGCTGGGTGCGTTTCTAGAACCCATATTCAAGCAGGCGGCGGAAACCATGGTGCAACGCTTCGCTCAACGTGCGCGGGCCGTATATGGCCCGCCGCGCGTGTTGGGGGCACAAGAACCTGGGGACGCCCCGCACTCCGGCCATCCCTAAGACGCGGTGGCCGCTGTCGTCGGCGTGGAGCTCCGTACGTCTCCCTGTACGCCGATCAGCTTGTCGTCCTTGTCAAAAAGCACCAGAACCTTGCGGACCTCCGTATTGCCATAGGCCGGCTTGAAGCTGTAGGCATACACCCACTGATGGGGATGCCAAGGGTCCTGCAGGAGTGGCGAGCCAAGGATGGCGCGCACCTGCAGCTCATCCATACCCGGGTGTAGTTCGGCCAGCTCCTTGGTGGTGATGACATTGCCCTGCTGCACGTCGACGCGGTAAATGCTGCAGGCGCCGAGCGGCAGGGCACAGAAAGTAAGCAGAATAATCAGGCGGAAGCTTCTCATGGTCCTTGTCTTGGGCGTCAGGTGCAACTATCCTAAACCATTACGCATGGCCATTGCTACGAGCGAATGATCGACGAACGAATGAACAGCGATGAATTGAAACGCGCCGGCCTCAAGGCGACCTTGCCGCGGCTGAAGATACTCCGCATTTTTGAGGACAGCGACGCACGGCATCTTACGGCCGAGGAAATTTACCGGTTGTTGCTGGAGACCGGTGAAGAAGTGGGTCTGGCGACGGTCTATCGAGTGCTTACGCAGTTTGAAATGGCCGGATTGGTGCGAAGGCACCACTTTGAGGGCGATAAGGCGGTCTTTGAGCTCAATGAGACCGGCCACCACGATCATATGGTGTGTACCGCCTGCGGTAAGGTGCTGGAGTTTTTCGACGAGATGCTGGAGGCCCGGCAGCGGGAACTCGCTGCGAACCAGGGCTTTTTTATCAGCGACCACAGCCTCTATCTCTATGGCACCTGTCTTGGTATGCAGGACGTGGGGATTTGTTCGCTAAGGGACGACGATGCACCCGGAGCCAGTACGAATTAGCCGTGGTCGCTGCTGAGCACCAGGTTGTCACGGTGGATGATCTCGAACTCGTCCACATCGCCGAACAATGCGCAGAGTGCCTTGCTGCCCTTACCTAGCCGCAGCAGGACTTCCTGCTGCGCGAAGTTCACCAGGCCGCGCGCGACCTCATGACCTTCCGGGTCCACACAGCGCACCAGGTCGCCGCGCTGGAAGTCGCCCTCGCTGGCGGTAATACCGACTGGAAGTAGACTGCTGCCTTTTTCCCGGAGTACCCGCACGGCGCCCGCGTCCAGATGGAGTGTCCCGGACGGGCGCAACTGCCCCGCCAGCCAGCGCTTGCGCGCAGCCAGTTTGGCGACGCCCGGACGAAAATACGTCCCCACCTCTTCCCCGGACCAGATGCGTAACAAGATGTTGTCGGCGCTGCCCGGGGCGATAAGGGTGGCGGCGCCCGACTGGGCGGCACGGCTGGCTGCCCGCACCTTGGTGATCATGCCTCCGCTCCCCAGCATTGTCCCGGCACCACCGGCCATCCGTAGCAGTTCCGGGTCTCCGGCCTGCACTTCCGAAAGCAGGCCGGCATGGGGGTCGTGGCGCGGGTCCCTGTCATAAAGCCCGGCCTGATCGGTGAGTATCACCAGCAGGTCTGCTTCCAGCAGATTGGCGACCATGGCCGCCAGTGTGTCATTATCGCCAAAGCGGATTTCGGCGCTGGCAATGGCGTCATTTTCATTGATGATGGGGATTACACCCATCTCCAGCAAGATGCGCAGGGTGGCGCGGGCGTTGAGGTAACGCTGACGATCCTGCAAATCTTCATGGGTCAGCAGGACCTGGCTGCCATGCACGTTGCCCCGGCGCAGAAAATCTTCATAAACCTGAATGAGTGCAGCCTGGCCGACGCTGGCAGCCGCTTGAAGTTGGTGGAGCGACGTTGGGCGAGTCGACCAGCCGAGGCGCTCCATGCCGGCAGCTACCGCGCCCGAAGAAACCAGCACCAGTTCAATACCATGCCGCCGCAGCACCAGTATTTGCGTAACCCAGGCCTCGATGGCGGCGAGATCAAGGCCCTGGCCATTATTGGTGAGCAGGCTGCTGCCGATTTTTATGACCCAGCGTTGCGCGGTTTTGAGGTCGCGACTCACACCTGCTCCTCCTCCCAGTCGGCATCGAGATCGTCGCCCTCCCAGTTTTCAAGGCGCTCGTCTGCATCGCTTTCGTCGCCCCAGTCCTCTGTCTGCATAGGGTCAGCGGCCGGAGGAAGGTCGGGAAGGGCCTGCCAGATGGCATACACCAAAGCCTCACACCCGGCGCCACTGGCGGCCGAGATCAGAAAGGCGGGGCTCTCCCATTGCAGGGCCTTGCAGATCTGTTGAAACCTTGCCTCGGCTTCTTCGCCCGGAAGGAGGTCCGACTTGTTGACCACCAACCAGCGGGGACGCATGGCCAGGGCTGGGCTGTAGGCGGCCAGCTCCATCTCCAGTGCGCGGATATTCATCGCCGGATCGCTCCCGTCAACGGGGGCCATGTCTACCAGATGCAGGAGCAGGCGGGTGCGACTCAGGTGCTTGAGAAAGCGGGTGCCCAGTCCTGCGCCTTCAGAGGCGCCCGGAATGAGGCCGGGAATATCGGCAAGCACAAAGGACTCGTGCGCTGCGACGCGCACGACGCCGAGATTGGGATACAAGGTAGTGAAGGGGTAGTCCGCCACTTTGGGGCGGGCGGCACTGACGGCACGGATCAGGGTGCTTTTGCCGGCGTTGGGCAGTCCCAGCAGGCCGACGTCGGCAAGCAGGCGCAACTCCAGGCGCAGATCCCGTTCCTCACCCGCGCCGCCTTTCTCAAACTGACGAGGGGCGCGATTGGTACTCGATTTATAGGACAGATTACCGTGCCCCCCGCGGCCACTCCGGGCGACCAACAGCCGTTCGCCTTCGAATCGCAGGTCACCGAGCAATTCATGGGTGTCGTCGTCATACACCAGGGTACCGACCGGGACTTTGATCTCCAGGTCGTGGCCGGCGCGGCCGGTCATTTGGCGCCCGGCGCCGCCGTGACCATTTTCGGCGCGATAGCGGCGCTGGTAACGGAAATCGATGAGAGTGTTGAGGCTGGCCTGGGCCACCAGATAAACACTGCCGCCGCGCCCGCCATCGCCGCCATCGGGGCCGCCAAAAGGAATAAATTTCTCGCGGCGAAAGCTCACCGCGCCGTGGCCACCGTTGCCGGACGCCACATGAATGCGTACTTCATCAATAAATTTCATAGAAAAACCCCGCACCCGCAGAAACGGGGCGGGGTCCCTCCGGGCGGCAGCCTGATCAGGCTACCGAAACGACGCTGACGGTGCGTACCTGGCGCGGACCTTTGCGCTCGAACTTCACGACACCTTCGGCGGTGGCAAAGAGGGTATGGTCTTTGCCGATGCCGACGTTGGCGCCCGGATAAAACTGGGTGCCACGCTGACGAATGATGATGTTGCCGCTGATGACTTCCTGTCCGGCGTAGCGCTTGACGCCCAGACGCTTGGACTCGGAATCGCGACCGTTACGGGAGGAACCGCCAGCCTTCTTATGTGCCATGATTGTGCTCCTTAGGCTTCAATGCCGGTAATGCGGACTTCGGTAAAGTACTGACGATGGCCCTGCTGCTTACGGTAGTGCTTGCGCCGACGCATCTTGAAAATATGTACCTTTTTCGCGCGGCCCTGGCTGAGTACGGTGGCTTTCACCGCGGCCCCTTCCACCAGCGGCCGACCTACCTGGACATCTTCACCAACGCCGACCATGAGTACACGGTCCAGTGCGAGTTCGGCACCGGGCTCTACTTCCATTCTTTCGAGCCGGAGCTTGTCGCCCACTGTCACCCGATACTGCTTGCCACCATTTTCAATGACCGCGTACATCACAGACCTCCAACAAGGGTTTCGCCGGGACTGCCCGGAAAAGCTCGCTAAGATACCGTTATTACGGTGTTAACGTCAAGCATATTTGGCAGCCGGGCATCCGGGGTCTTGTACATTACCGGATCAGGTCGGACGGTGGAACCATCGGGAACTCCGATGGCCTGTTTCCACACATGTCGGTGTCAGATGGGAGCCTTCAGCACCGGCGCATCAAAGCCCTGTTCCCGTAGGCGGATTTCGCGCAAGGGTGCAGAGCGTTCAAAATCCCTGATCACCTCAAGGACATCGTGATCGATGAAACCCACATGTTCACCATCCAGTATGACCTCTGCGCCCTTTGGCAGTCGTTCCAGGATGTGGGAAAGCCGCGCCTTGTTGACAAATGTCACCTCCCGGTTCAGAGCAATTTTATAAGCGGGGCCCTCTCGGCCAATCTCTATGGCACTATGGTAATTAGCCTTGAGGACAAAGAACACCCCGGCTAGCAAGCCGATGATCACGCCGGTAATGAGGCTGGTAAAGAGAATCGCCACGATGGTGATCATGAACGGCAGATACTGGGATTTATCCAGCCGAAACATGCGCTGGAATATGCTTGGGTGGGCCAGCTTGAAGCCGACGAAAATCAGGATGGATGCTAGGGCAGCCAGCGGAATCTGGTTCAGCAACGTCGCCAGAAACAGAACGGCGAGTAGCAGGAACAAGCCATGCAGAAAGGCACTCGCCTTGGTGCGGGCCCCAGCCGCCACATTAGCCGTACTGCGCACGATAACCGCCGCCACAGGAAGCCCGCCGATCAGACCGCTGGCAATATTAGCCATACCTTGTCCGAGTAATTCGCGATCAAGGGGCGTACGTCGTTTGAATACATCCAGTTTGTCCGCTGCCTCGATGGATAACAGGCTCTCCAGACTGGTGATAAAGGTGAGGGCGATGGCCGTCACCCAGACGGCTTTCGATCCGATCATCCCCCAGTCCGGCATTTGCAGCATGCCCTGCAGATCTGCAACGGAGCGGATGATCGGCAGGTTGACCAGGTTATGGCCGCTGACGGCCAGACCCGGAACGGCGTGAAGGAATAGTGTGTTGAGCAGGGTGCCCAAGATC